>DBCG01000057.1:11353-35561 GCA_002292945.1 Proteobacteria bacterium UBA964 | reverse complement strand
GTTTCCAAAAGAGGCTTCGTATGACTGCTAGTGTTTGACGATCACTAGCATATGCTATTCAATACAGTAGATTAAACGCATGTTATCGGCGACGTCCGGCTATCTAGCGCCTTGGTTTGGTTAGAATCGGGTTGCAATGACCGTTTCGAACTTCATGCGTCCCGGGAAGGTCCTCGCAGCCTGTGCGCTCGCCGCCACGCTGCTGTTGTCGGCAGGTTGCGCGGTCACGCCCCGCCTCGAGCCGCCGCAGCTCTCGGTGGTCGGCGTGGAGATCGTCCGCGGCGACCTGTTCGAGCAGCGGTTCAAGGCCCGCATGCGGGTCCAAAACCCGAACGATCGGTCGATCGCCGTCCGCGGTGTCTCCTACACCCTCCAGATCGGCGGCGAAGAACTCGGTCGAGGTCTGTCGGGATCGTCCTTCACGGTGCCGGCGTCGGGTGAGGCCGAGTTCGACATGCTCGTCACCGCGAACCTTGCCGGGACCGTGATGCGTCTGCTCGAGCGGGCGCGCAGCGATGGCTTGCCCGATTCTTTGTCGTATCGCCTGCGCGGAGAGGTGAAACTCGCCGAAGGTCTGGTACGCACCATCCCGTTCGACGAGAAGGGCTCGGTGCGGTTGCGATGAGTGCGCGTGAGCGTCGATCGGTGGCGTTGCGTCGTGCGCTGCTGGTGGCGGTGTTGGCTGCGCTGGTGATCGTCTCTGTCGCGCTCGGCTGGATCGCTGCGCATCGGGGAACGATCCCCGCCCATGAATTCCGCCCCGATGGGGCTTCGAGGAGTACACCATGACTCTTGCTCTTTGGACCTTGCTCGTCGCCGTGATGTTCCCGATCGTCTGTGCCGGCATCTCCAAGGCCGGCCCCACGCGCTACGACAACCGCAATCCGCGCGCCTGGCTCGCACAGCTCGCCGGATACCGTGCGCGTGCGCATGCCGCCCAGCAGAATTCTTGGGAGGCGCTTGCCGTCTACGCAGCAGCGCTGCTCGCGGCGGTCGCAGGGGGCGTCCCCGATGCGACGCTCGCGATGGTCGCGGGGATCTTCCTCGCCGCGCGCATCGGGTACCTCGCCTGTTATCTCGCCGACCTGGCCACCCTGCGCTCCTTGGTATGGGCTGCGGGCTTCGGCGCCTGTGTCTGGCTGATCGTGGTCGCGGCGCGTGGTGCCGGTGCAGGCTGATCTGCGCGCCGATCCGACGCGTCCCTCCGGCACCTTCCGCAAGCTGCAAGCCCAGCTCCGCGGGCAGGTCGGCAAGGCGATCGCCGACTACGGCATGATCGTCGAGGGCGACAAGGTGATGGTCTGCCTCTCGGGCGGCAAGGACTCCTACACCCTGCTCGATCTGCTGCTGTCGCTGCAGCGCAGTGCCCCGGTGGGTTTCGAGCTCGTGGCCGTGAACCTCGACCAAAAGCAGCCGGATTTCCCGGCGGAAGTGCTGCCCGATTGGCTGAGCGCGCAGGGTGTGCCGTACCACATCATCGAGCAGGACACCTACTCGGTGGTCAAGCGCGTGATCCCCGAGGGTCGCACGATGTGCGGGCTGTGCTCGCGGTTGCGGCGCGGCGCGCTCTACCGTTGGGCTGCCGAGAACGGCGTCACCAAGATCGCGCTCGGCCACCACCGCGATGACATCGTCGAGACGCTGTTCCTCAACCTGTTCCACGGCGGGCGGTTGAAGGCGATGGCGCCGAAGCTCCGATCGGACGACGGCCGCAACATCGTCATCCGACCGCTCGCCTACTGCGCCGAGCGCGACATCGCGCGCTACGCACGGGCCAGACGGTTCCCGATCATCCCATGCAATCTTTGTGGATCCCAGGAGAACGCGCAGCGCCGCGCCATCAAGGGGATGTTGACGGCTTGGGAGCGCGAGCACCCCGGCCGCACCGAGTCGATCTTCACGGCCTTGCGCCAAGTCGAGGCGGGGCATCTCGCCGACCCGCGGTTGTTCGATTTCGCCGCGTTGCGGGCGGGGCCTTGAGCGTCGATGTGTCCGAGACCACCGCCGAGCGTGACCTGCTCGCGCAGGTGGCGCGGGTGCGCAGCCGGTTCCATGGCGCGCTGTTCGGGTTGGCGGTCGGCGAGGCTTTGTCGGCCCCGGCGATCTATGGCCGACCCGGGGCGTTCCCGCCGGTGCGGGACCTCCTCGGCGGGGGTCCGCTCGACCTGCCGCGCGGCGCTTGGGCCGCACACATGTCGCTCGCGCTCGGCGCAGCGCGCAGCCTGCTCGAGATCGGGCGCAGCGATCCCGAGGATCAACGCGAGCGATGGCGGCGGTGGCAGCGTGAGGGCGAGGGTTCCGCGACCGGCGAATGCCTCGGGATCAGCGCCAGTGTGGCGCGAGCCTTGGTGGATGGCGTTCCCGACCCGTCGCTCTTCGATGCTGCCGACGCCCCGGCCCGTGTGGCGCCGTTCGCCATGCGTTACCTGGACGATCGCGAAGCGCTGCGATCAGCGGTGCGCGAGAGCGCTACCGTGACCTGCCACGAGCCGCAGACCTTCACGGCGACCCGCGCGTTCGCGGACATGATGCAGGTCGCGTTGCGGGGCGCCGCGCCGACGGTGATCCTGGCGTCAGGCGACGATTTGCGCAGCGCTGCTTGGGACGGATCGTCACGCCCAGCCGCCGTGCTCAGCGCGGTGGTGCAGGGGTTCTCCGTCGGCGTCGGTTTCAAGGATACGGTCCTGCGCGCCGTGAACCTCGGTGGTCCCGCCGATGCAGTCGGTGCGCTGAGCGGTCAGTTGGCGGGCGCGCACTACGGCCTCGAGGCGATCCCGGCGGCGTGGGTGGCCGCGATCGCGCATCGCAGCATGATCGCAGACCTCGCTGATGCGTTGCTCGCCGAGGCCTTGGTCGGTCTGGTGGACCCGGCGTAAAGTGCGGGACAAGGGCTTGATCCGCGGTCTCATGGAGCCCCGTTCGAGGAGGCGAGTATGGCGCGCAGAAGACCCGCATGGGCCGCTGAGACGGACGCCGCCATGTTGCGGATGCGGTTCCGCGATCTGCGTCTGGGCCGCCCACGCCGTGCGGTGCTGCGCCGCGCGATCCGCCGCCTGCACGCCGAACTCGATGCGCGTGGCATCGCTCTGCGGCCGCATGTCTGGTTCGCGGAGGAATGGTTCTCGCCCGACGGCATCCCCGGTATCGCCATCCCGTTCTATCTCGCGCATCCACGCCTCGAGCGCTTGGAGCGTCGGATGAACGGCGTCGTCGAGGGCGGCAACGCCACCGGCCTCATGCGCATCCTGCGCCACGAGGCGGGACACGCCATAGATTCCGCCTATCGCCTGCGTCGCCGTCGCGCTTGGCGAGAGAGCTTCGGCCCGCCGCTCGCACCCTATCCCGACGCCTACTCGGTCGATCCTCTGAGCCGCGGATTCGTCCAGCATCTCGACGGTTGGTATGCGCAGGCGCATCCGGCGGAGGATTTCGCCGAGACCTTCGCGCTCTGGTTGGCGCCGAGATCCCGTTGGCGTAGCCGTTACGCCGGCTGGCCGGCGCTGCGCAAGCTCGAGTGCATGGACGCGCTGATGGCGGACATCCGCGGCCGCGCACCGCCGGTGCGTTCCAAGCATCGCATCGATGCCGTGGCCACCGACGGACTGACGCTGCGCGAATACTACCGCCGCGGTGTCGAGCGCCGCGCCCATCGCGACTACGCGTTGGTGGATGGTTGTTTCGGTCGAGATTTCGGTCCGCGCCCGCCACGGGCGCGGGCACGCCGCGCCGCGCCGTTGCTGCGCAGCATCCGCTCCGGTCTGGTGGCCGATGTGGTGGAGCGTCTCGACCTCGACCCTTATGTCGCCAGGCAATTGGTGGGGGTCGTCATCGACCGTTGCCAGGAGCGACGGCTGTGGTTGCGGGGCACACCGCGCGAAGGTCGTGCCGCCGCCGCCCGCATGCTTCGACGGTTGGCGCGCGCCGCGCGCGCGGGCGGAAGACTGAGGTTCACGCTATGAAGATGCTCCGGATCCTGGTCCTCGTCCATCCGTCGTTGGTGCCCCCTGAGAGCACGGCGGGCCTCACCGACCAACAGATCGACGACTGGCGCACCGAGTTCGATGTCATCACGACCCTGCGCGCGGTGGGTCACGAGGTCCGCTGCCTCGGCGTGCTCGACAGCCTCACGGAGCTGCGCACCGCCATCACCGAATGGAGACCCGATATCGTCTTCAACCTGCTCGAGGAGTTCAACGGGATCGTCACCTACGACCAGCATGTCGTGGCCTTCCTCGAACTCATGCAACAGCCCTACACCGGTTGCAACCCGCGCGGGCTGCTGCTGTCGCGCGACAAGCCGCTGTGCAAGCAGCTGCTCGCCTACCATCGCATCCCGACGCCGCAGTTCGCGGTGCTGCGCCGTGGCATCAAGTTCCGGGTGCCGTCCCGCCTGCGTTATCCCTTGTTCGTGAAGTCGGCGACCGAAGACGCATCGCTCGGCATCGCGCAGGCCTCCGTCATCCAGGATCCGCAGCAATTGCGTGATCGCGTCGCCTTCATCCACGACCAGGTCGGCACCGACGCCTTGGTCGAGGAGTACGTCGATGGACGCGAGGTGTATGTCGGCGTGCTCGGCAACGAGCGCCTGACGCGGTTACCGGTGTGGGAGCTGAGCTTCGGTTCTTTGGCGCAAGGGCAGGCCGGGATCGCCACCCGCAAGGTGAAGTGGGACCGCAAGTACCAACAGCGCCATGGCATCACCCGCGCGGCGGCGGTCGATCTCGCCCCCGCGGTGGTGGCCCGACTGGATGCGTTGTCGCGCCGAATCTACCGCAGCCTCGGCCTTTCAGGCTACGCCCGCATGGACTTCCGCATCCGCGCCGATGGGCAGGTGTTCCTGCTCGAGGCCAACGCCAACCCTTGCCTCGCTCAGGTAGAGGATTTCTCGCAATCGGCGCTGTCAGCCGGCATCGGCTACCAGGATCTGCTGGCGCGCGTCGTCTCGCTCGGACTGGCGTACAAGGCGGAGTGGCGGGCCGATTACGCTTGACGCGTCGTGTGACGCGACCGCCTCAGCGTGTTTCTCCGGTGTGCTTGTCCAGCCACCCGATCACCTCGGCGTGCCACAGCAGGCTGTTGGCGGGCTTCAGGATCCAGTGGTTCTCGTCCGGGAAGAACACGAGCCGGCTCTCGACGCCTTGGCGCTGCAGTGCGGTGAAGGTCGCGAGGCCTTGCGAGTACGGCACGCGGTAGTCGAGCGCGCCGTGGATCACGAGCATCGGCGTCTTCCACTTCGTCACATGGTCGGCCGGGTTGAACTTCTCGTGCACCTGCGGGTTGGCGTAGTAGGGGCCGCCGTTCTCCCATTCGGTGAACCACAGTTCCTCGGTGGTGTAGTACATCGTGCGCTGGTCGAAGATACCGGCGTGGTTGACGATGCACTTGAACCGGTCCGGCCAGTTGCCGGCGATCCAGTTCTGCATGAAGCCGCCATAGGATGCGCCGAGCGAACAGGCGCGTGTGCCGTCCAGCCAGTCGTATCGGGCGAGCGCGGCATCGAGGCCTTTCTGCAGATCGACGAGCGGTTTGCCGCCCCAATCCTGGCTGATGGAATCGGTGAACGCCTGACCGTAGCCGGGCGAACCGTGGAAATCGATGAACACGACGCCGTAGCCCGCACCCGCATAGACCTGCGGGTTCCAGCGCC
Source organism: Proteobacteria bacterium UBA964 (assembly GCA_002292945.1). Classification (GTDB taxonomy): domain Bacteria; phylum Pseudomonadota; class Gammaproteobacteria; order Steroidobacterales; family Steroidobacteraceae; genus UBA964. Next base: position 29,914 of record DBCG01000057.1, on the reverse strand, counting down.
ATGACCAATGATTGGCGAAGCTGACCTGCGGGCCGCCGTGCACGATGAACGCGATCGGGTATTTCTTGCCCGGGATCCAGCCCTGCGGCTTCACGACATATCCGTGGACCTTCGCGCCGTCGGCGCCGGAGAAGGAGAACTGCTCCGCCGCGCCGAGTTCACGCGCACTGAGCAGGGCGGCGTTGACCGAGGTGAGACGCGCGGGCGGCTGGCCGCGCGCGGCGAGATGCAGGTCGGGCGGCGATCCGAGCGAGGCCCAGGCGATGACGACGCCTTGGACGGCAGGGGCGAAGGCTTGCACCTGCCCTTCACCGACGAGTCGGCTGCGCGCACCCGTCGCGGGGTCGATCTCGAACAACGCTACTTGGCCGATGTCGTCGGCCGTGGCCAACAGGCGCTTGCCGTCGAAGCTCGCGCCGAGATGGCCGACCGAGCGGTCCCAGTCGCCGGTGAGCGGACGTACCTTGCCGTCGCGCGCACTGCGCAGCATCACCTTGAAGCGGTCGGCCTCGAATCCCGGACGGGCCATGGCGAGCCAGGCGAGATCGCCGTTCGCCAGGAACACCGGCTGCGCATCCCAAGCGGGGTTGTCGGCGGTGAGGTTGCGCGGCGCATCGCTGCCGTCGGCCGCGACCTCGTAGAGATCGAAGTTCGTGGACCACGGCTCGCTACGGTCGGAAAGCCGTGCGCTGAACACGATGCGCGCACCGTCGCGGCTGAACGCGTAGTCCTCGTCGCCACCGAAGGGCTTCGAAGGCACATCGGCGCGCACGGCGCGTGACACATTGACCGGCTTGTCGGCCTTGCCATCGGCAGCGATCGGCAGTGTGAAGAGCTGCGACAGCCGACCGTCCTTCCAGGTGTCCCAGTGACGGACGAACAGCTGGTCGTAGATGAGGCCGCTCGCTTTCTGCTTGCCGAGCGCGGCCTCGCGGTCGACGGTGCACTTGAGGTCCGCGCAATCGGGGAACACCTCCATCGAGACGGCGAGCCGATCGCCGCGCGGCGAGACCTCGAACGAGCCGACATCGAGGGGCAGTGTGGTCACCTGCTGCGGTTCGCCGCCCGCGAGCGCCAAGTACCAGACCTGTGAGCTGCCGCCGCGGCTCGAGAGGAAGTAGAGCCCAAGACCATCCGGCGCCCAACGCGGCGTGCTGTCGGAGGCAGGGTGCTGGGTCAGCCGTCGCGGCGGGCTCGATACCCCGTCCCGCGGACGCGCGGCGAGCTCGAGCACCCAAAGATCGGTTCGGCCGCGGTCGGCCTCGAGGTCGGTCTCGCGAAGCGTGTACGCGACGCGGCGCCCATCGGGTGAGATCTGCGGGTCGGAGACGCGCGCGAGTCGCACCAGATCGTTGGCGGTGAAGCCCTTGAGGCTCGCGGCGTCTGCCGCCGCGGGCTGGGTGGTCGCGGCCACGGCGAGGACGGCGAGGGCGACGAGAAGGGGTGGCATCGACATGTTGTGCTCCGCGGTGCGTACCGGTACAAAGCGATACCTTGATTGTAGCCCCTTGCCGGGAGCCTGCCGTACCTCATGACCCCTGCCATCCGCGCACTCTGTTTCGACCTCGACGACACCTTCTGGGAGGTCAGACCGGTCCTGGTCCGCGCCGAAGCTCGCGTGGCGGACTTCATCGCCTCGCAGCATCCGGGTCTCGTCCCGCACCTGACCCCTGAGACGATCTTCCAGGTGCGCACCACGCTCGCAGCCGAACACCCCGCACGCGCCCACGACATGACCTGGCTGCGTACCGAGGCGTTGCGGCGCATCGCACTGCGGCACGGCCACGATGGGGCCGTGGGTGAGGCGGCCTTCGAGGTCTTCATCGCGGCACGCAACGAGGTGGACTTGTTCGAGGATGTCGTCCCGGCGTTGGTCGCGCTCGGCGCACGGTATCCGCTCGCCACCTTCTCGAACGGCAACGCCGATCTGCGGCGCATCGGTCTGCACGACCATTTCGTCGGCATGCTCAACGCCGAATCGGTCGGCTGCGCCAAGCCTGAGGCCGGAGCCTTCTTGGCGGCGGCTGCCGCGCTCGGCGTCACGCCTCAGGAGATGCTCTATGTGGGCGACAATCCCCACCTCGACGTGGTGGCCGCGCGTGCGGCCGGATGCCGTGCCGCGTGGGTCAACCGGACGGGCACGCCGTGGCCGGCAGAGCTCAGTCCGACCCCGGACCTCGAGGTCTCTCATCTGCTGGAGTTGTCGGATCGCCTCGCGGGCTAGCCGGCGCGAAGCGTGCGATGGCGAGCGTCGCACCGAGCACGATCAGCACCTCGCCGAAGTTATCGAGCTTGTGGTCGCGTAGCACGGGCAGCGCTGCGGTGAGCAGCATGGCGACGCCACCCAGCGTCATCCAGGGGAAGCCGCGACGTACCCACAGCAGCGCGCCGCTGCCGATGACGACCAGACAGGTGACGACCGGCGCGAGCGGGAAGTCGCTCGTGACCAAGGCCTGCCCGGCGCTGCAGCGCGACGCCTCGTTGACCGCACCGCTGTAACGGATCAGCCCGAGCTCGCAGACCGGGTAGATGTCGCGGGTCCAAAGATAAGGAAGGTCGTGGACCATCAGCGCGACGGCGGTGAGACAGAATGCCCCCATGACCCGGCGCTGCTTCGCGAAGTCGAACCCGGCGAGGCGCAAGATCGAGCCGCTGGCGATGATCAGCCAGCAGCCGAACAGCCAATGCGCCCAGAACGAGGGCCATGACAACCAGTAGAGCAGGGGCCCGTGGCCCAACACCACGCCCGAGGCGACGCGAAGGTTGTCCCAGATGAGGAAGAACTGCGGCACCAGCAGCACGGCGGCCGCCGGAGACCGCGTTCCGCGCCAGAGGCGCAGCAACCAGACGAACAGCGCGACCTGCAGGGCGGCGAACGCGAGGAACATCAGGTTGTACACGACACCGCTCCCGCTATCTTCCCCGCGCCGTCAGCCCTCGCCGATCGTCACCACCACCTTGCCGGTGGCGTGGCGCCCCGCCAAGGCTTCGAGCGCCTCGCCGCCGCGCTCCAGAGGATAGCGAGCAGAGATCTCCGGACGGATGCGGCCCTCGAGGCACATCTGCAGCAGGTTCTTCACATGCTCGCGGTGCCGCGCCGGGTTGCGCTCGACGAAGCTGCCCCAGAACACGCCGCAGATGTCGCAGCCCTTGAGCAGCGCGAGGTTGAGCGGCGGCTGCGGGATCCCGGCTGGAAAGCCGACCACGAGATAGCGGCCCTCCCAGGCGATGGCACGCAGCGCGGGCTCCGCGTAGGGACCGCCGACCGGGTCGTAGATGACATCCGCGCCCGATGGCCCACAGGCATCCTTGAACGCTGCGGCGAGTGCGCGCGGGTCGGTGACGGTGCTTGGGTAGACGAGCGTCGCGTCAGCCCCGTGCGCCCGGGCGACGGCGGCTTTGGCTTCGCTCGAGGCAGCGGCGATCACCCGCGCACCGGCCGCCTTGCCAAGTTCGACCGCGGCGAGTCCGACACCGCCGGCGGCGCCGAGCACCAGTAGCGTCTCGCCCGCGCGCAGGCGTCCGCGATCCTGCAGCGCGTGGATCGAGGTCCCGTAGGTGACGAGCAGCGACGCACCGACCTCGAAGGTCATGGCATCGGGCATCGGCACGCAGTGCGCGGCGCGGGCGATGAGTTTCTCGGCGAGACCGCCCACCAGCGCATGGGCGATCACGCGGCTGCCGAGGGCGGGAGCCTCGACGCCGGCTCCGAGCGCCTCCACCACGCCCGCGACCTCCATGCCGGGGGCGAACGGTCGGGGCGGCTTGAACTGGTATTTGTCCTCGATCACGAGCGTATCGGGGAAGTTGATGGCGCAGGCGCGCACCGCGATGCGCACCTCGCCGGGGCCTGGTACCGGATCGGGCACCTCGCACAGCTCGAGGCTGCGGGGACCACCGGGGGCGATGCTCATCAATGCTTTCATGGGGGACTCCGGGTCGGATCGCGCCCGGTCAGGGCGGCGGCGCGCAACACGCCGATACAGGTCTTGGAATCTTCGATGCGGCCGTCGAGGCAGCGTAGCACGGCCTCCTCCAACGGCAGCCAATGCACTTCGAACACTTCGGCCGCTTCGCGCGCATCCGGCACCGGCGAGAGGCCCATGGCGAGGAACAGGTGGATGCGCTCCGTGAACACGCCGGGTGAACTGAGCGAGACGCCGAGCGACCGCCACTCGCGCGCCGAGACGCCGGCTTCCTCGGCGAGCTCGCGGCGCGCCGTCTCCGCCGGGGGTTCATCCGGTTCCACCCGTCCGGCGGGCAGCTCCCAGACGCGACCACCCGCAGCATGCCGGTGTTGGTGCAGCAGACAGACGCGTCCTGCGTCGTCGATCGCGACGATGGCAGCGCCGCCGGGGTGATGCACGATCTCGAGTTCGGTGCGATGGCCGTTGGGCAGCGTCACCGTATCGATGCTCACGCGGATCACGCGTCCGTCGAGCACGGGGCGGCGGGTGTCTTCCATGAGAGTCTGCGCTGCCGGGCGGTCGACGCGCCGCAGCCGTTCAGCGGCGGTCGTAACCGCCGCCGGGTGGCCGCGGCGCGCGTTCCTGCGCTTCGTTGATGCGCAGTGCACGACCGTTCATCTCGTAACCGTTGAGCGCGCCGATGGCGGCTTGCGCTTCCGCCGAGGGCATCTCCACGAAGCCGAAGCCGCGCGGTCGGCCGGTCTCGCGATCGTTGATGAGTTTGACGGAGTCGACCTTCCCGTGACGCTCGAAGAGCACCCGGAGGTCGGCTTCATTGGCGGTGAAAGGCAGGTTGCCTACATAGATCGTCGTCATGGCGTTTCCCGTGGAAAAGGGGGCGGGCGCGAGCTCGGCCCACCGATGGGTCGATGCTACTACCCGTGCGAGTTCGAAGTAAACGACAGGCCCGCCGGATGGCCGGCAGGCCTGTCGAGCGTGGCGTTTCCACGGCGACCGGGGCTATTTCCCGGCGGGTTGCACCGCGGCCGGCGCTGGGAAGGCCTTCTTGTAGAGCGTCCAACTGGTCTCGTTCTCGCGCGTGTCATCACCCGGGGGAGGGGTGCGGTACGCGGGATACTCTTGTTCGATCGCATCGCGCATGACCTTGGGCAGTTGCGAGTAGTCGTCGATCTTCCGACCGGCGGCGTGCATGTAGATGATGCCTGCGCGTCCGCTCATCTCCATCCAGGGCAGCCAATCGGCCATCCGCACCCAACCGACATTGACCGCCGGGCTCGGGTTGCGCGGATCGGTGAGCTCGGAGACCTTGCCGAAGAAATTGAACATCTCCGTGGCGTGGTAGAAGCCGCCGATCTGCTTCTGGTAAGCGCCGGCGAGCGGGTTGGAATAGAACAGCGGTACCGTGATGGTGTCCCACCAAGTGTCCCCGTTGATGGTGCCGCGCCAGCCCGTCGAGCGGCTGTCAGCGGTCGCCGGGAACACGGGCCGCTGGTTGACCGGGTCGTTGGTGGTCTGCAGCACCTTGACGGTCTGACCCGTCCAAGGGTTCTTCCATTCGCGCAGGATCTGGCCCGTGGCCGGGTCGATGTAGAGCAGCAGTTCGCGCGAGACGAGGCGCCAACCGGTGCCGCGCTGCGGATCGGTCACGGTGACGCATTGGCGGACGTTCATGCCCTCGACATCGAACAGCTTACGGTCACGCTCACCCGGTACGCGCGCGAAAGCCTCACCGTGGAACGTGTAGGTGACGGCGACGTTGTCGATCGCCGAACACTGGATCTTGCGCTGCGCGAGTGCAGCCCCGGCTGGCGTAGACAGATCGATCGCCGCCGACTTCTGTCGCGATTCGGTGACGGGGGCGGCGGAGGCGAGCAGCGCGGCGATGGCGGCGGTGAGCGCGAGGATCGGACGGTTCATGCGGGGTCCTCCCGGACGGATGGCTTGATGTGTCGGTCGGCGGATCCGGTGACCCGCCGACCGATGATACACCCCGACGCGTCGGATGCCGCTCACTCCAGATAAGCGTAGCCGTTGAGCTCTCGCTCGTAGAAACGCCGCAGTTCCTGACCCTCCGCCACGGTCATGCGCCCCTCGCGGATCGCGCGTTCGCAGTCACGGGCGAGCGCCGGGGCGAGTTCGGCGACATCGTATTCCATGTATTCGAGCACCTTGTTGGCGGTGTCGCCGGCGACGGTCTCTTCGATGAACCAACCGCCGTCGTCCTCCAGCCTGATGTGCACCACATGGGTGTCCCCGAACAGGTTGTGCAGGTCACCCAGCGTCTCTTGATAAGCGCCTACGAGGAACGCGGCGAGGTAATACTCGTCGCCTTCCTCCATCTCGTGCACCTCGAGCGTCCGCTTGATCTCGCGATGGCTGACGAAATGGTCGATCTTGCCGTCCGAGTCGCAGGTGATGTCGGCGAGCACCGCATGGCGTGCAGGACGCTCATCGAGGCGATGGATCGGCATGATGGGGAACAGCTGGTCGATGGCCCAGGAATCGGGGAGCGACTGGAACACCGACATGTTGCAGAAGTAGAGGTCCGAGAGGACGGTCTCGATGTCCGTGAGCTCCTCGGGCACTTCGTCCAGCTGCCGGCACAGGTCGCGGATGCGTGCGCAGGTGGCCCAATAGAGCCGCTCTGCGAGACCGCGCAGCTCGAGGGACAGCAGGCCGAGGTTGAACATCTGCAGGCATTGCTCGCGCGCGGTCAGCGCGTCGTGCCAACACTCGACCAAGCGATGTCCGCTCGCTTCGCGGTAGGCGTCGAGCAGATCGAGTATGGGCTGCGGAAAGGCTTTGTCCGAGCCTTCGTCCTCGCGCCCGCTGACATCGAACCGATCGAGTGCCGAGCGGCCGAGCACGTTGAACACCAGGATGCTGTGGTGCGCGGCGATGGCGCGGCCGGATTCGCTGATGATCATCGGATGCGGGATGCCGCGGGTCTTGCAGACGCTGCCGATGCGGTGCACGACATCGTTCGCGTACTCCTCGACGCTGTAGTTCATCGAAGAGGCATCGTTGCTGGCCGAGCCATCGTAGTCGACGCCGAGACCACCGCCGACGTCGATGTACTCGAGGCCGGCACCGAGAAGCTTGAGCTCCGCATAGACATGCGCGAGCTCGTTGATGGCGTCCTTGACGCGCTGGATGTCCTGCAACTGGCTACCGGGGTGGCAGTGCACGAGCTTCAGGCAGTCGAGCATGCCGTGACGGCGCAGTTCCGCGACCGCCTCCAAGATCTCGGTGATGAAGAGGCCGAACTTCGACTTCTCGCCGGCCGATCCGCTCCAGCGCCCCGAGCCTTCGCTCGCGAGCTTGACGCGTACGCCGATCTGCGGCCGCACGCCGAGCCGCTGCGCGTGCTTGATGATGAGGCCGAGTTCCGAGTAGTTCTCCACCACCGGCACGATCGAGCGGCCGAGCTTCGTGGCGAGCATCGCGGTCTCGATATAGGCGTCGTCCTTGAAGCCGTTGCAGACGATCAGCCGGTCCGGCGAGTTCTCGCTCATCGCCATGACCGCGAGCAGCTCGGGCTTGCTGCCGGCCTCGAGACCGAAACCGAACTCCGCTCCGCAGCGGAACACCTCCTCGACCACCAGGCGCTGTTGGTTGACCTTGATCGGGAACACCGCCGCGTAGCGGTTGCGGTAATCGTTCTCGGTGATCGCGCGGCTGAAGGCATCGTACAGCTGGCGCATCCGGTGGCCGAGGACCCCGGAGAAGCGCAGCACCAACGGGGCGGTGAGGTCGCGGGCCTTGAGGCCCTGCACGACATCGTGGAGGTCGATCTCGCGGCCCGGCTGCTGCTCCGGACGCACCACCACATGACCGCGTTCGTTGACATCGAAGTAGCCTTGTCCCCACGCCCGCACATGGTAGAGCTCGCGCGATTGCGCGACGCTCCAGGCCGTGGCCGAAGCGGAGGGCTGCGGCGCGGGTTCAGCGCCGGTCGCCACCGGGCGGGCGGGATCGCGGATCCACTCGCTCCAGGACCCTGGGTAGAGCTTGCCGCCGCCGAGCCCGGCATGCTCGAGCGTCAGCAGGTTGAGGCAGGCGCTGACCCCTGAGCCGCACATGGCGACGAGCGTGGGGGGTTTGCGCCCCGCGAGCGTCGCTCGCCAGCGCTCTTTCAGCTTCGCGACCGGCAGCGCACGACCACCCTCGAAGTTCTGGGTGTAGGGTTGGTTGACCGCCCCCGGCACATGGCCTGCGATCGGATCGACGGTCTCGTTACGGCCCGCGAAGCGTTCCGCACCACGCGCATCGACGAGGCGGATCGCGCCGGCGGCGAGTCCCGCCTGCACCGCCGCCGCGTCGGCGGTCATCGTCGGGTCGGGGGTGCCGGTGAAGGTCCGCGCAGGTCTCGGATGCACGGTCTGGGAGGTGGGCAGGCCCGCCGCGGTCCATGCGGCCCATCCGCCCTCGAGCACGGCGACCCGCCGATGGCCGAGCCAGCGCAACAACCACCAGGCGCGTGCGGCGAACACGCCGATGTCCTGGTCGTAGAGGACGACCTGGGTGTCGGGACCGATGCCCCAAGCGCCTGCCTGACGGGTGAACTGTGCCGGGTCCGGCAGCGGGTGTCGGCCAGTCGTCGGCGTCACGGACGAGGACAGGTCACGGTCGAGATGCGCGTACTGCGCACCCTCGATATGGCCTGCGGCGAACGCCGCCTCGCCCCAACCGGGCTGCGCCAACTCGAAACGACAGTCGAGCAGCACCCAGTCCGGATCATGCAGATGGGCGGACAGGGTGGCGGTGTCGACGAAAGTGCGATGTTCCATCTCTGAATTCTCCGGCCTGCGCGTTACCGTTACAATCCTTTGCATGGCCATCGATCTCTGGTGGGGCAGCGGCAGCCCATACTCCTGGCGGGTGCTGCTCGCCCTCGAGCACAAACGGCTGTCCTACGACAGCCACCTCCTGCAGATGTCGCTGCAGGAACAGAAGGCGCCGCAGATGCTGGCGATGAACCCGCGTGGCCGTCTGCCGGTGCTCAAGCACGACGACTATGTGGTCTTCGAGTCCGTGGCGATCCTGTACTACCTCGACCTCAAGTATCCCGAGCCGCCGATCTTCGGCCGTTCGCCCGAGGAAGCGGCGGTGATCGTCCGGGTCATCGAGGAGTTCCAGGCCTACACTGAACCGCACATCATGGGCATCTGCCGCACATTGCTCGGCACCGGCCCGGGGCCCGCAGATGAGCCGCCGCTGACGGTCGATGGCCTCACCGACGCGATGCATGTCGTGGCGCGCGAGGCCCGCACCATCGAGCAGCGCGTGTCGCGGTTCGATTGGATCGTGGGCGATGACTACAGCGCCATCGACATGGTCATCTTCCCCGCCATCCAATTGCTGCGTCGTGCCCTCGCGCGACCCGGCGCCGGCGATCTCGCCAGCCGGTTCCTGCCCATCGATTCCAACTACCCCGCGCTCGGACGCTGGCTCGCCCGCATCGAGGCGCAGCCCGGCTACGCGCGCACCTTCCCGCCGCATTGGCGGAACGATTGAGTCACCCCTCCCACTGGAGCGATCGCACATCATGACGAGCCACAAGATCCACGTGAAATTCCCGGGCCGCATCGTGTTCATCGGCTTCGGTAGCATCGGTCAGGGCGTGCTGCCGCTCATCCTGCGCCATATCGGCACCGACGCGAGCCGCATCACCGTGGTCGCGCCGGATGAGCGCGGCTCGCATGTCGTGCAGCATTTCGGCGTGAACTTCATCAAGCAAGCGATCAAGCAGGACAACCTCCGCTCGGTGCTCACGCCTTTGGTGGGCGAGGGTGATTTCGTCATCAACGTGTCGGTCGATGTGTCGTCCATCGATCTCATCCGCTTCTGCCGCGAGCGTGGCGCGCTGTACCTCGACACCTGCATCGAGCCTTGGCCGGGGGGCTACACCGATCCCAGCCTTCCCGCTGCGCGCCGTACGAACTACGCGTTGCGCGAGACTGCGCTCTCGCTGCGCGAGGGCGCTGCCGACGCACCGACCGCCGTGCTCACCCATGGCGCCAACCCGGGCCTGGTGTCCCACTTCGTGAAGCAAGCGCTGCTCGACATCGCCGCCGATACCGGTGTCGCTGCGGGCGACCCGCGCACGCGCGAGGAGTGGGCAGCGCTCGCGCACACGCTCGGCATCAAGGTCATCCACATCGCCGAGCGCGACACGCAGGTCTCGCCGGTGCGCAAGCGGCCGGGCGAGTTCGTCAACACCTGGTCCGTGGACGGCTTCGTCAGCGAGGGCTGCCAACCCGCCGAACTCGGTTGGGGTTCTCACGAGCGGCACTTCCCTGCCGATGGCAACCGCTATGATTTCGGCCGCGGATCCTCCATCTTCCTGTCGCAGCCGGGCGCTGCGACGCGGGTGCGCACCTGGACCCCTCGTGCCGGGCATTTCCACGGCTTCCTCATCACGCACGGTGAGGCGATCTCGATCTCCGATTACCTTTCCGTGCTCGATGGCGACCGTGTCGCTTACCGCCCGACCGTGCATTACGCCTATCACCCCTGCGATGACGCGGTGCTGTCGGTCCACGAGTTCGCTGGCCGCAATTTCGTCATGCAGGACGAGCAGCGCATCCTCATGGACGAGATCAACCCGGGCGGCATCGACGAGCTCGGTGTGCTGCTCGCCGGCCATGGCCGCAACGCCTACTGGTACGGCTCGCAGTTGAGCATCGACGAAGCGCGCGCGCTCTGCCCGTTCAACAACGCCACCAGCCTGCAGGTCACCGTGGCGGTGCTCGCCGGCGTCGTCTGGGCGATGGAGAACCCGCGGCGCGGTGTGGTGGAACCTGACGAGATGGATTTCCGTCGCGCGCTCGAGGTCTGTATGCCCTACCTTGGGCCGGTCGTCGGCGCCTATACCGATTGGAACCCGCTGCAGGATCGCGAACGGCTCTTCCCCGAGGAGCTCGATCGGGAGGATCCCTGGCAGTTCCTCAACATCCGCGTCCGCTGAGGGCCGTCGCCCACAGGGATTTCAGTAATCGATCGCCGTCACCGCGAACGTCCGCCCGCCGCCCGGCGTCTCCACCGTGACTTCGTCGTCGAGCCGCTTGCCGAGCAGCGCGCGGGCGAGCGGCGCGTCCATGCTCACGTAGCGCGGATCCATATCGAACTCGTCGGGTCCGACGATCCGGCGGCGGCTCTGCACTGCGGTGTCATCCTCCAAGGTCACCCAGGCGCCGAAGAACACGCGGTCGCGGTCGGTGGGCGGCTGGTCGACGACGACCATGCCGTCGAGGCGCTTGCGCAGGAAGCGCACTCGGCTGTCGATCTCACGCAGGCGCTTCTTGCCGTAGGTGTACTCGGCGTTCTCAGACCGGTCGCCCTGTGCGGCCGCTTCGCTGACGGCCTGCGTGACGCGCGGGCGCTCCACCTTCCACAACGCATCGAGCTCGGCCTGCAAGCGTTCGTGGCCCGCGGGGGTGATGAACCGGGAACCGGGTGTGGTCGGTGGTCGATAACGCGACATGATGGGCGGAAGGATACCGCTCGGCAGGGAAAGATCTTCACGTGTCGTCGATCAGGTCGCGTAATACGGATAGTTCAAACCGATCGACGATCGCGTGCAAGATAGATCGCAAGATGGATGGTGAGTCGGCTCTTGCTGCGGCATCATGTCGTTGTCCGCCCTCGATTTTTAGGAGTCATCCCATGCGTTCGATCCGTGCCAGCCTGATCCTCGTCGCCGCCATGATGCTCGGCGGTTGCGGATACAACACCCTGCAGACCCAGGACGAGGCCACCACGGCCGCTTGGTCCGAGGTGGTCAACCAGTACCAGCGCCGCGCTGACCTGATCCCGAACCTCGTCAACACCGTGAAGGGTTTCGCGGCCCAAGAAGAGAAGGTCCTCGTCGGTGTGACCGAGGCGCGCGCGCGCGCGACCTCGATCCAGTTGACCCCGGAGATGCTCAACGACCCTGAAGCCATCAAGAAATTCCAGGCGGCGCAGGGCGACCTCTCGGCCGCGCTCAAGAGCCTGTTGATGGTCACCGAGAACTATCCGCAGCTGAAGTCCGACCAGAATTTCCGCGACCTTCAGGCGCAGCTCGAAGGCACGGAGAACCGCATCGCGGTCGCCCGCAACCGCTACATCGCGACCGTGCAGGAATTCAACGGAACGGTGCGTCAGTTCCCCTCCAACCTCACCGCGATGGTCTTCGGCATGAAGGTCAAGCCGAACTTCACCGTCGAGAACGAGGCGGCGATCTCCGCGGCTCCGACGGTCGACTTCAACGCGCCTGCGCCGGGCGGCTGAGGCGGCCCGCGACACCTTGAAGACCCTCCTCTCTCGGTTGTTGCGGCCCGTGCTGCTGCTCGCCGCGCTGGCCTTCGGGCCGGCGGCGGTGCAGCCGGCTGCGGCTCAGGGCGGGCTGCAACCGATCCCGGCCTACGATTCCCCGGTGGTCGACACCGCCGGATTGCTGCAACCCGAGGAGCGTGCGCGCCTGGTCGCGCGCCTCATGGACCTGCAGACCCGCAAGGGATCCCAGGTCGCGGTGCTCATCGTGCCGACCACGCAGCCGGAGGAGATCGAGCAGTATTCGATCCGCGTCGCCGATGCTTGGAAGACCGGTCGAAAGGGCGTCGATGACGGCGCGATCCTGCTCATCGCGCAACAGGATCGACGGATGCGCATCGAGGTCGGTCGCGGTCTCGAGGGCGCGCTCACCGACCTCGCCTCGAACCGCATCATCGACGAGACGATCCGCCCCGCCTTCCGCGCCGGCGAGTTCGGTGCCGGCATCGAGGCGGGTGTCGATCGCGTGATCGGTGTCATCGACGGCGAAGCGTTGCCGCCGCCCGATCCGCGTTGGAGCGACGGCAAGCGAAAGAGTGGCGGGTTGTCCGGTGGCCGCGTGGCGCTGGTCGTGGCGCTGGCCCTCATCGGTGGCATCTTGCTGCTCATCTCCGCGTCCCTCGGCCGATTACCTCAATCTTTGTCGATGGGCGGCACCTTCGGCATCGCCGTATTGGTGTTCTCAGGCGCCTTGGCTGCAGCGATGCTTGGCGGTCTCGTCGGCATCATCATGGGCATGGGTTCCGACGCCAACCGGGGCAATTACTATTCCCGCGGTCCCTGGGGCGGCGGTGGCTTCGGCGGTGGCGGCGGCGGCTTCGGCGGTGGTGGCTTCGGCGGCGGTGGCTTCGGCGGTGGCGGTGGTGGTGGCTTCGGGGGCGGTGGCGCCTCGGGAGGATGGTGAGATGGATCTGCGACGCCTCTGGCGACACCTGACGACCTGGCCGCTGCACACCCGGCGCCGGTTCCCGGCTGCGACCCTCACCGCCATCGAGACCGCGATCGCGTCGGTCGAATCGCGCCACGCGGGCGAGATCCGTTTTGCGGTGGAGACCTCCCTAGACCTGCGTTCTTTGCGGGTCGGTCTCGAGCCGCGCACGCGAGCCCTCGAAGTCTTCGGTCTGCTGCGGGTCTGGGATACGCAGCGCAACAACGGCGTGCTCATCTACCTGCTCATGGCCGACCGCGACGTCGAGATCGTCGCCGATCGTGGCATCGCCGCTCGTGTGCCTACGACGCAGTGGGAGGCGGTCTGCCGCGACATGGAGACGCACTTGCGCGAGGAGCGTTGGCGGGAGGGGGCGTTGGCCGGTGTCGAGGGGGTCGCCGCGTTGCTCGCGGAGCATTTCCCGCACGAGGGTGGCGACGCCGACGAGCAGCCGAACCGGCCCGTACTGCTGTAATCTCGGCGCCCATGTCGGCGCCTCCGTCCCGCATCGTTGTCCCCGGCCTGTCGCGGTCGTCGCGCTCGTCGCGCCCGGCATGGGTCGCTGCGTTCTGTCTGCTGCTGGCGGGGTGCGGCGCGGCACCGGTGAAGCAACCCTCGGCGTCTCCCGCAGCCGCGTTCCGTCCGCTCATCCCGCCCTCGTCGGCGGCCGACCCGGTCGCGACCAGCGCCCACCGTACCGTGCTCGACCCGTCGCATGGCGACATCATCGGCGAACTGCAGGTCACGCGCGCGATGCGCGAAGACACCTTCGTCGATCTCGCAAGGCGCTTCAATGTCGGCTACGAGGAACTCGTGCGCGCCAACCCGGGCGTCGATCCATGGTTGCCGGGTGCAGGCCGCGAGATCGTGCTGCCGACGCGGCACATCCTCCCCGACGCGCCGCGTGAGGGGATCGTCATCAACCTGGCGGCGATGCGGTTGTTCTATTTCCCGAAGCGCAAGCCGGGGGAATGGCTGACGGTCTACACCTTCCCGATCGGCATCGGTCGTGTCGGTTGGGCGACGCCGGAGGGCACCACCAGCGTGGTGCGTATGAAAAAAGATCCCGCTTGGCGTCCGGGGCCCGGGGTGCGCGCCGAGCACAAGGCCGACGGTGAGGTGCTGCCCGTCGTGGTGCCGCCGGGTCCGGACAACCCGCTCGGTCACCGCGCGATCTACCTGGACTGGCCGAGCTATCTCATCCACGGCACCAACAAGCCCGCCGGTGTCGGCCTGCGATCGAGCCACGGCTGCATCCGGCTGTTCCCCGAGGACATCGAGCTGCTCTATGACCTCGTCAAGCCGGGCACCCGTGTGACGGTGGTCAACCAGCCCTTCGTGTTCGGGTGGCACGAGGGTGAACTTTTGATGCAAGCGCATGAGGTGCTCGAGGACGATCCGCGTGATTGGCAACGGGCGCAGCGCAAGCTGCTCTCGAAGTCCCTCGCCCAGCGCATCCAGCGCCGGTTGCGCGAGCAGGGCGACGCCATGGACTGGGATTCCGTGTCGCGCGTGAGCCATTCGCCGCGCAGCATCCCGGTGCCGCTCACCCGCAGCGGTACCAGCCCTGACTCGGTGATCGCCGAGGCGCGCCGTGTGCGCAACGCCGCACCGCTCGGCGCGAACCCGACGCGGGTGTCACCATGATCCCGGTCCACGACGACAATCCGACCCGCATCACGCCTTGGGTCACCTGGGCCTTGATCGGCGCTTGTGTGCTGGTTTTTCTTTGGCAGTGGTCCTCCGGTGAGGCCTGGTTCGGCGCGATCGTCGCGGGATTGGGCGCCACACCCGAGGTGATCTTCGGTCGCGATGGTGCGAGCGACGAGCCGGTCTGGGTGGCGCCCTGGGCGACGGTCTTCACTTCGATGTTCCTGCATGGCTCGTTGGCGCACCTGTTCGGCAACATGCTGTTCCTCTGGGTGTTCGGCAACAACATCGAGGACGCGATGGGCCATGGTCGTTTCATCGTGTTCTATCTGACCTGCGGTGCGATCGCCGTGTTCGCCCAAGCGCTTCCCGATCCGTCGAGCGCGGTGCCCATGGTGGGGGCGAGCGGTGCGATCTCCGGCGTGCTCGGCGCCTATCTGCTGCTCTATCCCAAGGCGCGCGTGCTGCTCGCATTGCCGCCGCCGCTGATGTTCTTCACCATCGGCTGGGTACGGGCCGTCTGGGTGTTGGCCGCCTGGTTCATCGGTCAGGTCGCGATGGGGTGGTTCTCGGGCATGAGCGGCGGGGGTGTCGCGCTTGGCGCACACATCGGCGGGTTCGTGGCGGGGATGCTTCTGATCCCTCTTTTCAAGGCCCGACATGTGCCGCTCTGGCGCAGCCACTGAACGGTGTAGCATCGGCCCATGAGCGAGGATGTCGTCGTGTTCTCCCACGGCAAGGAGTCCGGGCCCTGGGGCACGAAGATCATGGCGTTGGCCGACATCGCGCGCGCGTCGGGATGGCGCGTCGAGTCGGTGGATTACCGCGGTCTCGACTCCGTCGACGACCGCTTGGAGCGCCTGCTCGCCTGCTGCGCCGGGCTGCCGTTGGCGCCGGTGCTCGTGGGTTCGAGCTTGGGAGGTTGGCTCGCCGCCGCCGCGGCGATGCGCGCCGGACCGGCAGGCGAGGCAGCGCGTGGCCTGTTCCTCATGGCCCCCGCCTTCGACATGCCTGGCTTGCCGCCTTTGCCGCCGCAGCCCGCGCCGGCATCGCTGCCGACGGTGGTGGTGCATGGATGGCAGGACGACATCGTGCCGGTCGCGAACGGTTGGCGCCATGCGCAGGCCCAGCGCGCCACCACCTACCTCGTCGATGATGACCATCGCTTGATCGCCTCGCTCCCCGCGATCGGCGGTTGGTTCCGCAGCTTCCTCGCCAGCTTGCCCGCACGCGCTGCGCGCGTGCCCTGAACCGCCTGCCGTGAAGTTCCTATGGCGTGGACTGATGTCGCTCTGGGTGCGTGCGGAAGTACGCCCTGAGGACGCGTTGCGGCAGATCGTCGCCGCGACCGCTGCACCGGTCTGCTATGTGCTCGAGCGTCGCAGCGCCGCTGATGTCGCGGTGGTGGCGGACATCTGCCGACGCAACGGCTTGCCGCCGCCCGACGGCAGGCTGGTCGGTCGACGCGCCGATGCCGTGCGCGCCACGCTGCCGCTGCTGACGAAGCGCGGCTTCTTCGACCGGCGCATCGATCGCCGCCCGCCGCCCGAGCTCGTACGCCTCATCGAGGCGCTGCAGGCCGACCGCGGCTTCGATGTCCGCCTCGTGCCGATGGCGGTGTATTGGGGGAGGGCGCCGCAGACGGAGGGCTCCTGGTTGCGGCTCTGGCTCACCGAGGGCTGGGTGCTGGGCGGGGCGCTGCGCAAGATTCTGCAGATCCTCGTCAACGGACGTTTCACCATGGTCGAGGTCGGTGCGCCGGTCAGCCTGCGCAGCTTGCTCTTCGATGACGAGCCGGCGATGCTGCAGGCCACCCGCATCACACGCGCCTGGCGGGCCACCTTCCGCCGCCAACGCGCGGCGCGCATCGGCCCCGACATGTCCCATCGGCGTACCATCCTCGCACGCGTGCTGCGCACCCGTGCGGTGCGCGCCGCCGCGGCACAGGAGGTGCGGACGAAGCGCATCACGCGCCGCAAGGCGTTGTTGACGGCGCGCGGCTACGGCGAGGAGATCGCCGCCAACTACTCGCACGCCTTCATCACCTTCATGGAGGCCTTCCTGCGGCGTCTGTGGAACCGTCTCTATGACGGTGTGTCGTTCAACCATGTCGAGACGCTGCGCGATGTTGCGCGGGAGCACGAGGTGGTGTTCGTGCCGTGCCACCGCAGCCATATGGATTACCTGCTGTTGTCCTATGCGATCTATACGCAGGGCTATGCCGTGCCGCACATCGCCGCCGGCATCAACCTCGACATCCCGGTGATCGGTCGCTTCCTGCGCAAGGCCGGCGCGTTCTTCATCCGCCGCAGCTTCGCCGGCAATGCGCTCTACACGGCGGTGCTGATGAAGTACCTCGCCACCATCATGGCGCGCGGCCACTCCCTCGAGTATTTCATCGAAGGCGGCCGCTCGCGCACCGGTCGGCTGCTGCAGCCCAAGACCGGCATGCTCGCCATGACGGTACGCAGCTATGCGCGCGACCCGCGACGGCCCGTGGTGTTCCTGCCGGTGTATTTCGGCTACGAGCGCATCGTCGAAGGGAACACCTATCTCAGCGAGCTCTCCGGGAGGCCGAAGCGCAAGGAGAGCATCGGTGACCTGCTGCGCGCGACGCGGGTGTTGCGCGAGAAGTTCGGTCGGGTGCATGTGAACCTCGGCGAACCGATCCATCTCGATGCGCTGCTCGAACGCCATGCCGGCGATTGGCGCATGCAGCAACGCGACGACGAGGGGCGCGCCCCGTGGGTCGCCCCTGTGGTGGATGAGCTCGCGCAGCGCATCATGCGCAACATCAACGCCGCCGCAGCGGTCACGCCGGTGAATCTCTTGGCGTTGGTGCTGCTCGCGATGCCCCGCAAGGCCATGGCGGTGGCCGATCTCGAGCGCCAAGTGGACCTCTGCCTCGGTCTGCTGCGCGAGGCGCCCTATGACCCGCGCACCACGGTGTCCGCGGCCACCGGCGCCGAGGTCATCGCCTACGGCGACGCCATGCGGTTGTTGCAGCGTCATCCCCACCCGCTCGGCGAGCTCGTGCAGCTGCGCGAAGAGGTGGCGGTGCTGACGACCTATTACCGCAACAACATCCAGCACCTGTTCGCCTTGCCGTCGTTGATCGCCTGCGCTTTCATCGCCAATCCGGTGGTGCCCACGGCCGACATCCAGCGTCTGGCTTGGCGTGTCTATCCCTATGTGGCTGCAGAACTGTTCCTCAAATGGCCGGAAGAGGAGCTCGCCGCGCAGGTCGAGCGTGTGCTGGCGGCCTTGGGGCTGCTCGGGCTGCTCGAGCCGCTGCAGCTGCCCGATGGGACACCCGGCTGGCGTCGACCGCCACCGAACGCCGCCGCGGCGACGCAGCTTTCGCTGCTCGCGCGGGCATCGGTACAGACCATCGAGCGCTACTACCTCGTGATCGCTGCGCTCACGCATTCAGGCTCCGGCACGCAGACGGCGAAAGGGCTCGCGGAGCGCTGCCAGCTGATGGCGCAGCGCATCGACATGCTCTATGGATTGAATTCGCCGGAGTTCGCGGATCGGTCGCTGTTCGATCACTTCATCGCTTTGTTGTTGCGCCGCGGCGTGATCCGCTGCGACGACGCCGGTCTCTTGTTGCACGATGAAGTGCTGCAGCGGGTGGCACGCGATGCCGAGTTCGTGCTGTCCGAGCAGATCCGTCACAGCATCCTGCAGGTGACCGGCAGCTGACCATGAGGGCAGCGTGTGCGGCCCCGCGGCGGG
>DBCG01000057.1:365-11240 GCA_002292945.1 Proteobacteria bacterium UBA964 | reverse complement strand
CGGGTCGCGCGGCGCAGCTTCGGCTCCACCAAGGCTGCGCAGATCAGGGTGGCCAGCCGGTCCTCGGCTGCGCGGCGGTTCTGCTCCTGGCTGCGGTGTTCGCGTGCGATCAGCAGCAACGATCCGTCGTCGGTGACCCGCCGACCGGCCAGCCGCCGCAACCGGGATTTCACCGCAGGGGAGAGTGCCGCGGTGCCGGCGAGGTCGAAGCGCAGTTGCACCGCCGAGGCGACCTTGTTGACGTTCTGCCCACCGGGACCGCCGGCGCGCACGAAGCTCACCGAAAGGTCCGCATCGGGGATCAGGGCGCTACCGGCGTGGATCGGCATCGCCGGGCCCCGAGAGGTGCGGCGGATGCAGGGCGCGCGCATCAGGTTCGAGCACGCGCACTTCCTGCTGCGCCACCGGGATCTTGATGCCGTGGTCCTTGAAGAGCCGCCAGATGCGGCGGTTGACGTCGGAGCGTACGTTGTTGACGCCGTTCATGGGGTCACGGATCCAGAAGCGGGCTTCGAGCTTCATGCCGTAGTTCTCGAAGGAGATCAGGCGCGACACCGGCGCCGGGTCGCGCAGGATGCGCGGATGGCCGTCGGTGGCGCGCAGCAACAGCTCGAGGGCGACCTCCGGATCGTCGTCGTAGGACACCATGACCGGCAGGCGCAGCCTGACCCGTTGGTCGGAGTAGCTCCAGTTGATGACCGAGCTGGTGATCAGGCTCTGGTTCGGCACCAAGGATTCGACGCCGTCACGGTCGCGCACCACGACATAGCGGCCGCGCAGTTCCTGCACCCAACCGAAGTTGTCGGAGGTGGTGCCGGTGTGTTGGTGGAAGCTGATGACATCGCCCGGCTTGATCGATTTGTCCATCAGCAGCACGAAGCCGCTGACGAAATTGGCGGTGATGTCGCGGATGCCGAAGCCGAGACCGAAGACGATCGCGCCGGTGAGCACGGTGAGGGCGGTCAGATCGACACCTGCGGAGTTGATGCCGAGCAGGATGCCGAGGCCGATCAGCAGGAAATAGGCGGACTTGCTGATGCCGACGCGGGTGGCCGGGGCGAGCGAGTCGATGGCCATCACCCGCCGCTCGATGGCCCGCGCCAGCAATGACATGCCGAGCACGAACAGCGTGATCACCACCAAGCTCTTGATCAACGCCCAGAGGCTGAACACCGACTTGCCGGGCAGCAGATCCACTTGGTCGAGCGCCGACTCCAGCCAGTCGAAACCGCCGACCAGCTCGATGCCGAGCGCGAGCCAGATGAGAAGCGTGATGCGGCTCTGTGATCGGGCGACCCAGCTCGAGTCCCCGAGCAGCAGGCTCGCGCCGTAGACCAGCAGGCGCACCGTCGCGAGCGCGCCGATCAGTCGTAGCGCGAACACCAGTACGGTGTCCGGGGTGTTCCAAGACTCCGCCACCGCCCGCGCGGCGGCGATCAGCAGCATCGCGACGACATAGGGTGCCGCGATGGCGCCGGCCTCGAGCAATTGGGTCTGCCAAGGCGCACTGATGCCGCGGTCGGCGGCCTGCGTGCGGACCACGGCGCGGCGGACGATACGTCCGATGACCAGGGCGATGGCGATCGCCACCAACATCGCGATGGCTTCGTTCAGCCCGTCGGGTGTCAGCAGCTCGCGGCCGAGCCCAGAGAGCGAGATATAGCGTTGTTCCATCGCGTCTTCCTCGGGCGTCGGCGGATCAGGCGTTGAGGTCTGGGATCAGCAGGCTGACGTGGCGTTCGATCTGGTCCTTGAGCATAAGCTTGCGCTTCTTGAGGCGTTTGAGCTGCACTTGATCGACATGGATGTCCATCGACAACCGGGCGATGACATCGTCGAGGTCGCGGTGTTCGATGCGCAGCCGCCGCAGCTTGTCGATGTTGCGGAACAGCTCGCGGTCGATGTTGTCTTGTTCCTGGTCGGACATTCAGAGACAGGCCGCGACGGGTTCGAGATCCGCGGGTAGCTTAGCGAAGCGGCCCGGTGTATTCCACGGCACCGCAGGGTCATGGAAATCCGAGCCGGTCGAAGCCTTCAGCTTGCTGCTGCGCGCCAGTGTCGCGAGGCGGTCGAGGTCACGGGGGCTCATGCCCGCGACGCTCACCTCCAGGCCGTCGCCGCCTGCAGCGCTGAACTCGCCGATCAAGCGGCGTAGGGCGCCGTTCGACAACCGATAGCGGTGCGGATGGGCGAGCACCACGGTCGCACCGGCGGCGCGCAGCGCGGCTACCGCTTGCTCCAACGCAGGCCACTCCATGGGCACATGACCGGGCAGCCCGCGTCCGAGCAGCCGGGTGAAGGCCTCGGCCTCGTTGCGGACCCGACCGGAGGCGACCAACGCACGCGCCAGATGAAGTCGGGTCGGCACCGCGGTGGCGGCACACACGCCGGCGGCGAGTTCGCGCCCGGGCAGTCCGGCGCGCTTCTCGAGGCGCTCGCCGATCTCGAGGAGCCGCGCCCGACGCTGCGCTCGCAGCCCCTCGAGATGGGCGACCAATTCGGGGGTGTCCGTCGCGACGCCGAGGCCGAGCACATGGAGCGATTGACCTTGCCAGCCTGCCGAGACCTCGACCCCGGAGATGAACCGGATCCTGGCTTCGGCACAGGCTGCCGCCGCCGCTGCGCAGCCGGCTGTGGTGTCGTGGTCGGTGAGCGCCGCAAGCTCGACGCCGCGGGCGGCGACGAGACGCATCAGTGCGGCAGGGTCGAGCACCCCGTCTGAGTGGTGGCTGTGCAGGTGCAGGTCGGCGAGCAGGGCCGTCATGCCGCTATCATAGGCGGATGTCCGAACTGCCGCCGTCCCCTGACGTCCCGTCGCCCCGGTCTGCGGCGGCTGCTGCGCCGCCTGATTGGTCCACCGTCGACACGGTGCTGCTCGACCTCGACGGCACCTTGCTCGATCTTGCATTCGACAATTTCGTCTGGATGGCACGCATCCCCGAGATCTACGCCGAGAACAACGGCCTGTCGCTCGCTGAGGCGCAGGCTGAGCTCATGCCGCGTTTCGTGAAGTTGCAGGGTCGCATGGAGTGGTATTGCATCGACTACTGGAGCCGCGAACTGCGCATCGATGTCGCGCAAGTGCATCGAGCGGAAGCCACGCGGGTCGCCTGGCTGCCCGGTGCGCGCGGCTTCCTTGAGCGTCTGCGGGCCTCGGGCAAGCGGCTCGTGCTGATGACAAATTCCCATCCGCGCATCGTCGAGATCAAGCAGGAGCGTACGCGTGTGCTCGATTGGCTCGACGAGGCCTATTCCTCGCACGAGTTCGGCAGCCCTAAGGAGACCCAGGAATTCTGGAGCGCCGCGCGTGCAGCGGAGGGGTTCGATCCGGCGCGCTCGGTGTTCATCGACGACAGCGCAGCGGTGCTGCGCTCGGCGATCACGGCCGGGATACGGCACGTGTACGCCGTGCGTCATCCGGACTCCTCGCGCGATCCGCATCGCCACGAGGAGTTCGCGGCCATCGACGCGGTGTCCGATCTCGCCTGAGGGCGTGGGGGCGCGCAGGATCTGCGCGCGGCGCTCGATCGAGGGACTCGCCGTCAGCGGCGCCCGCCGCTGGACGGACGACGATTACCGCCACCACCACCAGGCCGGCCGCCACCACCTGGTCGGCCGCCACCGGGCCGACCGCCACCGCCACCGCGACGACCGCCGCTGCCGCCGCGATCTTCGTAGGGTCGCCGAGGCGGCCAGATGATCTCCGCCATCAGTTCCTTGCCGATCGGCTCATAGGGCACCTTGCGGCCTATGAATTTCTCGATGTCGGGCAACCCGACCGCGTATTCCTCGCAGGCGAAGCTGATCGCGTCACCTTCCGCGCCGGCGCGCGCCGTCCGACCGATGCGGTGGACGTAGTCGGCGGCATCCTGCGGCAGGTCGAAGTTGAAGACATGGCTGACATCGGCGATGTGGAGGCCGCGCGAGGCGACATCGGTCGCGATCAGCACCGAAAGCTTGCCCTCGTGGAAGTCTTCCATGTATCGCAGGCGTTTCTTCTGCGGGACATCGCCCGACAGCGCCGCCGCATCGATGCCGTTGGCGCGCAACACGTCTTCGAGCCGCTCCGCCATGCGCTTGGTGTTGACGAACACCATCGTGCGATGCGGAGTCATCTGACGCAGCAGTCCGACGAGCAAGGGGATCTTCTCCTCCATCGCCGGGTAGTACATGAGCTGTCGAACCCGGTCGGCGGTGATCTTCTCGGGCTCGATCCGCACCAGTTCCGGTTCGTTCATGTGCTCATAGGCGAGTTCGAGCACCCGCTGCGAGAGCGTCGCCGAGAACAACATGGACTGGCGCCGCTCCGGTGGCGGCAGCCGGCGCAGCATGTAGCGGATGTCGGCGATGAAGCCGAGGTCGAACATGCGGTCGGCTTCGTCGAGCACCACGGCCTGCGCTTCGCGCAGCTCGAAGACATGTTGCTTGTAGTAGTCGATGATGCGGCCCGGCGTGCCGATCAGCACGTCGACGCCATCCTCGAGTTCGCGCCGCTGTTTCTCGTAGTCGACGCCACCGAAGACCACCGCGAGCTTGAGGCCCGTGTGGCGGGCGAGCACTTCGGCGTCCTTGTGGATCTGCACGGCGAGCTCGCGGGTCGGTGCGATGACGAGCGCCCGGATCGCGGTGGCGCTGCGGGTGGGCGGTGGCGGGTTGGAGAGCAGGTTCTGGAAGATCGCGACGAGGAACGCAGCGGTCTTGCCGGTGCCGGTCTGCGCTTGTCCAGCGACATCTCGACCGGTCAGCGCGACCGGCAGGGTCTGCGCCTGGATGGGTGTGCAGCGCACGAAACCGGCTTCCTCGATGCCCTGCATGAGGGAAGGATGGAGTTCGAGGGCTGAGAAGGTGAGGTCGGAAAGGTGGGTGTCAGACATTTCATACCAGTGGTGAGGGTGGACGGGACGCTTGCAAAAGGACCGCGGATTGGCTAAAAATGCCATCCAGCCGGGCGTTCTGCCCCCGAGTCATCCTCTCAATCTGGTAAGCCCAGAGGCACGAAACAACCAATTCCTGCGGCATTATAGTAACCGTTTAGCGGCATCTCCGTACGGCATTCAGCCCGAGTCCCGCAAACCCGCCCCCTCTTCCCCCTTCCCGCCATCTCCCTGAAATCACTCCCACCGGAGGATCCCCCGCGTGAGCAACCCTCACATCATCAACACCTCAGATTCCAGTTTCGCCACCGATGTCCTCAAGTCGGACAAGCCTGTCCTGCTCGACTTTTGGGCCGAGTGGTGCGGTCCATGCAAGATGATCGGCCCCATCCTCGATGAGCTCGCCCCGCTCTACGCCGATCGCCTGCGCATCGCCAAGATCAACATCGATGAGAACCCGGCGACGCCTCCGAAGTACAACATCCGTGGCATCCCCACGCTGATCCTCTTCAAGAACGGTACCGTCGAGGCGCAGAAAGTCGGCGCGGTGTCCCGCGCGCAGCTTGCGGCCTTCCTGGACAGCCACCTGTGAGAGGCGGCTATCTCGGCAACAAGGGCGGCGGTGGCGGTGGCGGTGGCGGCGGTGGCGGCGGCGGTCAGCGGCAGAACCGCGGTCCCCGTCACGGACGCGATCCGAACCGCGGTCCGCGCAACGGTAATGTCGGCGGCCCCTTGATGGAGGATGCTCCGTTCGACCACGCCCCGTTCATCGAGACGGGCGAGGACGCGGAGGTCATCAGCGCCGCTGAGCTTGCCGCGTCGCGCAAGTCGATGAACCTGACGACGCTCAAGTCGATGCCGATCAACAAGCTGGTCGAGCTCGCCGCCACCTACGGCGTCGAGAACATGGCCCGCTCGCGCAAGCAGGACATCATCTTCAGCCTGCTGAAGGCCCATGCCCGGAAGGGTGAAGACATCTACGGCGATGGCGTGCTCGAGATCCTGCAGGACGGCTTCGGCTTCCTGCGCTCGGCCGATGGCTCGTACCTCTCCGGCCCGGACGATATCTACATCAGCCCGGCACAGATACGCCGCTTCAACCTGCGTACCGGCGACAGCATCTCCGGCATCATCCGTCCGCCGAAGGACGGCGAGCGGTACTTCGCGTTGCTCAAGGTCGGCGAGATCAACTTCGATTCGCCCGGCAATGCCCGTAGCAAGGTGTTGTTCGAGAACCTGACGCCGCTGCACCCGACCAAGCGCCTGAAGCTCGAGCGCGGCAACGGCTCCACCGAGGACCTCACCGCACGCGCGATCGATCTGTGCGCGCCGATCGGCAAGGGCCAGCGCGGCCTGATCGTCTCGCCGCCGAAAGCCGGCAAGACGATGCTGCTGCAGAACATCGCGACCGCCATCACCGCCAACCATCCAGAGGTCCACCTCATCGTGCTGCTCATCGACGAGCGCCCGGAAGAGGTCACCGAGATGCAGCGCACCGTGAACGGCGAGGTGGTCTCCTCGACCTTCGACGAACCGGCTGCACGGCACGTACAGGTCGCCGAGATGGTGATCGAGAAGGCCAAGCGCCTGGTGGAGCACAAGAAGGATGTCGTGATCCTGCTCGACTCCATCACCCGACTCGCCCGCGCCTACAACACCGTGGTGCCGAGCTCCGGCAAGGTGCTCACCGGCGGCGTCGATGCCAACGCGCTGCAGCGTCCGAAGCGGTTCTTCGGTGCCGCGCGCAACATCGAGGAGGGCGGTTCGCTGACCATCCTCGCCACGGCGCTCATCGACACCGGGTCGAAGATGGACGATGTCATCTACGAGGAGTTCAAGGGCACCGGCAACTGCGAGATCCACCTCGATCGTCGCATCGCCGAGAAGCGTGTGTTCCCGGCGCTCAACATCAACCGCTCGGGGACCCGCAAGGAAGACCTGATCACCGATCCGGGCGAGCTCGCCAAGGTCTGGATCCTGCGCAAGCTCCTGCATCCGATGGATGAGCTCGCTGCCGTGGAGTTCCTGCTCGACAAGATGAAGGACACCAAGACGAACTCGGATTTCTTCGAGGCTATGAAGCGCTGACCTCGCGGGCGATGGCGCGATGGCCGATGTCGCGCCGGTACTGGATGCCCGGCCAGCGGATCCGATCGGCGAGCGCGTAGGCTGCCGCCTGCGCGGCGCCTACCGTCTCTCCCAATCCGACCGCGCACAGCACGCGGCCTCCGGCGGTGACCACCCGTCCCTCCGACAATGCGGAACCGGCGTGGAACACCTTCCCGGGCAGTGCTGCGGCGGCCTCGAGGCCGTCGATGGGGTCGCCCTTGCGCACCGTCTCCGGATAGCCCTCGGCGGCGAGCACGACGCCGAGCGCGGCGCGCGGGTCCCAGTCCATGCTGACCTCGTCGAGCCGACCGTCGAGCGCCGCCTCGCAGAGCAGCGTGAGGTCCGATCGCAGCCGAGCCATGATCGGTTGGGTCTCGGGGTCGCCGAAACGGCAGTTGAACTCGAGGACGTTGGGCGTGCCGTCGGGCGCGACCATGATCCCGGCGTAGAGGAAGCCCGTGTAGGGCATGCCGTCGGCGGCAAGGCCACGGATGGTGGGCCAGATGACCTCGCGCATGATGCGCTCGTGCATCGCGGGCGTGACCACGGGGGCGGGCGAATAAGCCCCCATGCCGCCGGTGTTCGGGCCGGTGTCGCCGTCGCCGATGCGTTTGTGGTCCTGGGAGGTCGCGAACGGCAGCGCGTGCACACCATCGGCCATCACGATGAAGCTGGCTTCTTCGCCCGGCAGGAACTCCTCGATGACGACCTCGTTGCCGGCATCGCCGAAGCTGCCGGCGAACATGGCGCGTGCGGTATCGATGGCCTCATCCGCGGTCTCGGCGATCACCACGCCCTTGCCGGCGGCGAGGCCGCTCGCCTTGACCACGATCGGACAGCGCTGCGCGCGCACCCAAGCCGCATCGAAGGTGTCGCGGGTGAAGGTGGCATAGGCGGCGGTCGGGATGCCATGCCGATGCAGGAATTCTTTGGTGAAGGCCTTGGAGCCCTCGAGCTGTGCTGCGGCGCGGCGTGGCCCGAAGCAGCGCAGCCCGGCCGCCTCGAAGGCGTCCACCACTCCCAGCACCAGCGGCGCTTCCGGGCCGATGATCGTGAGGCCGACGCCTTCGCGGCGTGCGAGCTCGACCAGGCCGACGACGTCCTCGGCGGCGACCGCCACGTTGCGCACCCGCGGCTCGGTGGCGGTGCCGGCGTTGCCTGGCGCGACCAGCACCTCGCTGACACGCGGCGACTGCGCGCAATGCCAGGCCAGTGCATGCTCGCGGCCACCACCGCCGACGATCAGAACTTTCAGGCCGCTCGCATCCATGCGGTGTCCGCTCAGTGCCGGAAGTGGCGCATGCCGGTGAACACCATCGCCATGCCGCGCTCGTCGGCTGCCGCGATGACCTCGGCGTCGCGCAGGCTGCCACCGGGCTGGATGACGGCGGTGATGCCGTGCTCCGCGGCGACATCGAGGCCGTCGCGGAACGGGAAGAACGCGTCGGAGGCCATCACCGCACCCTTGATCCCGAGGTTCTCGTCCGCCGCCTTGATGGCGGCGATGCGGCTCGAGTACACGCGGCTCGTCTGGCCTGCGCCGATGCCGAGGGTGGCGCGGTCGCGCGCGTAGACGATGGCGTTGGATTTCACGAATTTACAGACCTGCCACGCGAAGAGGAGGTCGTCGAGCTCGGCGTCGGTGGGCGCACGGCGGCTGACGACCTTGAGGTCGGCGCGCTCGATGCGGCCCTCGTCGCGGGTCTGGGCGAGCAACCCCCCGGTGACGCTGCGGTACTCGTGCTCAGGCCCGGCTTCGCGCGTCAGCTCACCGAGCTCGAGCACCCGGATGCCGGGTTTGGTGGCGAGCACGGCGCGTGCCTCGGGCGAGACCTGCGGCGCGACCAGCACTTCGAGGAACTGGCGCCCGACGATGCGCGCGGCGGTATCGGCGTCGAGCGGCCGGTTGAAGGCGATGATGCCGCCGTAGGCGGAGGTCGGATCGGTGCGGTGTGCAGCCTCGTAGGCCGCAGCGATGTCGGCTGCGGTCGCCACGCCGCAGGGGTTCGCGTGTTTCACGACCACGCAGGCCGGCGTATCGAACTGGCGAACGCATTCGATGGCGGTGTCCGCATCGGCGATGTTGTTGAAGGACAGTTCCTTGCCCTGCAGCGATCGGGCGTTCGCGACCGAGGGGCCGCGTGCAGCCGGCACGCGGTAGAAGGCCGCCTTCTGGTGGGGGTTCTCGCCGTAGCGCAGGCCCTGCACCTTCTCGAAGACCAGCGGCAGCACCCGCGGGAAGTCCTCACCGAGCACCGGATTGCGCGTCTGCAGGTAGCTCGCGACCATGGAGTCGTAGCGCGCCGTGTGGGCGAACGCCTTGGCTGCGAGCTGTGCGCGCAGCTCGGGCGAGGTCGCGCCGTCGTGCGTGTCGAGTTCCGCGAGCACCGTCGGATAGTCGGCAGGATCGACCACGACCGTGACGGCATCGTGGTTCTTGGCGGCGGCGCGCACCATGGCTGGTCCGCCGATGTCGATGTTCTCGATGGCCTCAGCGTAGCTGCAGGCGGGGCGTGCCACGGTCTCGGCGAAGGGATAGAGGTTCACGACCAAGAGGTCGATGCGTTCTATGCCATGCAGCGCCATGACGCTTTCATCGACACCGCGCCGGCCGAGCAGCCCGCCGTGGATACGCGGGTGCAGGGTCTTGACGCGTCCGTCCATGATCTCGGGGAAACCGGTGTGCTGCGAGACTTCGGTGACCGAGATGCCGTGCTCGGTGAGCAGGCGCGCCGTACCACCCGTGGAGAGGATGGCGACGCCACGGCGTTCGAGTTCGCGGGCGAGATCCAGAAGACCGGTCTTGTCGGAGACGGACAGCAGTGCGCGGCGCAGCAGGACAGGCATGGCGGGGGTGTCGGGTCCGTGGGTGGGGGTGGGATCAGTCTGCGGCGAGACCGAGGTCGCGCAGCTTGCGGCGCAGCGTGGCGCGGGTGATGCCGAGGATCTCGGCGGCGCGTGTCTGGTTGCCCTCGGCATGGCGCAGCACCACGCGCAGCAGAGGTTCTTCCACCTCGCGGATCACGCGCTGGTAGAGACCGGGGCTGCGGGTGCCACCCAGGTTGCTCAGGTAATCCTCGAAGGCGCGCTCCGCGTGACCGCGCAGCGGCAGATCGCCCCCTCTTGGTTCGTTGCTCGCCATCTCTCCCCTCGCATCCCGGCGCGTGTCAGGCGGCATCGGCCGTCTGCTCGCACCATGCTCCGAATTCCCGATCCGCACACGCGAACTGTGATGCCGTGTCCGTGGCCGCCATGAAGCGGGCGCGCGCTGTGGGCGTGTCGTCCAACAGCTTGCCGTACCAGCCGAGGTGTTTGCGTGCGATCCGCAATCCGGAGTCTTCACCGTGGAAGGTGTAGATGGACTGAAGATGCTCCAAAACTATATCACGCTGCGCGGCGCGCGCGAGCGGCTCGGGCACGACGCCTTGGACCAAGAGACCGTTGATGTCGCGGAAGATCCACGGTGCGCCCTGTGCGGCGCGTCCGAGCATCACCCCCGCAGCACCCGTGGAATCAAGCACATCGCGGGCTTTCCGGGCTGAGTCTATGTCGCCGTTGGCGATCACCGGGATCGAGACGGCGGCGCGGATCTCGCGCACGGTGTCGTACTCGGCCTCGCCCTCGTAGAAGTCGGCGCGCGTGCGTCCATGGATCGCGAGCGCTGCGATGCCGGCGGCCTCCGCGATGCGTGCGACCGCTGCCCCATTGCGGTGTGCCCGGTCCCAACCGGTGCGCGTCTTGAGCGTCACCGGTACACCGGTCCCTTGTGCCGCTGCGACCACGGCCTCGAGGATGCGGCCGACCAAGGGCTCGTCCTGCAACAACGCCGATCCGCAGAGGCGGTTGCAGACCTTCTTCGCCGGGCAGCCCATGTTGATGTCGATGATCTGCG
>DBCG01000057.1:0-262 GCA_002292945.1 Proteobacteria bacterium UBA964 | reverse complement strand
CGGGATTTGCGCGAATTCCAGAGCCGCGTGTCCGAGGTGATCATCTCGGAGGCGGCGAGCGCAGCGCCGAGACGACGCGCGAGGATGCGGAACGGTCGGTCGGTCACACCGGCCATGGGCGCGAGCACCGCCGGCGCGGCGATGGACCAGCGACCGATGCGGAACGCGGGCGGTCGGGGCGGCGGCTCGATCGTGTCGAAAGCCGTCATGGGCGTCGTTCCGGATCGTTGGTGCAGACGGGCGCCCGATCGGCGCGCGGCAG
>DBCG01000055.1:4534-24049 GCA_002292945.1 Proteobacteria bacterium UBA964 | reverse complement strand
TCACTGCGCAGGAAATCGATGAGCGAGGCGAGGTCCGCATCGAAAGACGAGGCAGCGAAATCCAGCGATCGGCTGGACAGCGATGTGGCCAGTCCAGACGGGATCGCGATGCCGTTGCTGACATCGGCGTCCGCATCGAGCGCCATGAGCAACTGGACACGGCGGAGGGTGGTGTCCGAAAGCACGCCGCCTTCCATACCGCCTTCGAACTCTCGCATGGAGAGCGACGCGGCGCCGGTCGCGGTGCCGAGCGTGATACCGCCGATCTTGAAGGTGATCGTCTCG
Source organism: Proteobacteria bacterium UBA964 (assembly GCA_002292945.1). GTDB lineage: Bacteria > Pseudomonadota > Gammaproteobacteria > Steroidobacterales > Steroidobacteraceae > UBA964. Next base: position 23,764 of record DBCG01000055.1, on the reverse strand, counting down.
CAGGCGATGCCGCAGCGGTAGGTGTAGCTGCCCGCGGCGCCGGTGTTACCTGAAAGAGTGGGCGTGCTGTAGGCGAGCCCGGATGTGCCGAGATCGACGAGCGTGCCGGAGAGGGCGGGCGAGAGTGGGGTCGAGGGAGTGTCACCACCGCCACCGCCACCGCAGCCGACGAGTGCTGCCGCCACCCACGCCATCGATAGGCCACGGCAGAGACGCGTCATCATGGCGATTTCCGGACGACGGGTTCGCAGCGCAGGGGACTGATCTTCGTCGAGTCCAGGTCCAAGCGCGCCCAAGTGCCTGTTCCAAGAGCCTCATCGAGCATCAAGGTCGAAGTGCCGGAGAGCCACCGCCGCCGATCGGAACGGTTGATCAGGCCGAAGAACTTCTCGTCGGTGGAGTCAGCGCCGAGGTAGAGGAGGTTGCCTCGCAAGCGCAGGCGCAGCGGGGCTGCCACCTCGTTGGTGGCGAGCGTGGTGTGTGTGATCGCCACGGTGCGATCGCCGGTGCAGACCAGCTCCGGGATCGATTGCGTGTTCACGCGGGGTGGGAGGGTGGGACGCCGGGCTTTCTCGCTGGAGTCTGCCGCCCAGGATCCGGCGGACAGAGACGACCCAAGCAGTGCCCCCACGAGCACGGCGATCCGGCGATGGCCGGTGAGGATGGAGCGCGCAGGATGCTTCATGTCAAGATTCGATGCCCAATCGTCCATCTCACTATACTCCACCTGTTTCTCAAGACCTGTCGCTCAAGCCGACGCTCTCTGCGACGACTTCCTGAAGCCATGCTCAGCCCCGTAGGTTTACCACCGCCCCTGTCGCTGCCGCGCGAGCCAGAACTGCTCGCCCGGGCCGACCGCGCCATCGCCGTGCCTGTTTCGGTGGGCGCCAGCGCGCGCTGGGAAGTGGGGTCGGTGCTCAGCGCCACCGTACGGTTCCAGGGCGATGAGATGATGCTCAAGGTCGGCGACCAATTCTTCTCAAGTCGACCGATCCCCGGCGTTTCTGAATACTCGCGGCTATCGCTGCAGGTATCTCGTGACATGAGCGGGGCGTTGACCTTGATCCCGCTGTTGCCGCTGGCTGGGACGACCGTGGCCCGGATCGGTGGCGCCCCCTCGCCTGCCGGTCGGGTGATCGAGGCCGCGGGTCCGGCCGTCGAGGAAGTCCCGGACCTCCCCGAGATGCCCACATCCACAGCCATCGCTGCGGTGTCGCGCATGGGGGGCAGTCCGACACAGGCTTTGTCGTCACGGTTGCAGCTGCCGAGCGCTTTGTCAGGGTGGTTGCTGGGCACGCTCTCCGCCGCGAGGCCTGCGATCGCTACCGCAGTGCCCGCAGGTCTTGCGGAGCCCGCGCCCTTGAGTCCGTCCGGCTGGATGCATTCGCTCGCCTCTACACTGTCGAATTCCGGACTCTTCTTCGAGTCCCAGCTCCGTGAGCGCCGACCGATATCCACTTCCGACCTGAAGCGTCGTCTGCTCGAGGTCATCGATGCTCGGCGTGAAGGGCCTGCAGTGGACGATGCGTGGGCCGCACTCGACGACCTCGTCGGTCTGCAGAGCGCAGCCACCGCCGCGAATCGCAGCGGCGGCACCGTGGTCTCTTTCGTGATGATCTCACCGGACGGCCTTGGCGGATGGTGGATCACGCTCCAACAAGATCCCGCCGGCGACCTGCCGGACTACCGGGGCGGTGACGGTCGTCGCGAGGACCAAGATCGACCGTGGCGGACGCGCCTGGTGGGCATACGCTTGCCGTTCGGTGAGATCGACATCCGCATCGAACAGGTCGGGAAGACGGGGATAGGCGTGACCGTGCTCACCGACACGGCCGATCAGGGCGCGCGCTGGGAAGATTCACGCCAGGAACTCGCCCGACGCCTTGAGGACGCACAGCTCGAGCTCGCGCGTTGGACGGTGATCGAGCCGCATCTCCACTCGAAGCCGCCGACGGATCCTGGTCGGCTGCAGTCCATCCGCGTCTGAGGTGCAAGGACGATGACGCCGGATCGGACACATCGCGCGATCGCGCTCGAGTACGGAGAGAATCCGGTGCCGCTGATCGTGGCGACCGGGCGCGAGCTCATGGCCCAAGAGATCGTCGAAGAAGCGCGGCGCCAAGGTGTGCCGGTGATGCGCGATCCTTTGCTTGCCGCCAGGCTCGCTGAACTGCCCGTCGATTCCAGCATCCCGCCCGATGTGTATCGTGCGGTCGCGGTGGTGCTGTCGTGGGTCTACTGGATGGAGGGCAGGGAACCGCAGAGGCGCCCGTCTTCGGGCGAGCAGACCTGACGGCTCAGGCGCGATCGCCCAGTCGGGTCATGCCGAAATCACGGCTCCTGCCGGCGCGATCGTACAGGCTGATATCGTCATCATTGGAACGCAACGCCGAGATGATCCGGTGTTGCGCAGCGACGATACGACTGAACACTTGATGGTTGCGGTACTGCAGCTGCTTGCACCGCTCGATGTGCTCCCTGACCCCTTGCGCGCGGCCCGGGTGCTCCCGTTTCTCATCGCTGGTCTCTGCAGCCCTGGAGAGACCTTCAAGGCGCGCGATCTGCTCGGACTTCTCCGAGTGGATCTCCTCAAGATCATCGACACCACGACCGATGAGACCGTTCGATCCGCGCAACACCGCATGCTCGCGGTCCAAGGTCTGGCAGATCTTTGAGCACAGCGCCTCGAGACTGTCGAGGCTCGGTGTCGGCGTGGCGTGGTGCATGTCTCGAGGCCGCGTCGGGTCAGTCCCCGAAGCCGCGGATCTCCTTTTCGAGTTCCCGGAACTTGGACGCCAACCGGTCTTCATCGATGGGGAACTTCCCCTCGAGGATCTCACGGCGGATGCTGTCGACCTTGTCCTGATCGAAGGTATCGTCCATGGCCGCAGGGCCCAAGACCGCCGACAGTTCGCGCGACATGTTCGACACGCGCACGGGGTCGAGTGCCGCCGCCTCGGCGCGTCGGGCCGCCTGTTGGGTGCTCTGACCCGCGACCCGAGGGTCGAGCCGGGTGATCTTGCTGTCGTTGACGGCGCGGCCAGGATGGGCGCCGTTCAGGGAGATCTTGTCGATGGACATGATTGCGTACCTTGTACCTAGTGACGGCTTAGTCGACGACCGCGGCGACAACTTGAGCCGCCTCGGCCGAAATCATACCGCCGCCGACCTTTACGGTGCCGTCGTCCTGTACCAACCCCTTGATTTTCCTGCCACTTTGCGGATTCTCCAGGGTGATCCATTCGCCGGCTTTACCGTTCTGCAAGGCCACCAGCCGGGTGACCACCCGACCACCCGGAAAGGCGCTCCAGGCCGATACCGGCGAGTTCCGCTTGATCACCTGCGCGCTGCGCGCATCGGCGCGTCCCAGGCTCTCGCCTTTGCGGACCGAACGCGTCAGGGACAGACCCACCAGCGAATCCGGGTCCGACAGGGTCGAAGAGAAGGCCCGACCTTTCGCCGGGAGGTCCTGCAGTTCTAGATCGTCCGCCGAGATCACTGCGCCGATGGCCATGTCCCGGGCCGCCACGAGGTGGCGCTTGGGGGATGTCGACACAGTCTGTCGTGCCTCGAGGCCGGTCTCATCCACCAGATACCGCACGGCAACGAGTCTTCGGGACGGGGTAGGCGAGGCCGTGCAGGTGACCTGCACGGTGGTGCGCGCCTCATAGGGGAATGACCATTGCCAACCAGATGGACAATTGCCGAGCGGTATCTGGGGATCGATGGCGACGGCCCTCACGCTGCCGACGGGCAACGAGGCGCTGCGTTCCGCGAAGCGTTCCGCGGCGTCGGCCAGCGAAACCCGTTCGCTGGACCAGGCGCTGATCGGCAGCAAGCAAAAGAGGGCTGTCGTGAATCTGTTCATCAGTGCGATTAAAAAGATCGATCGGAGACCCGGTCAGCCCTGGCGCAGCAGATTGAGCACGTACTGCTGCGACTGGTTCGCCTGCGCGAGCATGGCGGTCCCGGCTTGGGCCAGGATCTGCGCCTTGGCGAGTTCAGCCGACTCCTTCGCATAATCGGTGTCGAGCACGCGTGACTTCGCCTCTTCGGTGTTCTCCACCACGTTCATGAGGTTGTTGATCGTGAACTCGATCCGGCTCATCGTCGCGCCCATGCGCGCGCGGGATTCGTTGACGACCTTCGCCGCGGCATCGACGAAGTCCAAGGCGGATATCGCGCTCTCCGGGTCGGAGATCGTCACATTGTGCGTCGACTGATACATGAACCCGCGCTCGGTCGAGTCCTCGCCGAAATTGATCTTGAGCTTCTGGACCCGTGCCGAGGCCTGGGCGTCCGTGAGCAAAGCCGTGTCGCCCGCGACAGGCGCGGTGATCGCGGTATCCGTCGCTGCAAGCCCGGAGCCGCGGATCTTGAATGTGGTGCCGCCATCGGTCGAGAAGATCTCTCCCACAGCCGCGGCATCGCGGGCCTGGGACATCGAGTTGCCGCTGACGTTGCCGGCGTAGGTGTCGGTCGCAGGCGCAGCCTTATTGACCAGGTACGTCTTGCCGTCCGCACTCGTGTAGAGATCATCGGTGGCCGCATTCGCCGCCACCTGGGTGATGGGATTGCCGCTGACATTGGCGTATCCAGCCGGGACGTCGACGACCTCGAAGAGTTCGAGGCGGCTCGATCCGAGGCCGACCTGATCACGGACGAAAGCGTAGTCCGAGTCTTTCTTGAGCTTGGCTGCGAGATCCGCTGCGCTGGTGGCGTTGTCCGCCGTCAGGACGCGGCTACCGATCTGGATGGCGAAGAAATTGCCCGCCGACTTCGGCACCGTATCACGATGGAATACGAGGTTGCTGAGGTCGAATTCCTGCTTGTAGTGATCAGGATAGTTGGTGAGATCGCCCGCGACGCCGTTCACCAGATCCGCGCCGTAGTCCACGGAATTGTCGCCCGCCCCGATGGCGATGGGATTGCTCTGTTGGACCGGATTGGTGACCGTGAGCGATGAATCGGGATCCGGCTGACCCGCGATCTTCCAGATGATCTGCAGCTCTCCGTTCGCGAACTTGATGTCGGCGACGGTGCTGTCGTAGTTGGGGTGCGCCTTCAGTTGCGAGATCAGGTCCTTGACCGACGCCGCGCCGGTCACGCTGAGGACGTTGGCCGAACTCGACAGCCCTTCCGGATTGCCGTCGGAATCCCGCGCGCCGTTCCAGAGCCTGAGCTCGAAGTTCGGACGCGGATTGTCGATGAATTCGACATCCGTGAGCTCAGCCGGGTCGGTGCCATCCCAGCCCGCCGGCACGAACTTGACCGCGGGCTCCGAGGTGGTGGTCAGGTTATGGAACTTGAAGGTCTCGATGGCGGCGCCTGCGCTGCTCGTGACGGAAGATTTATCCGAGAGGTTGAGATCCTCGACCGTCAAGGATTGCAGCGGCACTTGGATGTAGTCTGCCGCATCGATGCCGACCTGGACCTGCTGCGGCTTCGCGCCCTCGGCGATCAGCTTCACATCGCCATCCCATGCGGCCTGGTTGGATACCCGCCGCATCTCCTTCATCAACTCGTCGAACTCCGCGGCGATGTAGCTGCGGTCTTCGTTGGTGTAGGTGCCGTTCGAGGCCTGGATCGCGAGCTCGCGCATGCGCAGGAGCACATTCTGCAGCTCTTCCATCGAGCCTTCGGCCGTCTGAGCGAGCGAGATGCCGTCATTGGCATTCCGGATCGCCATGTTGAGGCCCTCGATCTGGTTACGCATCCGGTTGGCGACCGCAAGACCTGAGGCGTCGTCCAAGGCAGAGTTGATGCGCTTGCCCGAGGACAGCCGCTGCATCGCAGTCTCCATGTTGCCGCGGTTCGCCGCCAAGGCGCGCTCCGACTGGATGGAAGCGATGTTCGTATTGATGGTAAGAGCCATGAAAATCTCCGTCGAAAGTTCGTCGGTTCAAATTCCGTCGACAGGGGACATGCAGATTGCGTGCCACCGGATCGCGACACCTGCTGTCCATTGCCAGATCGGGATCAAGCAAGGTCCGGGCCAACGCGGTCCGGCAAAGCGACAGGGCGCGCTGCACACAGACGGAATTCCCTGTATTCCGCGGTTTTTCAGGCACGGCGAGCGTGATCGATCCAGGACGATCCCTGCAGCCATCCTTTAGAGGGTGTTGAGGGCGGGGAATGTCGGGGGACCGACCGGCCATACCGGCGGTCACGGGCGGCAAAGCTTTGCCGGTAGGCAGGGTCTCCGATACGGGACCTTGCCGGTCATGACGGGCTGCATCGAGCGGCATCAACGCATCTGCGCCGCATCTATCTATATGGGGCATTCATATGGGGCGACTGCGTAAAGGAGCGACTGCGTAGCGAGTGATCGTTGCATCCGCCTCGATCACACCCGTCTCTCGCATCGGTTTGCGCCGTGTTGGCACACCTCTTGCTTCGGGGTTACCGGCAAAGTGGATTTCCGACAGTTTGGAGCGCATGACGACGATGTCCATCATCGACAAAGCACTGGGAGTGTTTCCGACGGCAGCCGCTGTACAAGCGCGCCGATTGGAGATCATCGCCGGCAACATCGCGAACGCGAGCACGCCGCAGTATCGCGCGCGTGACGTGGACTTCAAGAAAGTGTTGGCCGATGCGGGCGATCAGCCCCGTCTTGCGGTGACCCACCCTCGGCATATCGACACCCCTGAGCAATTGACCCGGGATGCACTCATGTTCCGCATCCCGCTTTCGCCGTCCCGTGACGGCAACACCGTGGAGACCCACATTGAAGAAGCTGCCTATGGCGATGCTGCTGGGCGTTACCTCGCTGCGTTGCGCTTCGCGGAAGGAGCGCTCTCTGGCATGCGCAAAGCCTACCGCGGCGATTGAGCGACGTAGAACCGGAGATAAATCATGTCTTTATCAAACATCCTCAAACTCGCGGGCGGTGCACTGAACGCCCAGACGGTCCGATTGAACACGATCGCGTCGAACCTCGCGAACGTCGAGACCGTTGCAGGGTCCTCCGCTGGGGCCTATCGCGCGAAACGCCCGGTCTTCGCCACCGAGCTCTTGCAGGCGACCAATGAGCTGCAGAGCGGCTTCGGTGTCGAGGTCAAGGGGATCTCGGAGACGAACCGCGCGACGCCGCAGGTCTTCGATCCGTCCAATCCTCTGGCGGATGCCGAGGGGTATGTGTACCGCTCGAACGTCAATCCGATGGAAGAGATGACCGACATGCTCGACGCAGCCCGATCCTATGAGACGGCGATCACCACCGCGAGCACGGCGCGCGAGCTGATGATGCGCACGATCGACATGAACACCAAGTAAGACGCACGACCATGGCAAGCACCACGATACCTTCCTCGAGCCGCACCGAGTTGCCCCCCGGACTCACGAGTTTCGAGGCGGAGAAGCAGAAAGAGGTCGAGCGCTCGGATTCGCTCGGCCAGGCTGAATTCCTGAAGCTGATGATGGCGCAGCTCAAGAACCAGGATCCGATGCAGCCGATGGAGAACGGCGAGTTCCTCGGGCAGATGGCCCAGTTCTCCACCGTCAATTCCGTCGGTGAGATGGCCAAGGAACTGAAAGGCCTCTCCGATCAGATGGCATCGACCCGCATGCTCTCGAGCGGCAGTCTGATCGGTCGATCGGTGCTCTCGAGCGGGAACTACGGTGAGCTCGCCGAAGGGCGACCGCTCGATGGTGCGGTGCGCCTGACCGAGCCCGTCGATGGCGCAGTGGTCTACATCCGCAATGCGGTCGGACAGGTCATGGAGACCTTCGAACTCGGACCGGTCGGCAAGGGCGACTACCCGTTCTCGTGGGATGGCGCGCTGGCCGGTGGAATGAACGCCCAGCCCGGACGCTACCAGGTCGATGTCGCCGTGATGCGCGGTGGCAAGACGGAGGCCGCCAAGGCCCTCTTGTACATCCCGGTCAACAGCGTATCGATGCGGGGACAAGACATCGTCCTGAACCTCGAGAACGGCGCGAACGTCCCGCTCTCACAAGTCAGCACGCTTCGTTGAAGCGGCCCTAGAACCAGAAATTAAAGACATATAGCCGGAGAACTGCACCCATGTCCTTCTATACCTCACTCACTGGCCTCAACGCTGCGACAGCCGAACTTGGCATCGTGAGCAACAACATCGCCAACGTCGGCACCATCGGCTTCAAGAAGGCGCGTGCCGAGTTCGGTGACATCTTCGCCACCTCGCCGTTGCAGAACGCCTCCGGCTCGATCGGTCAGGGCGTGCTGCTGAAGGGCGTGGCCCAGGAGTTCTCCCAGGGCAACGTCGCGTTCTCCCAGAACTCGCTCGACATGGCGATCCAGGGTCAGGGCTTCTTCGTGCTGAAGCCGAACCTGACCTCGAACCAGTCGGTGTTCACGCGCAATGGATCCTTCCGCGTCAACAACGACCGGTATGTGGTCGACTCGTCAGGACAGTTCGTCCAAGTCTTCCCGGTCAACGATGACGGATCCGTCGTCGCCACCGGCTTGAGTTCAGCGAAGTCACTGCAGCTGCCGAGCACGGCGGGTCTGCCCCGGGCCTCTTCGAAGATCGACCTGGGCGTGAACCTGCCGGCGGACGCCGAGATCATCCCGAAGCAGGACAAGTTCACGAGCGGTGCAGCCGTGTACCGGTTCGACCGCAACGATCCGAACACCTTCAACCGTTCGACCTCGATCACGGTGTTCGATTCTCTCGGTAACCCGTCCATCGCCACCATCTACTACGTCAAGGTCTCGAACGCCACCGTCGAGGATCCGTCCAACAAATGGCAGACGTACATCTACGTCGGTGATCGCGAGATCGAGCCCGCGCTGCTCAACGCCAACACCGACAAGGGTGAGAACCTCTTCATCGACAAGTTCGGTCAGCAGACGACCGACCCCTCGAAGTTCGATCCGACCTTCAACGCGGGTGCACCGCATCCTCTTTACTTCCTGAACGATCAGACGAACAAGGTCGACTCCACCCCGGCGCGGTTGACCGGCGGTTTCATCGACCGCAACGACGTCGGCTTCGACTTCGGAAGCACGGACAACAACAAGGTCACGGTCGGCGGCTCTGAAGCCAGCACCACCAACAGCGGCACCTGGAACGACGGGGTCGCGACAGCGGCCAATGAAAGCTACTCGATCACGTTCACTGTCGGTACCGCTCCCGCCGAGGAATTCGAGATCTTCAAGTCGACAGCGGGTGACCTGACGCTCACCGCTGCGCGGTTCGATGCATCGCTCGCCGCCCAAGCGGATGATCTGGCAGCTGCCGGCATCCGGTTCACCGGCAGCGCCGTCGACGGCAACCTGACTTTCTTCAGCGACGATGGCGTCCCCTTCACGATGTTGGTCAGCAACGACCTGACCGCTACACGCGGCGGATTCACCGGCGCAGACTTCAGCGCGGCGATTGCGGTCTCCGTCGGCTCGAGCGATGAGCCAGAGAAAGGGCTGTCGAATCTGAACCTGCTCCGGATCAGCGTCGATGACTCCGATCCCGTCGACATCAGCCTCCCGGATTCGCTCCGCGGAAAGCAGCTGAGCGGTACGGAACTCGCCGCTGAACTGACGAAGGCGATCAACACCCGATTCGGCGACGATCAGAATGTTGAGGTGCTCTATTCCGGGACGCCCCCCGCGCCGTCCGATCCCACCGTCTCGGACTTCACGTTGTTCGCCACGTTCGTGGACAACACCGATACGCTGGATGGCGTCTTCGTGGATGACCCGCTGAACAACTTCGCCGCGGGCACCACGATCAAGGACGCTTTGATCGGCGGGATCCGCCTGCGACTGCCGGAGAACAACAAATATCGCCCCTCTGCAGTGGAGCGGGAGAACGATCTCGTCAGTGCCATCCAGACCCAGGTCGATCAGGCGATCGGTGCCGGTGTATTGAAGGTCGGATACGACCCGCGAGCGCGCACCATCACCTTCAAGCCCCGCGACAACGCCTTCAAGATCGCAAGTCTCGGCGTCACGGGACCGGTCACTTCGGGCACCGAGAACGCCAACGATGTGCTGGGCTTCCCGGCGAAGCTGGCACTCGTGTCGGTCGGCGCGGGTACCACGCAGGGCGCGTTCCGCGGCAGTGAGATCCTGCCGAACGGTGATGAGATCCAGAACGAAGACCAGCGTCGCTATGGCATCCGTGTCGACTACCTGAAGGATCAGCGCAAGTTCGTGTTCTCCTCTGGAACGACGGGTGAGCGTTCGTTGATCACGGTCAGCGTGGGTGAAAACACCCGTGCAGCAGATCTGCTCGGCATCTCGGACACCTACACGGCCGAGATCGTCAAGTCCAGCGGTAGCGGCTTGGAGTCGAAGCCCGCGGTGACGACCGGCAGCAAGGCCGGTATCGATGTCAGCGGCACGTTCTCTGTGACCGCCAACGACAACACCGTCAACGTGACGATCGATGGCATCGACGGATCCTTCCGGGTCCCTGCTGGTGCCTACACGGGTGCGACTTTCGCTTCGGCGCTCGAGACCCGCATCAACGCGATCGCGGCGAGCAACGGTCGGTCGGTCGGCGGCGTGAAGGTCAATTTCGACTCGAACAACTCCCGTTTCGTGTTCACCTCCGGCACGACTTTGGAAGAGTCGTTCATCAACGTGAACGGACATCCGAACTTCGGCTTGAGCGCGACGACGCAGGAGCGCGGTAGCGTACCGAAGGTCACCGTGTTGGTGCAGGCCAAGGATGCCGACGGCAACCTGCTCTACATCGACAAGGACGGCAAAGAGACCACCAAGAAGCCGGAGAACCTGCCCAACTACGCCCCGATCTATCTCACGAAGGGTCAGTTGACCTTCGACACGGCCGGTAAGCTGATCTCGCCGAAGGAAGGCGCGCGTTACACGCCGTTCGATCCGCAGAACGGCGCCGATCTCATCGTGCTGAACGTGGACTACGGCAAGTTCTCGACCCAGTTCTCGCAGCCGTTCTCCGTGCTGTCGTTGACCCAGGACGGTTTCACCTCCGGTCGCTTGGACGGTATCAGCATCGACTCGGCCGGTACGGTCCGCGCCAACTACACGAACGGAGAGCAGCAGGCGCTCGGCAAGCTGATCCTCGCGAACTTCGCGAGCCCGAACGGCTTGAAGCAGATCGGCAACGCCAACTATGTGTCCACCTCGAACTCCGGTGAGGCGGTGGTGGGTGTCGCAGGCGCAGACGGCTACGGTTCGATCCAAGGTGGCGCGCTCGAACGCGCGAATGTGGACCTGACCGAGGAGCTGGTGAACCTGATCACGGCGCAGCGAAACTTCCAGGCGAACGCGAAGGCGATCGAGACGGCGACCAACTTGACCAGCACGATCGTCAACATCCGCGGCTGATGATCGACGGGACTGACCCATGGACAAGATGATCTTCACCTCGTTGAGCGGGCACAAACACGTCGACCAACGTGTCCAGCAGCTCGCCAACGAGATATCGAACGTCAGCACGACCGGCTTCAAGCAGCAGCTTGCGGCGGCGACCGAGGCGTATCGCTACGAGGGCGATGGTCATCCGAGCCGTATCGTCCCTGTGGTCACGGCGACCCGGCGGGTCGATCTGCGGGACGGACCGATGCAGAGCACCGGACGACCCCTCGACATCGCAGTCAGCGGCAATCAGCTGTTCGGCGTATTGACCGAGGCAGGGGACACCGCCTACACGCGGCGCGGCGATCTGGTCATCGGTGGCGATGGGACGCTGCGGATCGGCTCGGGCGAGCAGCTCTCGAGCGATGCCGGTGGACCGATCACGGTCCCGGCGTTGACCGAAGTGAAGATCGGTCCCGATGGCACGGTGTTCGGGAAGCAGGTGGGCGGCGAGGCGGTGGTTTTTCAGCCCTTGGCGCGCATCAAGGTCGTCGATGCGGACCCGACCAAAGTGGTCATCCGGACCGATGGCTTGTTCGAGTCCGTGGACCGGACGCCCTTCGACGCGGCGGCGACGCCTGCCGTGCAGTCCGGCGCGCTCGAGGGAAGCAATGTGAGCCTGTTCTCGGCGATGGTCGACATGATCGGCATGAGCCGTCGTTACGAGATGCAGGTCAAGGTCATGAAGCAGGCGAGCGACCTGGCTGAACGCAGCCAGTCACTCGCCCGCCTGACCCAGTGATCCGAACAGTAAGGGGAGTTTGAGACATGGAAGCAGCTCTTTGGGTAGCGAAGACCGGACTTGATGCGCAGCAGACGCGCATGACCGTCATCGCCAACAACCTCGCCAACGTCAACACGACGGGCTTCAAGCGTGACCGTGCGACCTTCGAAGACCTGCTGTACCAGAACGTACGGCAGGGCGGTGCTCAGACCTCCGCGGACACCGCTGCACCGACCGGGCTCCTGCTCGGCACCGGCACGCGGGTCGTCTCGACCGAGAAGCTCCACGCCCAGGGCAACCTGATCCAGACGCAGAACGCGTTCGACCTCGCCATCAGCGGTGAAGGGTTCTTCCAGATCCTGCAGCCGGACGGCACGATCGCCTACACCCGGGACGGCGGATTCAAGGTCTCCGGCGAAGGCGTGCTGGTCAACTCCAGCGGCTATCGTCTGCAGCCGGAACTTGCGATCCCGCAGAACGCGCAGACGATCACCATCGGCGCAGACGGCACGGTGTCCATCCAAGCGTTCGGCGAGGCGCAAGCGCAGACCATCGGTCAGATCCAGCTCGCGCGCTTCCTCAGTCCGACCGGCCTTCAGGCGATCGGCGAGAACCTCTTCCGTGAGACCACCTCGAGTGGTCCGCCGCAGGTCGGCATCCCTTCGCAGCAGGGCAACGGTCAGTTGATCCAGGGCGCTCTCGAGAGCTCGAACGTCAACGTCGTCGAAGAGATGGTCAGCATGATCGAGACCCAGCGCGCCTACGAAGTGAATTCGAAGGCGATCGAGGCGGTCGATGGCATGTTGCGCTTCGCGAACAACAACCTCGGGTGACCTGTGATCCGGACGATCATCTTGATGATGGCTCTGGGCGTGGCGCTCACAGGATGCGCGGACGTCAGCACCCGCGATCTGCCGCCCGAGCGGGTCTACATCCCGTCCGAGCAGCGCTCCGCGAACAGCGCCGGCGATGGCTCGATCTTTTCGCTTGCAGGGCAGGGCGGGCTTCTCGGGCAAGACCGCGCCCGTCAGCCGGGCGACATCGTCACGGTGTTGATCGAAGAGCAGGTGTCGGCCTCGAGTTCCGCCTCGAACAACGCCTCGCGGAACTCGGCGACGACGGCGCTCACCGTCAATGCGCTCAGCGCCATCGATCAGCGGTTCGATAAGTTGGGTCTGTCCTGGCCCGCGGACATCAACCCCGGCGACAGCACGATCGAATCGAAAGGCACCGGCAGTGCCCAACAGCAGGGCCGGATCGCCGCAGAGGTCACGGCGGTGGTCACCGAGGTCCTGCCGAACGGCTTGTTGGCGGTCCGCGGCTACAAGCGGCTCGAGTTGACGCGCGGCGTGCAGCTGATCCGTCTGACCGGCTTGGTCCGGCCCTCCGACATCCAGCCCGACAACACCGTGCGCTCGCGACGACTCGCCGACGCCGACATCAGCTTCGCTTCGAAGGGCGAACTCGCAGACGCCAGCCGTTCAGGTTGGATGAACCGTGCGTTGCTCAAGCTCTGGCCGTTCTGAGGATCTGACCGATGAAAATTTCAGCCCAGCTTCGCACAGCCTGCGCGGTCTTCTTGCTATCCCTATCGTCGGCAGCAATCGCTCCGGCTGAAGCGGCGCGCATAAAAGATATCGCGGCGTTGTCCGCTGCACGGCCGAACCAGTTGATCGGGTACGGGCTGGTGGTGGGCTTGCAAGGCACGGGTGACGGCAAGGACATCTCGTTCACCATCCAGACCCTGCGCGAGACGCTCGCACGGATGGGCGCCTCGGTCGACGGTCCGCTCTCGAGCTACGACCTCGATCCGACGTCGGTCAAGGATTTCAAGGTCGAGAACGTCGCGGCGGTGATGGTCACTGCCGAGCTGCCTGCATTCGCCAAGCCTGGGCAGAAGGTCGACGTCAATGTGGCGGCCATCGCGAAATCGAAGAGCTTGCGAGGCGGGCTTCTCTTGATGACCCGGATGCGCGGCGCGGATGGCGCGACCTATGCCGTGGCCCAAGGCCCGCTTGCTGCATCAGGGTTCTCCGCGGACGCCGCGGGAAGCTCGGTTGCCGTGGGCGTGTCGACCTCGGCACGGATCCCGGGGGGCGCGCTGGTCGAGCGTGAGGTCGAAGGTCCGCTCAATGTCGGCGACCATGTCACGCTGAACCTCGCAGCACCCGATTTCGCCACCAGCGCCCGGATCATGAAAGCCATCAACGACCGCTTCGGCGAGGGTGTCGCTGCGGCGGTCGATGCGGTATCAGTCAAGGTACGCGCACCCCTCGCGCCGGAGGCGCGGGTCGCTTTCGTCGGCATGCTCGAAGAGCTGGAGATCGAGACCTCGGAGCCTTCCGCCCGGGTGGTCGTCAACTCACGCACTGGAACGGTCGTCATCAGCTCCAACGTCCGCGTCAAGGCGGCGGCGATCAGCCAAGGCGACATCACGGTCACCGTCGAGGCGACCAACGAGGTCAGTCAACCGGAGCCGTTCTCGCGCAATGGCGTGACCACGCCGATCCAGAATGCGGAGGTCACGGTCAGTGAAGACAACAAGAAGATGGTGCTCTTCAAGCCGGGTGCTGAACTTCGCCAGATCGTTAACGCGATCAACGAGATCGGCGCCTCGCCCACCGCGTTGATCTCGATCCTCGAGGCGCTCAAGCAAGCCGGTGCGTTGCAGGCGGAGCTGATCGTCATCTGACTCTCATGAAGATCGACAGCCCCTCATCTTGGTACGACTTCAACTCGCTCGCCGGACTCAAGGCGAAGGCCGGGGCGCGTCCGGACGACGCGACGAAGAGCGTCGCCGAGCAGTTCGAATCACTCTTCTTGAACATCATGCTCAAGGAGATGCGCAAGACCGTCGGGCGCAGTGAGCTGCTCGGTTCGGACGCGATGGACACCTACCAGCAGATGTTCGACCAGCAGATCGCCGTCGGGATGGCCAAAGCCGGCGGTATCGGCTTGGCACCGTTCATCGAGCGACAGCTGCAGAAGGGCGAGGCGCCGCAGGCCAAGCGCACCGCGCCGTTCGAGATCTCCACCGACAGCGTCCTGCAGCGTCGCGGACTCGAAATCGGGAAGCGCTGAGATGACCGATCTCATCGGCATCGG
This sequence comes from Proteobacteria bacterium UBA964, assembly GCA_002292945.1. Classification (GTDB taxonomy): domain Bacteria; phylum Pseudomonadota; class Gammaproteobacteria; order Steroidobacterales; family Steroidobacteraceae; genus UBA964. The sequence goes on along the minus strand of DBCG01000055.1, from coordinate 8,609 downwards.
CGTGTCGGGGTTGAGCGCTTATCAGCGCGCCCTCGCCACGACCAGCAACAACGTCGCCAACCTGCAGACCGAAGGGTATGTCCGCCAGCGCGCGGTCCTGGCCTCGTCCGGGCAAGACGGTGGATCGGCGATCAGCATCGGGACCGGGGTCCGTTTCGCAGAGGTGCAGCGTCTCTACGATCGCTTCGCCGAGGAGAACCTGCAACGCGCAGGCTCGCTGCTGGAAGCGGAGTCGGGTCTGCTGAAGGAACTTCAGGCCTTGCAGGACGCCATCGGAAGCTCCGAGGTCGGACTCCACGGCGCGTTCCAAGACTTCTTCGACGGCGCTCGGGAGCTCGAAGCGGCTCCCGCTTCCGCAGGCGCCCGTGCGGGATTCCTCGCCAAGGCCGAGGGATTGGCTGCCCGATTCCGTGGGCTCGCCGCCACCGCCACCAATCTCGACAACGGGACACGAGCCCAGATCGATCAAGCGGTACGCGAGAGCAACACGAGGCTGTCGGAGCTCGCAGCACTCAACAAGCAGTTGCTGCGGCGCGGATCTGCGTCGGAACAACCGATGCAACTGCTCGATCAGCGCGATAACGCCATCCGCGAACTCTCGAAGCGGCTCGGCGTGACAGCGGTCATCAGCGACAACGGCACCGCGAGCATCTACGCGGGCGAGAGCGCCTCAGGTGTCGCCCTGGTAGAGGGCGGCGTCGCCCGGACGATCACGGCCTCCTTCGACGCCTACGATCTTGGGAAGGCGGACTTCGTCCTCGATGCAGCGAGCCGACCCGTGAGCATCCCGGGCATCAAGACCGGGCAGATCGGTGGTCTCGTCGGCTTCCGCCGCGAAGGGCTCGGTCTTGCGATCAACAAGCTCGACGACTTGGCGCTGTCCTTCGGGCGGGCGGTCAACAAGCTGCATCGTAGCGGCCTCGACTCGGCGGGTCGCCCCGGTGAAGACCTCTTCTATGTCGGCCCGAAATTCAGCGTCGACGCCCGCGCGAACGGCGGCAGTGGTCGACTGAGCGTCTCGATGGTCGACCCTGAAGTCGTGAAAGCCAGTTCCTATCAGGTCACCTTCAATGCCTCCGCGGGCAATTACCAGGTCCGGGAGGTGCGCAGCGGACGCACGGTCACGGGCGGTGCACCGCTCGAGATGGATGGTCTGCGGTTCACCGTCGAGGGGCTGCCCCGCGACGGCGACACCTTCCTCGTCAGCCCCGACGATCATCCCTCCGCCACCTTCACGGCGCTCATCAAAGACGGATCGCAGGTCGCGAGTGCCGGCCGGTTCGCCGTCCGATCCTCCACCGGCAACCTCGGTGCGACCGCGGCCGAGATGACCTTGACCTCACCCCGTGAGAGCGTCGCAACGCGATCGCTCACCGACATCCTGCCGACGCCCAAGCAGCCGATCGGCGAGCAGTCCTTCGCCGTCGACGGTGCCGTGTCGTACCAAGACACCCTGGTGGCCGCACGCTCGACGCCTATCGCGGTCATCCCGGCGGGCTACTCGAAGATCGCACTGAACACCGCCATCGGCGAGGGGTCGCAGCTCGCGGTGTTCACCCGGGACGGTCGGCAGCTATCGGGACCCGAGATGGATCCTGGAGTCGTCCGGACCGCCAACGGGTTCTTCGCGGGCGCGACCTATTCGAATGGGTATCTCAACAAGACCGGCGTCGAGGCGTATCTCGACCGCGATGTGAGCCGAGGCTTGTTCGCAGAGAGCGGGCAGCAGCTCGACATCGACGGTAATGTCATCCTGACGCCATCGCGTATCTATGGCGAGGCGATCGGGGCGTCCGAGGCCGGTCCGCAGACATTGATCATCAACGGCAGAGCGGTACCCGTGACGCTCACCGGACTACCGGCGAGTGCCGACAACATCGTCGACGACATCAACGCCGCGCGGGAAGCGACCGGAGTGATCGCGCAGCAGCAGGCCGGGAAGCTCGTGCTGAGCGCCTACAACACGGTCCGCTTCGACGTCGGCGCCGTCGATGTCGAAGAGCGCGATCGTGTGTCGGTGAACATCGACAGCGGTGAGTACACGGTCGGCTTCAGACAGAAGATCGCAGCCTCCGCGCTCAATGCCGGAACGGTCGATTCCATGGAACTGAACGGTGTCCGGCTCTCCTTCAGTTCCCTGGCGGGACTCAAGGCCCAGATCGATGCAGGTGTTCCGGGCGTCAACGCTGCGATCAACGACGGCAAGCTCGTCCTGACCGTGGCGGCGGACGGTTCACGGATCCGGATCGGCAGGAACACGATCGGGTTGCAGGAGCGCGATGACCTGTACTTGATCGATGATCCCTCCCTGACCCAGCAGAAGGCCGCCGATCGGCTCGTCCAGTCGATCAACTCCGCGGGGACCGGTGTCGTCGCAACCGGCGGGATCGTCGCAGCCGATCTCGAGCTGACGATCGCCCGCAGCGCCGACATCGAGGGTGCGTACACCCTCGAAGCCGATGAAAGCCTCGCTGCGGCGGGTTTCGTGGTCGGCGATCTCGTGCGCATCACGGCGGGGAATGCGAGCAGCGGGAACAAGAACAAGGACCTGATGGTCGTGGCGGTGTCCGGGAACATCCTGACCTGCAAGTCCGTCGACGGCTCTACTCTGACCGAGGAAGCCGACAAGACTGGGTGCACGCTGGCCCGCGCGGTCCAGCTCACGAACCGTGCCGCGGCGTCGGGCGCCCCGATCGTCATCGGCGCCAACACTGTTGGGCTCGCACAGAAAACCTACTTCAATGATCGCGCTATACAGATCGATCTCGCGGTGGGTGCCGACCGGGACGTCTTCGGCAGCCTCGGATTCCGGTCAGGATTCGTGATGCGGGAGCCCTTGGCCGAGGATCTGCTGGTGTTCGGTGTGGACTCGCGCGGTACGGCGGCTGCAGTGTCGCTCTCTGGCACCTACGCAGTCGGTACGCCGCCTGCCGAGCTCTTGCCGGACTCGCGGACCTACTCGCTGAATTTCGAGCGCGGTAATTATCGATTGGTGGACATGGCCACCGGCACCCAAGTGGCTGCCGGCGTGTTCGATACCAACACGCGGAGCGTGCAGTACGCCAACTGGTCGGTCGCGCTGCAGACCCTGCCGAGTGATGGCGACTCTTTCACGATCCTGCCGAACGATGATGCCTCAGGAGACAACCGGGTCATCTCGCGGGTCGCAAACCTGCAGTACGACCGGTCGTTGCTGCCGTCCAATCAGACGGTGCAGCAGGAGTACGAGGATCTCGTCAACCGGATCGGTGTGCAGGCGGTCCAGGCCGAGATCGGTCGCGATGCGCAGAAGGTGGTCTTCGATCAAGCGCAAGAGAGTCGGGATCGGACCTCTGGCGTGAACCTCGATGAGGAGCTGTCTGACCTGCTGCGATACCAGCAGGCCTATCAGGCGAACGCACAGGTCATCCAGACGGCCAGCCGGTTGTTCGACGCGCTGATGCAGCGTCTGTAATTGCGGAGAACGTTCGATGCGAGTGTCCACATCCATGATGTTCCAGCAACTCACCGACAAGCTGTCGGAGAACTCGGAAGGCATGAAGTTGCTGCAGGGGCAGCTGTCGACGGGCTTCAAGTACAGCGCGCCCTCCGAGGCGCCGGATCTGGTGGGGCGCGTGCAGGCGGTCGAGAGCCGACTGAAGACACTGGATACCGACGCCAAGTCGGTCTCGCGGGTCAAGGTCGGGGTGGATGCGCAGGCGCGCGCCCTCGAGGTGGCGGCGGAGATCACCGATCGGCTGAAAGAACTGGCGTTCCAAGGTGCGAATTCGGCCACCAGCCAATCCGTCCTCGACGGCTACGCCGAGGAAGTGGGCAGCATGAGGCGCACTCTCATCGATCTTGCGAATTCCAAGGACTCCGACGACCGGTATGTGTTCGGGGGTGTGCGCAGCGGTGAGCCGCCCTATCGACAGAACCCCGACGGTACCGTCGAGTACATGGGGTCGGGGACCCCGTTGCGTGTCCGCGTGAGCGATGTCAGCTATGAGGATGTCAGCGTCCCGGGACCGAACGTCTGGAAGGGCATCCCGCGGAACGGCGAATCCATCGACCTGTTCGCGGCGCTCACCGAGCT
>DBCG01000055.1:0-4480 GCA_002292945.1 Proteobacteria bacterium UBA964 | reverse complement strand
GCCATCGCCAACAACATCGGGCTCGCGATCGCCCGGACCGGTGGCATACAGCAACGCTTGGAGATCAGCGAACGCCAGGCACAGGAGACCTCCATCCGGGCGCAGCAGGCGCTTTCCGAACTCAAGGACCTCGACTTCGCGGCGGCGCTCGCCTCGCTCCAGAAGCAGCAGCTGTTGATGGAAGCGACGCAGAGCATGCTTGGCCGGTTGTCGCAGCTGTCGCTGCTCGACAACTTGCGTTGAGTGGCGGTGACGCACGATGACGACCACTAACATCATCAAATCGATGGGTGCTGCAGACATCGATACGAAAGAACTGACAACTAATCTCGTCGCAGCCACTAAAGGGCCGCGGCAGAAGCTTATCGATATCGAAAAGACCAAGGCCGATGTGGCCATCTCGAACATCGCGCTGCTCAAGAACGGACTCTCATCGCTTCAGCAGGCTGCCACTGCGATCGCGAGCAGTTCGAAACTCCGGGCGTCCCAGGTGACCAGCTCCGACTCTACGGTCGTCAGGGCTTCACAGCTCACGACGACGATCGCAAAGACCGGCGACTACTCTTTGGAAGTGGACGCTCTGGCCGCCCCTCGACGGCTGAAAAGCACGGCGATGGCCTCTGGCTTTACGACGTCGCAAGAAATGCGACTGACACTCGGCATCCCCGGTGTTACCGTCGCTGCGGGTTCGGAGGACATTGTCGTCGGCATCGGAAAGTCCCCGGCGCAGATCGTCACGGCGATCAACGATTGGATCAGCGTCAATGCAGCAGGGTCCGGAGTACAGGCATCGCTGTTGAACACCGGTGCTGCAGGAGCGCCGCTGACGATCGTCGTCCAGGGAAAATCTGGTGTCGAGAACGCGATCACTCTTGCTTCGGATAAACCGGCGCAGCTCGGATTCACCGAACTGACGGCACCGGCGGATGCCGTTTTTAAAGTGAACGGCTTGGAGATCACAAGATCGTCAAACATCGTGACTGATGCGATCGAAGGATTGTCCCTAGATCTTCGGTCGGTCACGCAGAATGCCGTGACGGTGTCCACGAAGCCGGATCCGACGGCGGTCCTCGAGAATGTCCGGACGTTCGTTGCGACCTACAACGCGGTGTCGGATTTTCTTCGGAAAGCGACCGGTCCGAAGATCAAGGACGATCCGGTAGCCGGTAGCTTACAGAACGACTCGGCCGCCAGGAGCATCTCCTCGAGACTGCGTGCGGCTGTCATGGCCGAGTACAACGCACAGCCGAGCGCGGTCACCCGCTTGAGCACCCTCGGTATCACCTTCGATCGCAACGGAACGCTGACATTCGACGATGAGTCTCGATTCACCGCTGCCTTCGAAGAGATGCCAGAGGACGTCATCAAGCTTTTGAGCAATGGTGCCCCGACCCCCTATGTCACCTCTGGTCTGAAAAGTGGTGTCGCTGGCGACATCGCGGTGATGTCCTACCAGATGGCGTCAACCGCGAGGGGCACGCTACCGGCGATGACGAAAGGTTACGAAGACATGCTGGCGCGGGTGGAGAAGAAACAGACCGCCCTTGATCGGTACGTCGAGCGCATCACCGCGAACTATGAGAATCAGTTCACCGCACTCAACAGCGCCTTAGCAGCCTTCAAGAGCACATCCGCGCAGCTTGAGAAGTCGCTGAACCTTAATAATAAAGATTAACCGAGGCTAAAAGCGGCTCAGTAACGGAACGTACGACCTCGGAATCTATCGCCTGCTGTCTTGCGTCCGTGGGGATAGTCCGATTCAGCATATCCTGCTGCGCCATCGCGTCGCTAAAGAGCGAGGGCTGAGAGACGACTCTGCTCTCACCATGCCGTTTGTCAGTGGGACAGGGGTAATCATGAGCCGGGCTCAGAAATAGCCAAGCAACTGAAATACATGGAATTTTCATAATTCCGACAGTGATCTTTAGTTCCTGTTTAGTGACTTGGCCAGCCACGGTGGCTTATTGATAGCGTAGTACCGCAGCGGCCGAAAAAAGATTTCCATCGACGCTAAAGGTCAGACCCCTTGTGTCGACCAGTTAGGTTGGGAGGAAAAGGCAGCTTCCCGCACCACGCCGTATCTGCCGACCCGATCAAGCGCTTAGCGTCAGCCGTGTCTTTGGGCGACCTTTGCGCCGGAGAGCTGTAATGAGTTCAGGCGTGGTAATCAATACAAATGTTCCCTCGATCCAGGCATCGCGGGTGCTTTCGAAGAACCGTGGTGAGTTGGAGCAGTCGATGGCGCGTCTGGCGTCCGGCAAGCGGATCAACTCTGCCGCCGATGACGCGGCCGCTGCCTCGGTCGCCCTCAAGATGAAGGCGGATATCGCAAGCGGCGATATGGCTGTGCGTAACATCAACGATGGCATCTCCTTGTTCCAGACGCTCGATGGCGCTGCTACAGAGGTCGAGAATATCCTCGTCCGCATGCGTGAACTCGCGACGCAGATGAACAACGAAACCTATGCGAGTGCTGATCGTACTGCCGCTAATACGGAGTACCAGGCGCTGTTGAGTGAGATCGACCGTATCGCCGACAACACAGAGTTCAACCGAACGGATATCGCGAACGGCACAAGCGGATTCCAGATTCAGCTCGGTGCAGCGGGGTCCGATAAGGTGACATTCAGCAATGTTGACCTCAATATTGCCGCGGGTGCCCTGAACGTAACCGGAACCTTGATCACGACTACAGCCAATGCCGCTTTGGCTATAACAGCCATCGACACTGCGCTTGCAACGGTTTCGACTAATCGAGCTACGGTAGGTTCGAACATCAATCGTCTGGGGTTTGCGCTCTCCAACGCGCAGAACGTCAGCCAGCGGCTGAACGAGGCGCTGTCGGGCTTGCAGGATACTGATTACGCTGCGGAGTCCGCGAATCTGGCCCGAGGCATGGTGCTCGCGCAGGCGGGAACCGCCATGCTCGCCCAGGCCAACCAAGCGCCGCAGTATGTATTAGCCCTTTTGCGCTCATAAGCCAGTAGCAAAACAATCGTTGTGCGGACCGACCTCTGCCGTGGGGCAGGCTATCGATATGTCACGGCGGTCCGTCAGGAGTATCAAACATGACTGAGCGAATTGGATTTGAGGGCCGGGTGGCGTCCAACCAAGACTTCTTCAACCCGCAACGCGGGCGCACCGCACAGCCCGTCCCATCCACGCCGGCGCGTCAGAGCGAAGACCCAGTCGAATCAACCGAGGTCGCCACCACTGAGGTCGAACGACTTGCCGGCTATCTGGAGACACGCGGCCTCGAGGTGAGCTATCGCGTCAATCCCGACGGGGGCGGACCGCAGCTGATCATCTCCGATCCCATAACCGGTCGAACGGTCGTCGAGGTGCCGCGGGGGTCCGCTCTCGAGCGGACGGTCGCCGGTATTGCTGAGCGGGTCGGCTGAGCTGCTGTGTCATCCGGACTCATGATGAATGAGCGCTTGTTACGGATAAATAGCCCAGCTATCCGCTAAAGAAAGTTCGAGTCCGACCGACCTTGTTCGCTGAGAGAGCTTCCGAAAAAGCTTCGATCAGGAATTGAAGCACCACACGATTGACTGATTTGGAGGAGTTATGGCCGCAGGTGTAGTTGTCAATACGAACATCTCGTCGATCCACGCATCGCGAGTGCTTTCGACGAACCGCAATGATCTCGAGACGGCGATGGCGCGGCTTGCCTCTGGTAAGCGGGTCAACTCCGCAGCCGATGACGCGGCCGCTGCGTCGGTCGCCCTCAAGATGAAGGCGGACATCGCGAGCGGTGATGTCGCCGTGCGCAACATCAACGATGGCATCTCCTTGTTCCAGACGATGGATGGTGCTGCTTCGGAGGTGGAGAACATCCTCGTCCGTATGCGTGAGCTCGCATCGCAGATGTCAAACGGTACCTACGCCAGTGCCGACGCGACCGCTGCCAACACGGAGTTCACAGCGCTTGCCGCCGAAATTACCCGTATCGCTGACAACACAGAGTTCAACCGAACGGACATCGCAAACGGCACCAGCGGGTTCCAGATCCAGCTCGGCGCAGCGGGTGCTGACAAGGTGACGTTCAGCAACGCAGATCTAAGAGCGGCGACGCTGGGGTTGACCACCAACCGGATTTCGATTGGAAATACGTTTGTGGCGACTGTCGCAGCATCGTCGATGACAGGCTTCGCGACAGCGATAGCTGGCACAAGTTTCTCGCTCAATGGCGTAGCTTTCACAGCGGCTGCGACTACATCGGGGGCGGCACGTGCGGAACAGTTGGTTACGGCAATCAATGGCGCAACTTGGGGTGCCGCGACTGCTGTCAATGCGTCCTACGACGCGGCATCGGGGGTTTTTACGTTGAGCAGCACAGCGGCTATAGATGTGGCCGGTACCGTTGCAGCGAACGGTTTTATTACCGGTTCGACAACGGGCACCTCAACCGCCAACGCCGCTGCTTCATTGACCGCTATCGACATCGCGCTCTCGAAAGTGTCGACAGCGCGCGCCA
>DBCG01000074.1:409-29569 GCA_002292945.1 Proteobacteria bacterium UBA964 | reverse complement strand
CACTGATGGTGCACATGTCCGAGTCGCTCGGTGTGAACTGCACTTACTGCCACAACTCGCGGGCGTTCGCGGAGTGGGGCGGTGAGAGCCGTCCGCAGCGCACCACGGCGTGGCATGGCATCCGCATGGCGCGCGGCCTCAACAACGAGTACATGGTGCCGCTCACCGGCGTGTTCCCTGAGCACCGGCTGGGGCCGACCGGTGATGTGGCGAAGGTCAATTGCCAGACCTGCCACCAGGGCGTGAACAAGCCCTACTACGGTGTCAGCATGGCGAAGGACTATCCGGAGCTGCAGCGTGAGAAGCCGCTGCCCGTGATGCCGGTCGAGGCAGCCGCTGATGCGGCGGCGACCACGGCGGACGCCGCGGCAGAGGTTGCGGAGACGGCTGCACCGATGGCTTCGTCGACCGCCGCTGGCGTCGGCGCGGCGACAGGCTGAGGAGCGCCGACGCGGATGGAGGCAGTGCTCGCCCAGCCGCGCGGCTTCTGCGCCGGGGTGGCCCGAGCGATCGAGATCGCCGAGCGGGCGCTCGCCACCTACGGCGCGCCGGTCTACGTGTTCCACGAGATCGTCCACAACAAGCATGTGGTGGACGATCTCGCGGCACGCGGCGCCGTGTTCGTCGATGACATCGATGCCGTCCCGCGCGGTGCGCTGACGATATTCAGCGCCCATGGCGTGGCGACGGCGATCGTGGATCGGGCCCGTGAGCGTGGTCTGCGGGTGATCGACGCCACCTGTCCGCTCGTCACCAAAGTCCACCTGCAGGCGCAGCGATTCTCACAGCGCGGACATGTCATCGTGGTCATCGGTCATGCGGGGCACGAGGAGGTCGAGGGCACCCGCGGCTCCGTCGACGGTGAGGTGCATGTGGTCGGCTCCGTGGAGGAGATCGCCGCGCTGCCGATGCAGGCCGGCACGCCGGTCGCCTATGTCACCCAGACCACGCTCTCCATCGACGACACCCGTGTGCTCATCGAAGCCTTGGAGTCACGCTATCCGGACATCGTCGGGCCAGGGCTCGACGACATCTGCTACGCCACGCTCAACCGCCAGCGTGCGGTGCGCAGTCTGGTGAAGCATGTCGATCTTGTGTTGGTGGTCGGTTCTCAGAACAGCTCGAACGCCAACCGTCTGCAGGAGGTCGCCGCCGACCACGGCGTGCCTGCGCGATTGCTCGAGACGGCCGATGATCTCGATGCGGCTTGGCTCGCGGGCGTGCGGCGCATCGGGGTCACTGCCGGAGCCTCGACGCCCGAACACCTCGTGCAGGGCGTGATCTCCCGGTTGCGCGATCTCGGGGTGGGTCAGGTGCGCGAGTTGCCGGGCTTGGCCGAGACGACCCGTTTCCGTCTGCCCGAGATGCTGCGCGCCTCAGCCTGACGGCGGTAGGCTCAACGTAGCTGGCTGCGGGTCAGCAGCCGCAGCACGCCGCTGAACATCGGGTTGTTGCGCAGGCGCAGTGCGCGGCGCGGCGTGGCCCTCGTCTCGGTGATCAACGCCGTGTGCCGTGCGATGGCATCGAAGATCCCAGGTACGTCGAGGCCGGCATCCTGCAGGCATTGCTCGCGCGTTCCGTGCTCCAGCGGGCGATCGGGAAGTCCGAGGTGCAGCACCGGGATGTCTTGGCCATGACGTGCGAGCAGTTCGCTGACCGCGGCGCCCGCTCCGCCTGCGATGGCGTTCTCTTCGAGCGTCACCAAGAGGTCATGGCTCGCCGCGAGCTCGAGCACCAAGGCTTCGTCCAGCGGCTTCACGAAACGCATGTCGGCGACGCTCGCATCGACGATCTCCGCGAATTCGTGCGCGGTGTGCACCAGCGTTCCGAAGGCGAGCAACGCGATGCCTGAGCCGCGTCGCTGCAGTTCGCCGCGTCCGATCGGCAACGGACGGGGCAGCAGTGCGAGCGCGCCGTCCGCGGTCTGTTCGTCGTCTTCGGTGAGCGGTGCGGTCGCGATGCGCCGTGTCTCCCCGGCCGCCGCCGTGCGGGGATAGCGGATCGCGCTCGGGCCATCACCCTCGATACCGGTGCGCAACATCGCGCGCAGGCTGTCCGCGTCGCTCGGGGTCATGACGGTGATGCCGGGGACACAACGCAGGAAAGACAGATCGAGGCTGCCGTTGTGCGTCGCGCCGTCCGGACCGACCAAGCCGGCACGGTCGATCGCGAAGGTCACAGGCAGTCCCTGGAGGCAGACATCGTGCACCAGTTGATCGAAGGCGCGCTGCAGGAAAGTGGAGTAGATGGCGACCACCGGGCGAAGTCCGCGGGCGGCGAGACCGGCGGCGAAGGTCACCGCGTGCTGCTCGGCGATGCCGACATCGTGGTAGCGGTCCGGAAAACGTTTGGCGAAGGCGACGAGACCCGAGCCTTCGCGCATCGCCGGGGTGATGACGACGATGCGCGGGTCGCGCTCGGCGAGTTCACAGAGCCAGTCGCCGAAAACCTGGGTGTAGGTCGGCGCAGTCGGCTTGCCTGCGACGATGCCGGCGACCGGATCGAAGGGTGTCACGCCGTGGTACTTGATCGGCTCCGCCTCGGCCCGCGCATAGCCTTTGCCTTTGCGGGTCAGCACATGCAGCAGCTTCGGTCCCGACATGCCCTGCAGACGGCGGATCTCCGAGAGCAGCAGCGGCAGGTCGTGGCCATCCACCGGGCCGCGGTAACTGAAGCCGAGTGCGTCGAAGAAACCGTCGACGTCCTGCACCGGGCCGTGGCCACGGCTCGCCAAGTGGCGCGACAGCGCGCCGACGTTCTCGGAGATCGACATGCCGTTGTCGTTGAGCACGACCAGCAGGTCGGCGCCGAGCTCGCCGGCGTGGTCGAGGGCCTCGAAGGCAAGGCCTGCCGTGAGTGCGCCGTCGCCGATCACCGCCACCGCGCGAGCAGCGGTGCCGAGTTGGCGTGCTGCGGCCGCCATGCCGAGCGCGGCGCTGATCGAGGTGCTCGAGTGACCCGCGCCGAAGGCGTCGTAGGGGCTCTCGTCGCGCTTGAGGAAGCCCGAGATGCCGTCCCTGCGGCGGATCCCGGCCAGCGCGTCGCGGCGGCCGGTCAGCATCTTGTGCGGATAGGCCTGATGGCCGACGTCCCAGACCAGTGCGTCGTGCGGGGTGTCGTAGAGGTAATGCAGCGCGATCGCGAGCTCGACCGTGCCGAGACCGGCGGACAGGTGTCCACCGCTGCGTGCGACGGAAGCCAACAGGTCGGTGCGCAGTTCCTCGGCGAGCTGCGGCAACTGCGCATCAGCGAGGCGGCGCAGGTCCGTGGGCGAGTCGATGCGCGTCAGCAATGCGGGTTTCGTCATGGGGGCGAGTCTCCAGCAGATCCGCGGGGAGGGGCGGGGCGGCGGCCCCAGAGCGTCTCGGGCGGCAAAGGTACGACCATCAGAAGGTGTTCGAGGACGCCGAGCGCTGCAAGCGTCGCGACCATCGTGTAGCCGACCGCCTCGACCGGCAGGGTCGCGGCGGCCGCTTGCGAGCCGAGCCACGCGGCGAGCAGGCCGCCCAGCACGATCGAGAACGGCAGCAGTGCGTTCATGCGGCGGTGGTGGAAGTGATCGAGTAGGTGCGCGAGGTGATCAGGCAGGAAACCCTCACCCAAGTTGCGCACGCCGAGGAAGAGGTTGAGCTTGGCGCTGCTGCGCAGCACCCACAGCACGAGCAGCGTCGCGAGCCCGATGGTGTTCGGCCAGCCGATGGACAGCAGTGCCACGGTCGCGGTGAGCACGATGATGGCCAGTTCGTGCCAGAGGATGGCCCGCAGCGCGAAAAGTGCATGACGCCAGCCGCGCCGCGGAAGGTTCGCGGGCAGTGCCCGGATCCGTCCGGTGATCGCACCGGTCAGGAAGGTGACCTCGATCCAGGACCAGAGCGCGAGCGACGCGCAGAAACCGGCGATGGCTGCCACCGCCCGTGTGTCCTCGCGGACGCCCACCAACACCGCGAGTCCGATCACGGCGATGATCGAGGTCGCGGCGAGCAACGAGGGATAGCTGCGCGGATCGCGCCGCACCAAGCCGGTGATGAGTCCGGTGGAACCCCACCAGAGCAGCACCGTCAGCGCTCCGGCGCCGGCGAGCATCGCTGCGCTCAAGGCGGTCACCCGCTGGCGTGCGTGGGTGTGGGGTCGGCGTCCTTGCCTGTGAGTGCCTCACCGGCACGGAACAGCCGCGCGAGCGTCGCGGCGTTGTCGCTGCCGAACACATCGAGCTCGATGCGCATCGGCGTGCCGGGGTCTTCCATGATGAAGCGGCCATCGGCGAGACGGGTGAGGCGATACGGTGCGTCGGCGTCCTTGCCGGTCTGTTGGCGGCCGCGTGAGAAACCGCGCATCACGCCGCGCGTGAAGCCTGCTTCCTCGATGGAGAGCGTACCGAGGGGACGGCCATCGGCGAGGGTCGCCAGGATGCTGCCGTCAGGGCGGTCCGTGAAGTGCACATCGTGGAAGGAGACCACGGCAGCCTGTGGCGCGGTGCCCGGCGCCGGCGTGGTCATGCGACCGAACGCCGCCACCAAGATCGCTCCGATGACCAACATCGCGGCCCCGACCAAGGCATGCCTGGGCATCCCGCCGGTCGACGCCTGACTCATCCCGCAGCCCCGACCATCGCGTGGTCGGTGTGGGTCGGCGCGGGTGTGGCGTGCGGTGCGACGCTGCGCCCGCCGGCGGTCGCCTGCGCGAAAGCGCGTCCGATCGCTTCACCGACGAGGGTCGCATCGGGCAGGCTGCGCAGCATCGGCTGCGGCTGGTTGATGCGCCAAGGCCGGACATGCGGCCACAGCCAAAGATAGGACACACGCTGTTCCGGGAGCAGCGAGAGCGCGATGTCACAGGTGCCGTCGCCACGCTCGCGCAGGTCGGCGGAGCGCAGCACGGTGAACGGCAGGTTGAGCGCGCTCGAGAGCGCGATGCCCTGCCGGATCACCAGTCGACGATCGGTCAGCGTATAGACGGTGCTGCGCGCAGCGAGTGCGGCGATACCTGTGAGCAGCGCGAGGCCCACCAGCGAGAACGCCGCCGGGCCGACGCAGCCGGCGAGCGTCTCACCGACGGTGGCGCCGCCGGCGAACAGGTACACGCCCCTTGCTGCGACGATCGCCGCGAAGTAGATCGCGAGCGCCCGTACCCGATAAGCGTTGAGGGCGAGGGATCGCCATTGCGGAGATCCCTGCCACAACAGCGTCTCGCCCGGCGGCAGGACCGCGGGTAGGCCGTGCATCGGCTCGGAGTCGTGCTCGCTGAACACCGCCGGCGTCGCCATGGCTCAGACCACCGGGCCCAGGCGGCTCGGTACCGCGTACAGGTGGCCGCTGCCGAAGTAGGCCAGGATGCGGTCTTCCTCAAGCTTGGTCACCTGACCGCCGCCGGCGATGGCCGGCACGCCGGTGAACTGCGCGGCGGTGATCGAAGCCACCTTCACGCGTCGGCCCTTGACGTCGTAGCGCACGAAGCCGGCGGGCAGCAGCACCGCGCGGCCACCGGGGCTCAGTTCGACCTCGAGGTAGCGGATCTGCGGCTCGGATTTGTCCACCCACAGTTCGCGGACCGTGCCCGCTTGCGCGCCGTCCAGACCGATGACCGCCATGCCACGAGGATCGGGATCCCGCGAGGAGACCGACCAGCCCGCGACCGAGCTCATCGGGACGATCATGGGCGAACCATCGACCATCCGCTCCGGTTGGTCGGCACGCTCGGCGTACGCGGCAGGGCCCACGCCATCGCGCATCGGATCGCCGGTCGGGTCGAGCGGAGCGCCCACCTCCGGACCGAAGCGATCGTCCCAGCCGACCTGGCGCGCAGCGATCGGACGACGATCGGCACCCGAGGCGCGCGGCGCCTGGATGGTGCTGCCGTCGGCGAGACGGAAGGTCTTGGGGCAGGGCACCGGCGGCAGGCCTTCCACCGTGATCGGTGTGCCGTACTTGTCGACGCGGTTCGTGTCGAGCGGGTAACCCTCGCGCTTGTCTTCGCGGTGCAGGTACCAGATGAGGCCGGCGAAGAAGATCCAGAAGCCGTACAGCGCGACCTGCGCGGCGTCGATGTACTCGAGGAAACTGTTCGATTCCATGTCAGTGCTCTCCCTGTTGCTCCATATCGGCCGCGTTCCGCGACCTGTCGAAAAAAGAACGCCCGGCCTCAGCCAGGCAACTCCGCCAGTCCGAGACCGTTGCCCACGGGTGTGCTGCGGCGTACGCGCACCAAAGGCCCGAGCGCGATCAACGCCCCGAACAGCAGCGCGATCTCGATGTGATAGACGAACAGGTAACCGGTGGCCGGGGAGACCAGTGCCGGCCCCAGCGCGCCGGAGGTCGCCAGCGCACCGAGCGCGTTGCATACCGCTGCGCCGCCCGCGATCGCGAGCCCTCCCGCCGTCGCCTGCACAGCGCCCCAGGCGCCGAGCGCCATGCCGTTGTCGCTGTCACGCAGCGACATCGCCGCGAGCAGCGTGCCGACAGAGAAGTACCCGCCGCCGAAACCGATCAGGGCCGCGCCGGCGCGGAACAGCATCGTCGATTGCAGCGGATCGGCGAACACCACCGCTGCGAACCCGAGCACCCCGACGAGCGCTCCCCGGGCGGCGACGCGCAGCGGGTCGGCACCGCGTCGCAGCGTACGCGAGGCGAGACCGAACGCGATCAGCGCACCGCCCGCGTAGAGCGCGGTGAGCAGGCTGGTCGCACCGACCGGCATGCCGAGGATCTGGCCACCGTAGGGCTCGAGCAGCACATCCTGCATGCTGAACGCGGCGGTGCCGAGGCCGAGGGCGACGAGCAGTCGCCGCGTGCCAGCCGGGGCCGCGAATTCACGCCACGCGGCGCCGAAACGCGGCGCTGGGGCTGCGGCAGCGGTCGTACGCGACATGTCGCGCGCCTCCTGCTTCCACATGGCGATGACATTGAGCACCAGCGTGACCACGGCGGCACCTTGGATCACCTGGATGAGGCGCAGGTGGGTGTACGTCCCGCTGAGCAGGGCGCCGAACACCACCGAGCCGCCGACCATGCCGAGCAACAACATCACATAGAGCAGCGCGACGACACGCGGTCGGGTCTCGGCGGGCGCGAGATCGGTGGCGAGGGCAAGTCCCGCGGTCTGCGTGGCGTGCAAGCCGGCACCGACCAAGAGGAACGCGAGCGCGGCGGCACCGGGTCCGAGCCAAGGGGGTGGTTCCACCTGTCCGGTACCGCTCAGCACCATCAGCGCGAAGGGCATCACGGCCAGGCCGCAGTACTGGAGCAGCGTGCCCATCCAGATATACGGTACTCGGCGCCAACCGAGCACCGACCGGTGGTGATCGGAGCGGAAACCGAGGAAGGCGCGGAACGGCGCGAACAAGAGCGGCAGCGCCACCATCGTCGCGACCAGCCACGCAGGGACATTCAGCTCGACGATCATGACGCGGTTGAGCGTGCCGTTGAGCAGCGCGAGCGCCATGCCGACGGAGACTTGGAACAGCGCGAGACGCAACAGCCGCGGCATCGGTAGGTCGGCGCTGGCGGCATCTGCGAAAGGCAGCATCCGCGAGTTCTGCAGCAGTTGTACGAAACGGCTCATGGTTGCGGGGCCAATCCGCCCGCAGGTGCTGCCGCACCGGCCGCAGCCGCGGCGGTAAGCCGTGCCTCGCGAAGCTTCAGGAAGAACTGCAGCGCATTGATGGCGTACGCGGCATAGGCCACCAAGGCGAGCACCATCTGGCCCTCGAGGCTGAGGCTGCCGGTGAGCCAAGCCCAGAGATAAGCCGTGTGCAGCGCGATCACGCCCATGCTCACGACGTCTTCCCAGAAAAAACTGTGGGCGAACAGCCAGACGCCGAACACCTCGCGCTCCCAGATCGCGCCGGTCACCATGATGGCGTAGAGGAAGGCGGTCTTGATCAGTACCGACGCGGTGGCCGCTGCCGCACCCTCTCCGGTCTGCAGGTACCGCAGCACCAGCCAGAGGCTGACGAGGAAGGCGAGGAACTGCAGCGGTGCGAGGACCGCCTGGACCCAAGTCCAAGGCGAACGATCCCGCCGGACCCGTTCCTCGGGGGTGTACAGGGGGCGACCGCCGGCCGCCTTTTTGGCATGGGACATGGGCTGCTCGCGCCACTGGAACCCGAACCGAAATCTAGAACGGCACTTTAAAAGTGTCAATCTTTATTTACATCAAGCCAGATTGACATTTGACAGGCCCCGGACTATCTATGCGAGGGTGGCGTCGGGGGGTTTCCACCGAGCAGGCTGCAACCCACAGACGGCCGTTCGGATGGAGGAGGGTTCGTTATGACGTCGAAACCCGTCGAGGGTCTGTCGCGTGCCATGGAGCATGGGCTGCTGCTGCGCGCCATCGAGTCCCAAGTCATCCCGAGGTTGTTGCTCACCCATCCTTCGGCCCCCCAGGCGGTGCCGGCGACCGGCGAGACCGCCTCCGAGGCCGTCCGTCCCGCGGAGTCGGAGGTGGTGGGGTTCACCGGCATCGTGCTGCAGGGAAGCACCGACGAAGCCACCGCATTCATGCGCGACCTGCACGCCTCCGGCATCTCGGCCGATTCCATCTACCTCGATCTGCTCGCGCCCTCGGCCCGGTACCTCGGCGAGCTGTGGACGACCGAGCGCAGTGATTTCGTCGAAGTCACGGTGGCCTTGCATCGCTTGCAGGATCTTGCGCACAAGTTCAGCGCCTATCTGCGCGGCATGGATGATGCGCAGACGGTGCTGCCGGCGGGGCCGCGTGCATTGTGCGTCGCGATGCCCGGTGAGCAGCATGTCTTCGGCGCCCAATTGGTCGGTGAGTTCTTGCGCCGGGCGCGCTGGGATGTCTGGGACGCGCCCGGTGCGACCGAGCCTGATATCATTTCGTTGCTGGCGCGGGAGTGGTTCACGATAGTGGGCATCTCCGTCAGCACCCTCGACCAACCCGAAGCGCTGGCGGGGTTGGTGCGACGGGTGCGGCGCGCCTCCCTCAACCCCGACCTGCGGGTCATGGTCGGTGGTCTGCCCTTCGATGAGCATCCCGAGCGGGCCGCGTTGGTCGGAGCAGACGCCACGGCGCGCGATGGACGCGATGCGGTCGTCAAGGCGCAGAAGTTGCTCGATCTGGCAGGTCTAGGAAACTGACAAGCGAACCTTAAAAGATGAACTTCAAGGCGCCAAGGAAGGCCCTCGACGGACTCGCTGCGGAAACGGTCGCCGGGCTCGTCACTGCAGCGGCCGATATCGTGCTCGTGCTGGATCGCCGCGGCATCATCCGCGACATCGCGTTCGGCAGCGAGGAACTCGCCGCCGACCTCGCGGGCGACTGGATCGGTCAGCCCATGTCCAGCGTCGTCACCGTCGACAGTCGGCCCAAGGTCGAACTGCTCTTCGGCGAGATCGACGCACCGGTCCCACGTGCGCGACACGCCAACCATCCTTTGCCCGGGGGCGGTACGGTCGCGATCTCCTGGTCCTTGCGACGGCTCGACGACAGCGGCCGGATACTGGCCCTCGGTCGCGATCTGCGCGCGCTTGCCGCGATGCAACAACGGTTGATCGAAGCCGAGCAGTCGCTCGAGCGTGATTACTCGCGTCTGCGGTTGGCGGAGGCCCGCTATCGGTTGTTGCTGCAGTCGAGCGGGGAGCCGATCGTGGTGGTCGACCTCAGCACCCAAAAAGTCGTGGAAGCCAATCCCATGGCGGCACGGCTGCTCGGTGAGGATGCCCGTCAGATCGTCGGCAAACCGTTCGCCGAACAACTGGACGCCGTGAGCGGCCGGGCGCTGCCCGAGTGGTTCGCGGCGCTGCGTGCCGTCGGACGGGCTGAGCCGCTGCGGGCCCGCCTCGCGCATGAACGCCGCGAGTGTCGCCTGCCGGCGCTGATCTTCCGGCAAGAGAACAGTTCGCACGCCTTGCTGCGCATCGAGGCGGTCGGCCCCGCTGCGGCGACCCAGCGTCCCCCCAACGGTCATGCCGACGGGCTCGGCGGCTCGGGCGCTGCCGGGCGCAGCCGCATCCCCGAGGTCTTCGACCGTCTGCCTGATGCAATGGTGGTCACCGACGCGGACGGCCGCATCCTCGCGGTGAACCGTGCCTTCGTCGATGTCGCGCAGGTCGCCACCGAAGAGCAGGCCCAAGGCGAGTCGCTCGAGCGTTGGCTCGGGCGCCCGGGCGTGGATCTTGGGGTGTTGCTCGCCAACCTGCGCGAAAGCGGTGAGGTGCGGTTGTTCGCCACCCAGTTACGCGGCGAACTCGGCGGCAGCGCCGAGGTCGAGATCTCGGCCACCCGGCTCGGGGCGCCAGACGAACCGGCTTTCGGTTTCGCGATCCGACGACGACGGGCGGCCGAGGGCCGCAGTCCGCGTGCCTTGACGCGCTCGGTGGAGCAGCTCACCGAGCTCGTCGGCCGGGTCTCCCTCAAGGAGCTGGTGCGCGAGACCACCGATGTCATCGAGCGGTTGTGCATCGAAGCGGCCTTGGAGCTCACCCGGGACAACCGGGCCTCGGCGGCCGAGATGCTGGGGCTGTCGAGGCAGAGTCTCTATGTGAAGCTGCGCCGCTACGGGCTGGGCGACCTCGAGAGCGACGAGGGCGACGAGGGCGGTGGCGGGGGTCAGGCTTGAGCCCTGCCCAACTGTAAAGTTAGGTTGACAGTGGGTGATGTCATGGCTATTTTCCAGTCATGGCACGCACGGCGAGCAGTTTGTTCCCTCGGCAGCGACCTGGCTGGGCGGCGACGCTCGAGCTGCTCAAGCCCGTCACCTGGTTCCCGCCGATGTGGGCCTTCGGCTGCGGCATCATCGCGAGCGGTGTCGCACCATCCGGGCACTGGGCGCTGATCGGGCTCGGTGTGCTGCTCGCCGGGCCGCTGGTCTGCGGCACCAGCCAGGCGGTCAATGATTGGTTCGACCGGCATGTCGACGCCATCAACGAACCACGACGCCCCATCCCCTCGGGCCGGATGCCGGGCCGTTGGGGGCTCTACATCGCCATCTTCTGGACCTTCGTCTCGCTCGCGGTCGCCGCGATGCTCGGTCCGTGGGTGCTCGGCGCCGCGGCCGTCGGTCTCGCGCTCGCTTGGGCTTACAGCGCGCCGCCGCTGCGCCTCAAGCGCAACGGTTGGTGGGGCAACGCGGCGGTCGCCGCTTGCTACGAAGGCGTGCCGTGGCTCACCGCGCTCGCGGTCATGACCGCGGCCATGCCCGATGCGCGCAACCTCGCGCTGGCATGGGCCTGGAGCGTCGGCGCGCACGGCATCATGACGCTCAATGATTTCAAGTCGGTGCAGGGCGACCGTCGTATGGGCGTCGGTTCACTGCCCGTCCGCCTCGGCGTCGACCGTGCCGCGCAGGTCGCCTGCCTCATCATGGCCGCCGCGCAGATCGCGGTGATCGGTCTGCTGTTCTGGTGGGATCGTCCGCTGCACGCCGGCATCCTCGCCGCGCTGCTCATCGGCCAGTTGCTGATGATGCGGCGTCTGCTGCAGCGTCCGGCCGAACTCGATGTCTGGTACAACGCCGCCGGCGTGCCGCTCTACGTGCTCGGCATGCTGGTCAGCGCGTTCGCGATCCGCCCGCCCGCTTGACCCGCCCGTCCGCAAGAGGTGCCACCGAATGACCTTTGATCGTCGCTCCGCCGGCTCCGGCGCGTTCCTCGGATGGCTCGGCATCGTGCGGCTGGGTCTCGTACAGGCGGCCATCGGCGCGCTCGTCGTGATCACCACCTCGACCTTGAACCGCGTCCAGGTCGTCGAACTCGCCTTGCCGGCCCTGTTGCCCGGCGTGCTGGTCGCCATCCACTACTTCGTCCAAGTGCTGCGTCCGCGACTCGGCTACGGCTCGGATATCGGTGGTCGGCGCACACCGTGGATCGTCGGCGGCATCGCGGTGCTCGGCGCCGGCGCCGTGGGCGCGACGCTGGCGACCGCCTTGATGCCGTCGGACCTCGCCCTGGGCATCGCGTTATCCGTGCTGGCGTTCGTCGCGGTCGGTCTTGGCGTGGGTGCCTGTGGTACGGCGCTGTTGGTGCTGATCTCGACCAGTGTCGCGCCGACCCGCCTCGCCGCGGCGGCGACCGTCACCTGGGTCATGATGATCGCCGGATTCATCGTCACCACGGTCATCGTGGGTGAGATGCTCGACCCGTTCTCCCTCGGTCGTCTGGTGGAGGTCACCGCCGTGATCGCCGCAGGCGCATTCCTCGTGACCTGCCTCGCGGTCTGGGGCGTCGAGCGGCCGCGCGGCGCATCGGGTGACGCGCAGACGGCGGCCTCGCGAGCGGCGCCACCGTCAGATTTCCGGACGGCGCTGCGCGAGGTCTGGCAGGAGCCCCATTCGCGGCGGCTCGCGAGCTTCGTCTTCATGTCGATGCTCGCGTACAGCGCGCAGGACCTGGTGCTCGAGCCGTTCGCCGGCACGGTGTTCGGGTTGAGCCCGGCCGACTCTACGCGGCTCTCGGGTCTGCAGAGCGGCGGTGTGCTGATCGGCATGATCGTGGTCGCTGTGATCTGCACCGCGGGCGCCGCGACCCGTTTCGGTTCCCTGCGGGCTTGGACCATCGGTGGTTGCGTCGGATCTGCCGCGATGCTGGTGCTGCTCGCGATCGGCGGTTTGGTCGGGCAGGCATGGCCGCTGCGCGCCACGGTCTTCATGCTGGGTCTCGCCAACGGCGCGTTCGCCGTGGCGGCGATCGGGTCGATGATGGGGCTTGTCGGACGCGGTCGCGAGTCGCGCGAGGGCACGCGGATGGGTCTTTGGGGCGCCGCGCAGGCCGTCGCCTTCGGCTTGGGCGGCATCCTCGCCACCGGTGCCGTCGATCTCGCCAAGGCGGCCAGCGGCTCGGCCCCGCTCGCCTATGGTGTGGTGTTCGTCACCGAAGCGGTGCTGTTCGTCTTGGCGACGCTGTATGCGATGCGTCTGAGCCGCGAGGACACCGAGTCGGTCGCCGGGTCGGCCGGGACTGAAACGGGCGGGCGCTGGGCGCCGGCCGGGAGGAACTGACATGAGCGCGCCGATGACTGACTACGATGTCCCTGAATACGATGTGGTGGTGGTCGGGGGTGGGCCCTGTGGCGCGACCGCCGCCGATGATCTCGCACGCAGTGGCTGGAAAGTGCTCCTGCTCGACCGCGCCGGTCGCATCAAGCCCTGCGGTGGCGCGATCCCGCCGAAGGCCGTCGAGGAGTTCCAGATACCGTCGGAACTGCTGGTGGCCCGAATCACGTCGGCACGGATGCTCTCGCCGAGCGCGAAGGCCGTGGACATGCCGATCGACGGCGGCTACGTGGGCATGGTCGATCGTGAGGTCTTCGACGAGTGGCTGCGCGATCGCGCGCAGCGCAACGGGGCATCGCGCGAGTCGGGCACTTTCACATCATTGACGCGCGATACCGATGGTTGCGCGATCCTGCACTTCACGCCGAAATCCGCTGCCGCAGACGGCGCCGCCGACCGGCCGGGCGTCGAAGCGACCCGTCGGGTCCGCGCGCGTCTCGTGCTCGGGGCTGACGGTGCGCGATCCGAGGTCGCGAGGCAGTGCATCGCCGGCGGCCGCGAGACCCCCTTCGTGTACGCGTATCACGAGATCCTGCGCACGCCGCAGTCGCAGCCGTCGGGCTACGACGGCAGCCGCTGCGATGTCTACTATCAGGGCAAGCTGTCGCCGGATTTCTATGCTTGGGTGTTCCCGCATGGCGACACCATCAGCGCGGGCGCCGGCACGGCGCACAAAGGGTTCTCGATCCGCCACGCCGTCGTCGACCTGCGGCGCATCGCCGGGCTCGAGGGCGCCGAGGTGGTGCGGCGCGAGGGCGCGCCGATCCCGCTCAAGCCGCTGCGACGCTGGGACAACGGCAGCGATGTGCTGGTGGCGGGCGATGCCGCCGGCGTGGTCGCCCCGGCCTCGGGCGAGGGCATCTACTACGCGATGGCCTGCGGTCGCATGGCCGCCGATGCGCTGATGCGCTGCCTCGAGAGCCGCGATCCTCGTGCGCTCAAAAGCGCGCGCCGCGAGTTCATGGCGCAGCACGGCCGTGTCTTCTGGGTGCTCGGTCTGCTGCAGCGCTTCTGGTATTCGAGCGACGCCCGCCGCGAGCGCTTCGTGAAGATGTGCCAGGACCCCGATGTGCAGCGCCTCACCTGGGAGTCGTACATGCACAAACGCTTGGTGCGACGCGATCCGATGGCCCACGTGCGCGTGTTCTTCAAGGATGTCGCACACCTGCTCGGCCTCGCGCCGACCTGATCCCTCAACCTCGACCGCATGCTCGCCGCACGCTTCGCCGATGGCAGCCTGCTGCTTGCGATCGTCGCGTTGATCGCGCTGGAGGCCGCGGCGTTGTCGTGGCTCTGGTACCGACGGCGCACAGGCCTCGCGCTGCGCGAGTATCTCGGCAATCTCGTGTCGGGCGGCTTGTTGATGATGGCGGTGCGGGCCGCACTGCTCGACCAGTCTTGGATGCTCGTGGCGATGTGGTTGCTCGGCGCCTTGGCCGCGCACATGCTCGACGTTCTGCTCCGCTGGCGGTGGCCCGTGGGCCATCCTCGCTTCAGAGACTGATCGACGTCTCGAACACCATCGTGGCGCTGCCGATGATCCAGACGCCGGCGAGTGCGCCGTCGGCGAACTCGAGTTCCACATCGACGCGCCCGGGACGCTGCATCGACTGACCTTGGGCGCCCGAGAACGCGGCGCGGTCGGTGTCTCGCGGCAGCAGCCCGTGGTGCAAAAGGTAGGCGCCGAGCAGGCCGTGGGCGTTGCCGCTCACCGGATCCTCCGGGATGCCCATCGCCGGACAGAACATCCGCGACGCCGTCAGGCAGCCTTCGATCTGGGAATCGAGCGTGAAGACGAAATGTCCGGCGGCGCCGAGCTGTGCGGACAGGGTGTTGAGGCGGTTGAAGTCGGGCTTCATCGCCTTCAGTTGCTGCGGGCCACGCACGCCGATCAGCAGCCGGTTGCCGGCGCCGCCCACGATGCGCATCTCGCAGCGCGGGTCGAGATCGTTGCTAGAGAGTGCGAGGGCATCCAGCACCGCGAGGCGCTCACGCTCGTTGAGTTCGCGCCCGAGAGGCGGTGCGCTCTGGCGTACGGCGATGCGCCGATCCGGCCCTTCGCCGCGCACCTCGACATCGACGATGCCTGCTTTCTGGCGTTGGCGCAGACGCTTCGGCGCACCCGGGACGCGCGATAGCACGAAGTGCGTGGCCACCGTGGCATGGCCGACGAAACCTGATTCGGTGCGCGGCGTGAAGAAGCGTACCCGCAGGTCGTGGTCGTCGCCGTCGGGCGGCAACACGAAGGCGGTGTCACCGTTGTTGAGTTCGCGGGCCATCGCGAACATCTCCTCGTCGGAGAGCCGCTCGGCGCCCAGCACCACGCTCGCCGGGTTCCCGGTGAAGAGTTGCTGAGTGAAGGCGTCGACACGGCACAGTTGGACGGTCTTGGTCATGGCCCGGCTCCTTGCGCTGACGACCCGCCCTGCGGACCGCGCGCGGCGCGATTGTAGGCGAGCCCCACGAGGGATGCATGGTCATCGCTGGGCATGCTTGCAGAGGCCTGATATGTCAGAGAAAATGTACAGACCCAGGGGTGGTCGTAAGGCCTGAGACGGCGCGCAGTGCGCCGAACCCTAGAACCTGATCCGGTTAATGCCGGCGGAGGAAGAAGGTGTCCACTTCGCGCCCATCGTCGTGCCCGGCCGTCTGGCTGGGGTTGCTGTTGTCGTCCCCGCTTTGCGTGTCTGCGTCAGCCGACACGCTCGAGGAGGTCGTGATCACGGCGCGGTTGCGTCCGGCACCGCTCGCCGAGACCCCGGTCAGTGCCACGGTGCTCGACCCGGCGACGCTGCGTGGCGCGGGCGTACAGCACCTGCAGGATGTCCTCGGACTGGTGCCGAACCTCAATTGGGCCTCGGGAACCTCGCGTCCGCGTTACTTCCAGTTGCGCGGCATCGGCGAGACCGACCAATGGCAGGGCGCCCCCAACCCGTCGGTCGGGTTCCTGATCGACGGCATGGATTTCTCCGGGGTCGGGATGCCTGCGACGCTGCTCGACCTCGGCCAGGTGGAGGTGTTGCGTGGACCGCAGGGGACGACCCTCGGCGCCAATGCGCTCGCCGGACTCATCAACCTCTCCACCGCCGCGCCGCAGCCCGAGCCGCTGCTGCGTCTTGAATCGACGGCCGGTGAAGCTTCTACGATCGCCCTCGGCGTCGTCGCGGGTGGTCGGCTCGGAGGTCGCTGGGGCGGGGATGGGGGCGCATGGCGTGCGGTCGTGCAGCGTCATCGCAGCGACGGCTCGCGACGCAATGCGACGCTCGGCCGCGACGACACCAACGGACTCGATGAACGGACATTGCGCTTTCGTGCTGCGTTCGCGCCCGCCGAGGGATGGACAGCCGATGTGTCGACGCTGTGGGTCGAACAGGACAACGGTTTCGACGCCTTCGCGCTCGACAACTCGCGCATCACCCGCTCGGACCAACCGGGGCGCGACCGGCAGCTCTCGCGCGGGATGTCGGTCACGCTCGAGCGGGAGGACGAACTGACATTGCGCAGCGTGACGGCGATCGCCGATGCGGACATCGTCTATTCCTTCGATGGTGATTGGGGCGCGGACCCCGGATACGACTTCACTTCGCGTTTCCTGAGAGGTCACCGTACCGTCTCCCAGGATCTGCGGTTGCGTTCCGCCGGGGACTTCGATTGGGTGACCGGTCTCTACGCCTCTCAGGTCGACGAGCGTAACGACCAGCTGGATCTGTACGGTGGAGAGGTCTATCGAGGGTTGGTCTCCGACTACCGCGCCCGTACGCTCGCCGCCTACGGCACGCTGCAGCGCGACTTCGCGTCGCGCTGGCGCGCCAGCGCCGGGCTGCGGCTCGAGCGACGGGCGGTGCGCTATGGCGACACCGACGGCAGTGCACTCGAGCCCGTCGAGACCCTGTGGGGCGGTGACCTGACGCTCGAGTTCCGGCCGGAGGAGGGCGGCTTCGGATACCTGTCGTTCGCCCGCGGCTACAAGGGCGGTGGCTTCAATATCGGTGCGGCGATCCCGACGACGCGCAGGGTCTACGACGCCGAAGGGCTCTACAGTCTCGAGCTTGGTTGGAAACATGCGGATGACGGACGGCGATTGACCGCCGAGGTCGCGGTGTTCCACATGTGGCGACGCGCTCAGCAGGTGAGCACGTCCGTGCAGGTCGATCCGGGTGATCCCCTCTCGTTCATCTATCTCACCGACAACGCCGCGCGTGGCGCCAACTACGGCCTCGAGGGCGCCTTGTCGTGGCGTCCGTCGCCGACCTTGACCCTGCAGGGCACGGCAGCGCTGCTGCGTTCGCCGTTCACCGACTATCGTCCCGACGACCGGGACCTCTCGGGCCGTGACCAGGCGCATGCGCCGCGTGGCCAGTACTCGCTCAGCGTCGATTGGCGCACCGTCCACGGCCTCTTCGCGCGCCTCGACCTGCAGCACGCCGAGGCCTTCTATTTCTCCGACAGCCACGACCAGCGGTCGCAGGCCTGCACCCAGGTAGCGCTGCGGACCGGCTACGAGACGCCGCGATGGAGCGCGAATCTGTGGTTGCGCAATGCGCTCGATCGGACCTGCGCGCAGCGCGGATTCTTCTTCGGCAACGAGCCGCCGGATTTCCCCGACAAGCTCTATGTCCAGCAGACGGACCCGCGGCAGGCGGGGCTCACCGTCTCATGGACCCTGCGCTGAGCGGCGCGGCGGGACGGTCTACGCATGGAGTTCCTGCAACAGGCCATCGCACAGCTGCGCGCATCCTCGCCGACCGAATCTTTGGCCTTGCTTTCGGGGTTCGGCTACGCGGTGCTCGCGGTCCGGCGTGACCGTCGGGCGTGGATCTTCGGGGCTGTTTCGTCGGCGTTGCTCGCATGGCTCGCTGCAGGGGCGCGGCTGCCCTTGCAGGCTGCGCTGCAATCGCTCTATGTGGTGATGGCCGTCTACGGCTACCGCAACTGGTCGCGCGGATCGGGGCAGGGCGATAGGCGGGTGACCATCGGCCGTTGGCCCATGCGTCATCACGCTTGGGCCCTGCTGTCGATCGTGCTCGGCACGCTCGCCTTGGCGCCCTTGCTCGCGAGTTGGACCGATGCGGCATGGCCGCGCCTCGATGCAGCCGTGACATTGGGGAGTCTGCTCGCCACCTGGCTCACAGCCCGTGCGATCTTCGAGAACTGGCACTATTGGTTGATCGTGAACGCCGCATCTTTCGCGCTCTATCTGAGCCAAGGTTTGGCGCTCGTCTCGGTCTTGTATGTCGTGTACTTCACGATAGCGCTCGTCGGTCTGCGGCGTTGGTCGCGTGACACCATGAGCGACGCAGCGGAGCGGGACGGGTGACGCTGCCGCGCGGCAGCGGGCTGCATCGCCTGCAGCGCATCGAGGGCGCCGAAGGGCCGCTGTTGCGTCGAGAGTGGCATCCGGCGGCCCAATCGGTGCTCGGCGCACATTTTCCATCGGAGGTCATCGCGCAGCGGTTGGCGGCAGAGCGCGGTCTCGCCCCGCCGGTGCTCGCCTTCGACCTGCAGGCGCGCTGGATCTCGATGCCGTGGCTGGATGGCCGACCGCTAGAGCCCGATTGGCCGCAGCGGCCTGCAAGATGCGCGGCGATGCTCGAGATCCTCGCGCGGCTGCGCCGGGTGCCGGCGCCGGATCTGCCGACGCTCGATCTGGCGGGGCGCGTGCGCGCGCTGCATCAGCGGCTCGCCGCACAGTCGCCGGAGGTGGCGGGTGTGTTCGACGCCGAGCTTTCCGCCGCGATCGGGCAGTGGCATGCCGTGCAGGAGACCTGCGTCCGCGCGGCGGCAGCACCGGCCTGCCTGGTGCATGGCGATCTGACGCCGGGCAACATCCTTCTTTGCACCGACGGCCGTTGGTTGTTGCTCGATTGGGAGTACGCCCATGCCGGCGACGTCGATGATGACCTGGCAGCGCTGGTGGCCGGTACGCCCTCGCCGCCGCCCGATTGGGCCGCTGCCGTACCGAGTGAGCGTAGAGCCGGTTTCGACGCCAAGGTCCGTCTGCGGCGATTGCTCGATGCGCTCTGGCAGGCGCTGCGTACTGGTATCCCGGACAGCGCTTAGGCAAACTAGCGACCGCTTTCCCAGCCGATTCCCGCAGGATCCCGCCCATGCCCAAGTTGATCGTGACCGACCGCGACGGACAACAGCACGAAGTCGAGGCCCGCGCTGGCCTCAAGGTCATGGAGACCCTTCGCGAGCTCGAATATGGCGTTGCGGCCATCTGCGGCGGGATGTGCTCCTGCGCCACCTGCCACATCTACATCGATCCGGCATGGCTCGCCAAAGTGCCCGCAGCGATGTCGGACGAGCGCGAGTTGCTGCAGGAACTCGCTCACCACAAGGAAGGTTCGCGTCTGTCCTGTCAGGTCGACATGACCGATGCGCTCGACGGACTGCGCATCACCATCGCGCAGGACGAGTGACCGGCGGACCCACGACAGACTTCGGGGACACCTGATGGACTACATGCTCTTGCTGTTGGCCGTCGGCGCCGTGGTCATCCTCCTGCGGATCTTCCAGAAGGTCAGGGCACTGCGCGATGCCCGCGAGGACGATTACGACACGCGTTTCGTCGAACGCCTGCGGCGCAGCGGAATGGATCCGTTCAAGCCCATGGACGTGGACTTCTTCCTCGCAATGCCCTCGCTCGAGGCCGCAGACCGAGTATCCGCCCGTCTCGTCGAAGACCTCTTCACGCCGGACGTCCGCTCCATCGACGGTCCGAAGGATCTGCCGATCAGTCTGCATGCCCGCAAGACGATGCAGGTCAACGAGGTCGGGATCCGCGCCGCTGCGGCCCGCCTGCGCGAGTTGGCGAAAACTGAGGGCGGGCGTTACGACGGTTGGGCGCCGGGCTCGGACGCCATGGGCGCGTTGCGTTCCGCCTCGCAGAAACTCCGGTCGCCCTCGCGGGGCGACCAGCACTGACGCGTCCCCGGTAGCGTGTCGCCGGTAGCGCCGTGAGCGCTCAGCGCTTCTCGGTCTGGCGTCTCACCGCCTCGGCGGCCGCACGGATCGCCTCGGGGTCGCCCAGATAGCGGCGACCCGAAGCTTGCAGCCCCGCTGACCCCGGCGTGAATTCATACACGAGCGGGACGCCGGTCGGCACATTGAGCTCGACGATCTCTGCTTCAGACACACCGTCGAGCATCTTGATGAGCGCGCGCAGGCTGTTGCCGTGCGCGGTGATCAGCACATTGCGGCCGGCGAGCAGCTCCGGCGCGATCCGTGATTCGAAGTACGGCCCGACGCGTGCGAGGGTATCGGCCAGCGACTCGGTCGCGGGCAGCGATTCGGGGCTGACGCGGGCGTAGCGTGGATCGAAGCGCGGATGGCGCGGATCATCGGCTGCGAGCGGCGGCGGCGGGATGTCGTAGCTGCGTCGCCAGATCTTCACTTGGGCCTCGCCGTGGCGCGCCACGGTCTCCGCCTTGTTGAGGCCTTGCAACGCGCCATAGTGGCGCTCGTTGAGGCGCCAGTCGCGCTCCACCGGGATCCACATCCGGTCCATCGTGTCGAGCATGATCCAGAGCGTGCGGATCGCCCGCTTCAGCACGGAGGTGAAGGCGAGGTCGATGCTGATGCCCTCGCGCAGCAGTTCCTGACCGGCCCGCGCAGCCTCTTCACGACCGAGCGGGGAGAGGTCGACATCGGTCCAGCCGGTGAAAAGGTTGTCGACGTTCCAGGTGCTCTGGCCGTGGCGGGCGAGGATCAATCGGCCGGGTGTCGGTCGATCTGAAGCGGTCTGTCCGGTGGTCATCGCAGCTCTCATGGATCTTGAACAGCCTTAAATCCTAGCATGCAGCTGATCCCTCGGGGCCGCGCCCTCGGTCGGCACGGTCCCCGGCCGGTGATCCGCGACGCCTCGTGCGCAGCGCACGGCTCGTGCAGCGACCGTCTCCGCCAACAGGGATTCATTGAGTGCGCGCCGTGCGCGTGAGGCGGGAGGGTGGTGCAGGTGGCACGCGATGCCGCCTGCCAGCAGCGCTTGTCGATGCACGCCGTGATGCTCGAGCCGCGCGCACAGTTCCTTGTCTTCGGGGCCCCAGCCCTCGAACCGCTCGTCCCAGCCGTTCACGGCATGCAGATCCTCGCGCCAGAAACCCTGGTTGCAGGATTTGACCGCCAGCAGCGCGGTCCCTGCCTTGCGCAACAGCGGTTGCAACGCCGGTGAATGACAGAGCGCGAGCCGTCGGATCCCGAAGCGCCCCTGGGAAGTGGCCCCCGGAAAGCGCTGCGGCGCAGATGCGGGATCGTCGAGCAGCCTGCGGCTCGTGCGCTCATCGAGGTTGATCCTCACGCCTTGGGTATAGTGACCGCGACGGGCGCAGCGTCGATGATCGGCGATGAAGCCGCGATGCAGCAGCATGTCGCCGTCGACGAACACGAGGTAGTCGCCGCGCGCAGCGGCGAGCGCGAGGTTTCGAAGGCGAGCGACCCGGAAGCCCAGATGCGGTTGCTGGATGTGTTGCAGCGGCGGCCGTGACCCCTTGTCGGAGGCGAGCAGCGCGGCCGTCGCGGGATCCTCGCCGTCCTCGGCGACGAGGATCTCATCCGGTGCAGAGGTCTGTGCGGCCACGCAGGCGAGCACGGCCGCCAGCGCGTCAGCCCGGGCGTGCGTGGTGATGCATAGCGACAGGCGTGGCCGGTCCTCGGAGAGGTCCGAAGCCGTCGGACCGTTCAATCCGCCAGCGTCCGCAGCGCTTCGACGCAGACCGAGAGCGACGCGAAATCCGCGCCACCGCTCGCCTGCACTTCGCGCAGCGTGCGCTGCCAAGCTTCGAGCTGGACAGCCCGCGTTGCCGCCCATGCGTCCCATCGCCCCGTCCATCCTCGGTCGCTCCGAGCAACGCCTGGCAGGGTGTCGTTCAGCAAGCGGGCGAGGATGCGGACCTGCGAACTGCGCATACCGTCGCGGATGCCGGAGCGGGCCTTCGCGTGGAGCGCCCCATCGACCGCCAACGAGTCGATGCGGGTGGCGAGCAGATCCAGACCGAGCCGTGCGGACACGCCGAACCAGGCGCGGGCAACGGTCTCGATGGCAGCGGGTCCCGCCGCTCGGCCGCCGTTGCGCGCGAGTTCGCAGATGTCGAGCGCGGCATCGAGGGCGTCGAGGCCGGCGGCCTCTTCGGCGACGGACACCGGGACGCCCGACTCGACATGCCGGTCGCGGGTGCTGCGCCAAGTCTCGAGCGCCAGACCCTCGAGGACCCGCGGCAGGCTGCGCCGCAGGCAGGCGATCGGTGCGGTGTATTCCGCGACGGCTTCGGCGACGGCCAACCGTCCGGGTCGTCGGCGCAGCAGCCAGACCGTCGCGTGGCGCAGCAGCCGCGCCGATTCGCCATGTATGGCGTACTGGGCGGCAGCGGGTACCTTGTTGTCGAGCGCCTCGACCGACCCCCACAGTGCGCGTGCTTCGAAAGCGTCTCGGGCGATGCCCCAAGCGCGTGCCACATCGGCGGCGCTGGCGCCGGTGTCCGAGCAGGCCCGGCCGACGAAGGTCGGACCCATGCGGTTGACCAGGCTGTTGGTGACCGCCGTGGCCACGATCTCCCGCCGCAACCGGTGACGACGGATATCCGGCGTGAAACGGGCGCGGACGGCGGCCGGAAAATACCGCATCAATTCTTTGGCGAAACCTTTGTCCTCCGGAAGATCCGAGGCGAGAAGCTGCCGGGTCAGCCAGATCTTGGAGTACGACAGCAGCACGGCCAGTTCCGGCCGGGTGAGCGCCTGACCTTGCTTGCGGCGCTGCGTGAGCGCTTCGTCATCAGGCAGATGCTCGACGGCGCGGTTCAGCTCACCGCTGCGTTCAAGGCTGCCGATCAGGCCCTGGAGCTCCGGCAGGCGGCCATGGACATGCAGCTCCAGCGTGGAGAGCGCCTGGCTTTGCAGGTAGTTGTTGCGCAGCACCAGAGCGGAGACTTCGTCGGTGAGGCGCGCGAGCAGCCTGTCTCGATCGGCTCGACGCAGACGACCCCCCGCTTCCACGGCGTTGGTCAGGATCTTGAGGTTGACCTCGACATCCGAAGTGTTGACGCCGGCCGAGTTGTCGATGAAGTCGGTGTTGATACGTCCGCCCGCGAGCGCGAACTCGACCCGACCGCGCTGGGTGAAGCCGAGGTTACCGCCTTCGCCGACCACCTTGGCGCGCAGCTCGGTTCCGTCGATGCGGACCGCATCGTTGGTCCGATCGCCTGCTGCCGCATGGGATTCGGTCGAGGCCTTCACGTAGGTGCCGATACCGCCGTTCCAGAGCAGGTCGACCTGCAGGCGCAGGATCGCGCGCACGATCTCGTTCGGCGTCGCGGCTGCGGTCTCGATGCCGAGCAGCGCACGTGCTTCGGCCGGGAGTGTGATCGATTTCGCGCTGCGCTCGAACACGCCGCCGCCGCGGGACAGCGCGCGCTTGTCGTAGTCGCTCCAGCCCGAGCGCGGCAGCGCGAAGAGCCGTGCACGCTCGGCGAACGATCGCGCCGGATCCGGGGCGGGATCGATGAACACGTGTTGATGGTTGAACGCTGCGACCAAGCGGATCTGGCGCGAGAGCAGCATGCCGTTGCCGAACACATCGCCCGACATGTCGCCGATGCCGGCGACGGTGAACGCCTGCGACTGCGTGTCCACGCCGATCTCGCGGAAATGTCGCTTGACGCATTCCCAGCCGCCGCGCGCGGTGATGCCCATCTTCTTATGGTCGTAACCTGCCGACCCGCCGGAGGCGAACGCGTCACCGAGCCAGAAGCCGCGCTCCACCGAGATGCCGTTGGCGATGTCCGAGAAGGTCGCCGTGCCCTTGTCGGCGGCGACCACGAGGTACGGATCGTCGCCATCGAGTCGGCGTACGGCGGCAGGCGGTACGATGCGCTTGCCCTGGATGTCGTCGGTGATGTCGAGCAGGGCGCCGATGTAGAGGCGGTAGGCGGCTACGCCCTCTGCCTGGATCGCATCCCGTGAGCCGCCGACGGGCAACCGGCGCGGCACGAAACCGCCCTTGGCGCCCACGGGTACGATCAGCGTGTTCTTGACGTTCTGGGCCTTCATCAGGCCGAGGACCTCCGTGCGGAAGTCTTCCCGCCGGTCGGACCAACGCAGTCCGCCACGCGCCACTTCGCCCATCCGCAGGTGCACGCCCTCCACGCGCGGTCCGAGCACATAGATCTCGCGGTACGGACGTGGCAGCGGCAGACCAGCCACCGCGTGCGGATCGATCTTGAGGGCGAGCGCGGGGCGACGGCCACCTGCCGCATCGCGTTGGAAGAAGTTGGTCCGCAGCGTGGCGAGGATGCCGCCGAGGAAGGCACGCAGGATGCGGTCTTCGTCGGCGTGCGAGACCGCTTCGAGCCGCTGCTGCAACCGTTCGACGAGCCGTGCGGCGGCACGCGCCGCCGCGCGCTCCGCAGCGACACCCGATACCGGGGCGAGGCGCAGCGTGAAGAGCCGCCACAGATCGGTGGCGAGGGCGGGATGGGCGGCGAGCGTGCGCGCCATGTAAGCGAGGCTGAAAGGGATGCCGGTCTGCAGCAGCCAGCGACAGCAGGCCCGCAGCACACTCGCCTCGTGTCCATCGAGCGCGGTCAGCAGCACCAAGCGGTTGAAGGCGTCATCGTCGAGATCGCCGGCGCGCACCGCGCGCACCGCGTCGAGGAACCGCTCACCGGCGCGCAACGGATCGGTGGCGGTGGGCGCCTCGCGCAGCTCCAGCTCGAAATCCTGCAGTGCGACATCGTCGGCGAGCGGTGACGCCGGGTCCGCGAGGGGTGCGATCCGCCAGGGACGCTCGGCGAGCATGCGCAGGCCGAAGTTCTCGAGCACCGGCAGCAGCTCTGCGATCGGTGCGGGGCCGCCACGGCGCGCGACGCGAAGGTGCACACGGCTGCGAGGGGATCCGCTCGGACGCCAGAGACGCAACTGCGGTTGCGCGGGGTCGAGCGCGAGCGCTTCCAGCGCGGCCACATCGGCCAAGGCTTCTGCCGGGGCGACCTCGCTTTCGTAAGAAGCAGGGAAACGCGTGCCATGACGCAACAGCAACCGTGCCGCCTGTTCGGCTGGCAGCGCCGCGTAGAGCGCCTCCTGCAGGCCGTCCTGCCAAGTGGCTGCGGCGGCCTCGATCTCGCGTCCGAGCGCTGCCTCGTCTACCGGTGTGCCCAGCGACGCCTTGCCGCCGCGGATCGTCACATGCAAGCGCGCGTGGTGCGAGAGCGCGATCTGTACCTGTGACTCGAGGTCATCCCCTCCGCAACGCGCGAGCAGTGATCGCTCGATACGCAGCCGGACTTCGGTGGTGTAACGGTCGCGGGGCACGAACACCATGCAAGACCAGAAACCGCCGGCATCGTCATGGCGCATGAGGAGGCGGGTCGTGCGTCGCTCGTAGAGGTTCACTGCGCCACGCACGAAGCCCACGAGTTCCGCCACGCTCGCTTGGAAGAGTTCGTCGCGCGGCCAGGTCTCGAGCACGGCCAGCACGGCCTTGCCGTCGTGGCTGGTCGGGTCGAGCCCGAAGGCGGCGACGACTTCATCCACCTTGCGCCGCACCAATGGGATCTCTGCCGGTGCGGCGAAATAGGCGGTCGCCGTCCACAGTCCGAGGAAGCGGTGCTCACCCACCACCCGCCCGCGCCCGTCGTGCTCGCGGACGGAGATCTGGTCGAGATGACCGGGCCGATGCACCGTTGAGCGGCGGTGCGATTTGGTGATGTGCAACGGTCCGTCGTGGGTGGCCGAGGCGGTGTCGTCTGCGCCTGCTTCGCGGAGGATCCCGAGGCCGCTGCGTGCGACGCGGCGCATCCGGCCTTGACGCATCCGCAGATGCTCGTAGCCCTGGAAGACGAAGTGCGCGCCGGACATCCACTCGAGCAACGCGACCGATTCCTCGCGGATGGGGGCGCTTCCGGCTCGGCGCGCGCCGTGTCCGGCTTTGATGGGCTCGCCGAGGGCGCGTGCGGCGTCGCGCATGCGTTCACGCATCGGCCGCCAATCCTCGACGGCGGCCTGCACATCCGCCAATCCCGCGTGCAACAGCGTCACGAGCGCCTCGCGGACCTCCGCATCGAACAGCGGGTCGATCTCGTGCAGTTGCCAGGATTCCTTACCGATGGCGGGTGCCGCGTCTGCGGCCACCGCGCTCAGCAGTCGTCCCTGGCGGTCGCGCTCGACCTGCATCACCGGATGGATGAGCGTGTGTACGCCGACGCCGGCGCGAGCGAATGCGAGACCGATCGAATCGACGAGGAAGGGCCGGTCGTCGGTGACGATCAACACCTGACTGACGGGGCGCTTACCGACGGGGGCGGGCTGTGGCGCCAGCACTTCGATGAGCGTCTCGCCGCGACGCCGGCGCTCCGCCAGCGCGACATGTCGGGCGGCCAGCGCGAGCGCCTCGAGCGGGGGTCGCGTTGCCAGTTCTTCCTCGTCGACACCGATGAAGTAGCTGCGCAGCAGATCGGCGCGCGGCGCGCCCCGCTTGCCGCGTGCTGCGACGATGATCCGGTCGATCAGTGAGAGGCGTCGGCGTGGGATCGAAGTTCGCATCGGCATTCCTCAGGTCGTTCTGTCGTCGATGATACGCGAGGACGGGGACGCCTCTTCGGGGCCTGTAGAAGTAGGCGCCAATTCGTGGAGCAACCGATCGAGGATGCGATCGAGCGCCATCCGGTCGGAAGGGGTCAGTGCGGCGGACAGTCGATGCTCGAAGCGGCGCGCAAGCGGGACGACCTCGGCATAGACCGCTTGTCCCGCGGCGGACAGCGCGAGCCGAGAACGCCGGCCGTCGGCGGCGTCGGGACGCCGGTCGATCCGACCGTCGCGTTGCAGCGTGCTCACCGCGCGGCTGACCGCGACCTCGTCCATGGCTGTGCGCTCGGCTACCTCGACCGCCGAGATCCCGGGCTCGTTCGCGAGCACAGCGATCACCCGCCATTGCGGGATGCTCAGGCCGAAGCGTTGAGAGTATTGGCCGGCGAGCGAGCTGCTCGCGCGGTTGGCGAGCACCGAGAGGCGGTAGGGCAGGAAACGGGCGAGCAATAGCGGCCCGCCGTCCTGCTCATCCATGTGGGACGACCTGCTGATCGATCGATCCGAAGATGGAGCGCCCGTCCGCATCGTTCATCGTGATCCGTACGCGGTCACCGGCCTGCAGGAACGGCGTGCGGGGCGCGCCGTCGCGCAGCGTCTCCACCGTGCGTTGTTCGGCGATGCATGAATAGCCGGCGCCGCCGTCTGCGATCGGCTTGCCGGGGCCGCCTCCGGCATCGCGGTTCGACACGGTCCCCGAGCCGATGATGCTGCCTGCACCGAGCGCGCGGGTCTTGGCGGCGTGTGCGATCAGCTCCGGGAAGCTGAAAGTCATGTCGACACCGGCATCGGCGCGGCCGAAGGGCTGTCCGTTGATCCAGACCTCGAGCGGTCGGTGCAGCCGCGCACCGTCCCAGGCCGACCCGAGCTCGTCGGGTGTGACCGCCACCGGCGAAAACGCGGAAGAGGGCTTGGATTGCAGGAAGCCGAAGCCCTTGGCGAGCTCGCCAGGGATGAGGTTGCGCAACGACACGTCGTTCACCAGCATCACGAGACGGATGCGCTGTGCGGCATCCGCGGGCGGTGTGCCGAGCGGCACATCGTCGGTCACCACCGCGACCTCGGCCTCCAGGTCGAGGCCCCACTGCGGGTCCCGCAACGGGATCCCTGCTTGTGGGGCGAGGAACGAATCGGAGCCGCCTTGGTACATGAGCGGGTCCGTCCAGAACGAGGGCGGCAGCTCTGCGCCACGCGCTCGGCGCACGAGCTCCACATGGTTGACATAGGCCGAGCCGTCCACCCATTGGTGGGCCCGGGGCAGCGGCGAGACGCAGTCGGCGGGGCGGAAGGGCTCGCCTTCGCCGGCGTCGAGGCGGGCGCTGAGGATGTTCAAGAGCGGTGCGACGACAGGCCAGTCATCGAGCGCGGCTTGCAAGGTCGGTGCCGCGGTCGCCGCCGAGAGCATCCGCTCGAGGTCGCGCGATACGACGACGAGCCGTCCGTCACGACCGCCCGCAAGACTCGCCAACTTCATGGCGCAGGCCCGCTGCGATCGGTGTCGTTCGATTTCACATCGATCGATGCGGCGCCGTGCAGGAATGCGGTGTGACGCGGTGCGCGTTTGGTGCGGCTCCACTCCTCCAGCATCGCCGGCGCGGCTTCGCGGGCGAGGCGGGTCATCTCCGGGGTTGCGGTGTCGACGGTGAGCTCCAAGCGGTGCCCATTGGGATCGAAGAAATAGATCGACCGGAAAAGACCGTGATCGGTGGGCCCGACCACATCGATCCCGCGCTCGAGCAGGCGCCGCCGGGTCTCTTCCAGTACAGCGAGGCTTTCGACCGAGAACGCGATGTGTTGCACCCAAGCCGGCGTGTTCGGGTCTCGGCCCATCGGCTCGCGCGTGGGCAACTCGAAGAACGCAAGCACATTACCGCCGCCGGCATCGAGGAACACATGCATGTAG
The DNA here is from genome assembly GCA_002292945.1 of Proteobacteria bacterium UBA964. Lineage (GTDB taxonomy): Bacteria > Pseudomonadota > Gammaproteobacteria > Steroidobacterales > Steroidobacteraceae > UBA964. Next base: position 1,079 of record DBCG01000074.1, on the reverse strand, counting down.
GGATCGGGCTCGTGCGTGGACGGCACGAAGTCCTCGGCGAAGGCGATGGTGAATTCCATGCCGAGCACCTCGCGGTAGAACCCGACGGTCTCGGCGGCATCGCGGCAGCGGTAGGCGACATGATGGATGTTGCGTATGAGGCTCACGGCTTGAGCACTCCGCGGCGGATCTGATCGCGCTCCAACGACTCGAACAGCGCCTTGAAGTTGCCTTCGCCGAAGCCTTCGTCGCCGGCCCGCTGGATGAACTCGAAGAACACCGGGCCGAGCAGGCACTCCGAGAAGATCTGCAACAACACCCTGCGCTCGCCGTGCGTGGTGCCATCGAGCAGGATGCCGCGCTGCTGCAGGGCCGGGGTGTGCAGTCCGTGTCCCGGCAGCCGTTCCTCTAGCATCTCGTAATAGGTCTCGGGCGGCGCAGTCATCAGCGGCACCCCCCGCGCGCGCAGCGCATCCACGGTGGCGCAAAGATCATCGGTGGCGAGCGCGATGTGCTGGATGCCCTCGCCGTTGAAGCGCAGCAGGTATTCGTCGATCTGACCACCGCCCTGACCCCCTTCCTCGTTGAGCGGGATGCGGATCTTGTCGTCCGGCGCGGTCATGGCGCGTGATTGCAGCCCGGTCCGCGCACCGTGGATGTCGAAGTGGCGGATCTCGCGGAAGTTGAACAG
>DBCG01000074.1:0-356 GCA_002292945.1 Proteobacteria bacterium UBA964 | reverse complement strand
TAGACGTTGTGGGTGAGATGGTCGATGTGCGTGAGGCCGACGCCCTGCGGCGCACGCGACGCGCCGGGCAACCACTTGAAGTCGATGTCGTAGATGCTCGCCCCTTCAGCGTAACGATCGATGAAATAGAGCGCCGCGCCCCCGATCGCGCGGATCGCCGGCAGGCGCAGCTCCATCGGGCCGGTCGGCAGGTCGATCGGTTGGGCGCCGAGTTCGAGCGCACGCGCATAAGCATGCTGGGCATCGGCGACACGGAACGCCATGCCGCAAGCCCCCGGCCCGTGCTCCTCGGCGAAGAATCCTGCTTGGCTGTGCCGTTCGCGGTTGACGATGAAGTTGATGCCGCCTTGCCGGTA
>DBCG01000132.1 GCA_002292945.1 Proteobacteria bacterium UBA964 | reverse complement strand
GGGCGCGGGGGCCACCACGGTCGGGGCTGGGGATGGGGGCGGGGGCGGCGCGACATCCGCGGCGGGGCCGGTGCAGGCCGTGACCGACAAGACGATCGCGAGCGCGAAGAGACAACGGACGGTCGAGGTCATGGCGAAGCCTCATGGATGACGAAGGTCTTACGGGTCCGCTCGAGCACCTGCCAAGTGCCCTCGAACCCGCTCGGGATCACGAACTCATCGCCGGGACCGACCTCCGTCACCGTGCCGTCGGCGGCAGTGATCCGGCTCCGCCCCGAGAGGATGCGACAGTACTCGACCTCTGTATAGCGGATGCGCCAAGTGCCCGGGTCGCTCTCCCAGACGCCTGCATAGAAGCCCTTCGCCGGGTCCTCGAACTGCACCCAGGCGCGCTGCAGCGGGTGCCCATCGACGAGCCGGTCGTGCGGCGGCAGGTAGGGCTCGGCCGAGTCGGCGACGACCGGGCCCAGGCGGATGAGGGCGGGGCGTGATGCAGTCATGGCCCGATGATAGCCGGGCAACAGGGAGCCTGTCAGACCCGCTCAGAACGTCATTTTTGGAACAATCAAGCGGTATTTGGCATCTAAACGCACAGTAATGAACCTAGACCCACCGGTAGGGCAGTTGTAAAATGGTTCCAATAGATTCGTTTTGGAACCATCATGCCTGTCAACTTCTCCATCAAGAACGTGCCCGACGACATCGCCCAAGCGCTGCGCGAGCGGGCCGTCCGCAACCACCGTTCGCTGCAAGGCGAGCTCATGGCGGTGCTGGCCGAGGCTGCGCGCCGCGGGTTCGGCACTGGCCTCGAACCGCTGGTCACCCGCAACCCGATCACCGTGGAAGAGGCGGTCAAGCGGGTCAAGGGCCTCTTCCCCGGCGGCACGGAAAGCTCCGTCGAGTTCATCCGTCGGGACCGTGACGAGCGGGCAGGCGAGTGCTGACCGGCACGCCGCGGCTCCATGTCGCGGAGTCGCCTGCCGCCTACGCCAAACGACCGCGGGTCGTGGCCGACGCCTCAGTGGTGATCGCGCTCCTTTTCGAGGAGCGGCAATGGGAGGAGGCCGCCGAGCGACTGCGGGGTCGCTTGATCTCGGCACCGCACCTACTGGATCTCGAGTTCGCGAACGCGGCCTTGAGGAAGATGCGTCGCGAGGGCCGCGATGCCGCGGCAGTGGACCGTGCGATGCAAGTCTTCGACGAGATCGTCGCCGACCGCCACGCCGTCCCGGCCGCCGCCGCGCTCGAGCTCGCCCAGCGCTACGGGCTCACGCCCGACGACGCCGCCTACCTCTGGCTCGCCGAACGGCTCGAGGCCCCGCTCGTCACCTTCGATGCCCGATTGGGCGAAGCGGCCCGGCGGCACCTCGAGGGTGCGCCGGACGGCGGCTGAGTCCGACCACGACCGGTCGTCCCCGCCAAACCCTCAGGTCACCTTCAGCCGGGGGGTGTCGCGCGGACGGTCATCCGGCCTCGCGGCCAACTCCTCGCCAAGGATGCGTACGGCATCCCAGACATCGACGAACCGCAGATAGAGCGGCGTGAAGCCGAAGCGCAGCAGGTCCGGCGCCCGGAAATCGCCGACCACGCCGCGCGCGATCAGGCGCTGCATCAGCGGATAGCCGTCGGCATGGGCGAACGACACGTGGCTGCCGCGGCGCGCCGGATCCCGTGGCGAGGCAAGCGACAAGGCCCCCGCCCCCGGCAGCGCCTCGACCAGCTCGATGAAGAGCGACGACAACTGCACCGACTTGCGCCGCAGCTGCGCCATGTCCACCCCATCGAAGGCCTCCAGCGCACCGTCGAGCGCAGCGAAGGCGAGCACCGGTGGCGTACCGCAGCGATGGCGGTCCACTCCGGGCGCCGGGACATAGTCGTCCTGGAACTCGAACGGTCGCGCATCGCCGAGCCAGCCCGACAGCACGGGCATCAAGCCGTCCTGCAGTTCGCGGCGGACGTACAGGAAGGCCGGCGCGCCCGGACCGCCGTTGAGATATTTGTAGGTGCAGCCGATCGCGAAGTCCGCTTCCGCGCCACGCAGGTCCACCGGTACGGCGCCGACCGAGTGCGACAGGTCCCAGAGGACCCGTGCGCCCTTCGCGTGCGCGCGGGCCGACACCTCCGCGAGGTCGAACATCTCAGCGGTGCGGTAGTGGACATGCGTGAGCACGACGAGGAACGTGTCGGTACCGATCGCCTCGTAGATCCGTTCGCGCGGCACCGCGAGGACCTCGACCTGCGGCAGGAGCTTCGCGAGACCCTGCAGGATGTGGAGATCCGTCGGGAAGTTGCCCGCCTCGGTGACGATCTGGGTCCGGGCGCCCCGCGCGAGGCTTGCGGCCGCCGCAAGCTTGAAGAGATCGACCGACGTGGAGTCGCAGACGAGCGTCTCGCCGGGCGCCGCGCCGATCAAGCGCCCGACGCGCTCGCCGAGCGTCGCCGGGTAGTCGATCCAACCGTGGACATTCCAGCTGCGGATGAGATCGACGCCCCACTGCGCGCCCACCGCCCGCGCGACGCTGCGCTCGGCGCCGACGGTCAACGCGCCGAGCGAGTTGCCATCGAGATAGATCAGGCCCTCCGGGAGGCGGAACGCCTCGCGCCGGGACGCCAGCGGATCGTGACGGTCGAGTTCGAGACACTGCTCGCGGGTGGGCGGCGCCATCAGGCGAGCTCCCGCAGGATGGCGCGCACCGGCGTCGCCTCGACGCCCGCGATCGGCAACGGTAAGGCGATCAGTTCGTAGCGCCCCTCCGGAATGCCATCGAGCACGACGCCTTCGAGGATGGCCATGCCCGCACGGTGGCAGGCTTGGTGCGAGCGCAGCCGCTTGCAGTGCTCCGGATCAACGGACGGCGCATCGGTCGCGATCAGGCGACAACCGCGGGCCGCGAGCGCGTCGATGAGTGCGGGATCGAGCGCGCGGAAGCCCGTGGGCCATCGCCCCCAGTCCGGCCGCACCAAGGTGCGCAGCAGCACGCGTTCGACCCTCGCCGGCAGACGATCGAGCACCGCCGCGGCCGGCACGACGCCCTCGCCGTCGACATGATCGGGACCGCTGACATCGCGCAGCTCGCACTCGCCGATGAATGCGGCCAGCGGGAGCGCCGCAAGCTCAGGCGCGTCGTCGCGGACATGACGCGAACACTCGGCATGCGTGCCCGACTGCGTGGAGAGCTCGAGCCGATGCAGGTTGACGGTGGACCCTGCCGCGACCGAGGCGGTGACCGCGCAGGCGAAACGCACATCGCCGGGCCAGACCGGCAGCTCGGGCTGCAGCGTCTGCGAGAGGTCCCAGATCCGGCGTTCGCTCATGTCGATGTCCTCATCTCGATTTCCTCATCTCAATGTCATCAGGCGCCGTGACCAACCTCAACGCCCCCGCTCGAGCGGCGGCGCACCGCCGCTGACGATCTCGCGCAGCACGAAACTCGACTCGACACGGGCGACGCCAGGGAGCTTCGTGAGCACCGAACTGTGTACACGCTCGATGTCGGCGGCGTCACGGGCGAGCACGCGCAGGATGTAATCGGCCTCGCCGGTGGTGAGGAAGCACTCGGTGATCTCGGGGACGGCGCTGACCGCCCGCTCGAAGGCGCGCAGTTCGCGGTCGGCCTGGGATTTGAGGGTGATGCGCACCATCACGCTCATGCCCCAACCGAGTTTGGCCAGCGAGAGCTTCGCGGTATAGCGTTCGATGTAGCCCTGCTCCTCGAGGCGCCGGACGCGGCGCAGGCAGGCAGACTCCGACAAGCCCACGCGGGCCGCGAGGTCGGCATTGGCGATGCGGCCATCGAGACGGAGTTCGTTGAGGATCCGCAGGTCGAGCTTGTCGGGCTTGTCTGACGACAGATTCATGCGTGTAACTACTACTTATTCGCAGGATATTGCGTATTCAAGCATCGTACACCTGCTATCTGCAAGTCCCTGCGAACCGGCATGGCGCATCCTGATGGCATGAAGATCGGCGTACCCAAAGAGATCAAGGTGCACGAGTACCGCGTGGGGCTCGTCCCCGGCTCGGTCCGTGAGCTCGTCCACTCCGGCCACGAGGTGCTCGTCGAGACGGGTGCCGGCCTCGGCATCGGTTGCCCCGATGACGAATACCGCGCCGCCGGTGCGCAGATCCTGCCGACCGCCGCGGCCGTGTTCGCGGCCGCCGACATGGTCGTGAAGGTGAAAGAGCCGCAGTTGCCCGAGTGCGCGATGCTGCGACCGGGGCAGGTGCTCTTCACCTATCTGCATCTCGCCGCCGACAAACCGCAGGCCGAAGCGCTCATGAAGTCGGGCGCGCACGCGGTGGCCTATGAAACCGTGGTCGGCCGCGACGGCAGCCTGCCGCTGCTCACGCCGATGAGCGAAGTCGCGGGCCGCATGTCCGCACAGGTCGCGGCGAGCCTGCTGCAAAAGAACGCGGGCGGCGCGGGCATCCTGCTCGGCGGCGTGCCCGGCACCCCGCCTGCGCGCGTGCTCGTGATCGGCGGCGGCGTCTCCGGCGCGGCCGCGGCCGAGATCGCGCTCGGCATGCGTGCTTCCGTCACCATCCTCGACAAATCGCTGCCGCGGCTGCGCGATCTCGATGCGCGCTTCGGTGGCCATGTGCGCACGATCGCCTCCTCGACCGACGCGCTCGAGCGCGAGGTCGCTGCGGCCGATGTCGTCATCGGCGCCGTGCTGATCCCCGGCGCCGCGGCGCCGAAGCTCGTCACCGACAAGATGGTCGCCTCGATGCGCCCCGGCTCGGTGCTGATCGACATCGCCATCGACCAGGGCGGCTGCTTCGCGACGAGCCGTCCGACGACGCACAGCGAGCCGACCTATGTCGTGCACGGCGTGACGCACTACTGCGTGACCAACATGCCGGGCGCCGTGCCGCGCACCTCCGCGTTCGCGCTCAACGCCGCGACGCTGCCCTATGTGAAGTCGCTCGCCGACCGCGGTCTGCAAGCGGCGCTCGCCGCGGACGCGGGCCTCGCAGAAGGCCTCAATGTGAGCGCGGGCAAGATCACCTCGAAGGCCGTGGCGGAGGCGCTCGGGCTCTGAAGCGGCGCCCGCATCAACGGCACCCGCATTGAAGAGTCGCCGGAAAGCCGGATAATGGCGCGCATCCCCACCGCAGGTGCCGCCATGGATGACGCCAAGACCCGATCCGCGATCGAAGCCCTCAACCACATCATGGAGATCGAACTCTCCGGGGTGGTCAAGTACACGCATTATTCTTTGATGGTCTACGGGTACAACCGCATCCCGGTGGTCTCGTGGCTCAAGGGAAACGCCGAAGAGAGCCTCGCGCACGCCCACAAAGCCGGTGAGCTGGTGACGCTGCTCGGCGGCCATCCGTCGCTCAAGATCGGCGCTCTGCTCGAGACCGAACAGCACGACATCGGCGACATCCTGCGCGAGAGCCTCGCGCACGAGACGGGGGCGCTGGCCGCGTACTACGCGCTGCTCAAGGCCGTCGAGGGCGATTCCGTGCTGCTCGAAGAATACGCCCGCGAGATGATCGTCAACGAAGAGCTGCATCTCGACGAAGTCAACAAGATGCTGCGCCGGCCGGGCGATACCGCACCCTTCAAGGTTTGATCGCAGCCTCGAGCAGGTCCGGCAGTCCGCTCTCGCGGCGGACCTGACGCGCGAGCGCGATGCGCAGTTCGTCGAGGTCGCCGAGCCAGCTCAAGCGCTGCTTGGCGCGCGTCACGCCGGTGTAGACGAGTTCGCGGGTCTGGATGGGTGAGTCGCGGCCGGCGAGCACCAGCGCGACATGGTCGAACTGCGACCCCTGCGATTTGTGCACCGTCATCGCCAACGCCCCTTCGTGCGGCGGCAGACGCGACAGCGCGACCCGGCGCACCTCGCCCGGCGTCTCGTGCGGGAACACCGCGGCGGCGCCATCGGCGAGCGGGAGCACGATGCCGACATCGCCGTTCATCAAACCGATGTCGTAGGCGTTCTCGGTGATGAGGATCGGCCGACCGACCCAATGACCCTCGCCGAGATCGATGCTGCGCCGGTGTGCGCGGTCGCCGCGACCGGCATCGATGGCGTCGCGGATGCGCTTCGCGAGCGCCTGCTCCAACTGTTGCACGCCGAGCGGACCACGCCGATGCACGGCGAGCACACGGTAGCGGTCGAACACGGCGAGCAGCTCGCGCTGCCACTGCGGGTCGTCGACGTGCTGTCCATCGCCGAGCGCAGCGATCAGCGCCTCGGCGTAGCCCTCGAGATACGGGGCTGCAAGACGCGTGAGCTGCTGTGCCGCGGGTTTGGCGTAGCGATCGCTGCGGTCGGGCGCACCCAGGCGTTCGATGCGCCAGTCGGGCTGGGTCTCGTGGCTCGCGTGACGCACGCCGCTGAACACCTCGATCGCCCGCGCGAGTGCTGCGGGCGGATCACCCGACGGAAGATCCGGGTGGCGCGTCGCATAGCTTTGCAGGCAAGCCGCGATAAGCGCGATGTCGGGGGCGCTCTCGAAGCGTCGCGAGCGCGTGAAGGTCTGGGTCTCCGCCGCGAGCGGCGCTGTCCCGGTCGCACCGCCGGTCGCAGGCACGAGGTCGGCGAGCACGCAGCCCGCCTCGACGCTCGCGAGCTGGTCGCGGTCGCCGAGGAGCACAAGCCGCGCGTCCGGATGCACGGCCTCGAGCAGGCGGCGCATCATCGTGAGATCGACCATCGACACTTCGTCGACGATGACGAGCTGCGCGGGGATCGGGTTGGCGGCGGTGTGGCGGCTGCTGCCGTCCGGGCGCACACCGACCAAGCGGTGCATTGTGGTGGCCGGTAGCGCCTGCAGTCGGGCACGGACGTCATCCGATACATCCAACACAGGCTGCGCCGTCACATCGGTGGCCTCGCGGATCGCCTCGCGCATGCGCGCAGCGGCTTTGCCGGTCGGCGCCGCAAGCGCCACCGAGAGCGTACGGCCCTCCATCAAGGCCGCGAGCAATCGCGTCACCGAGAAAGTCTTGCCGGTGCCGGGACCGCCGACGATCAGCGCAAGAGCGCGCGTCGCGGCGAGGCGCACGGCACGCGCGGCCTCGCCCTCCGGGCCGTCAGTGCCCGCGCTGCTCGGGAACAGCCGTGCGAGCGTCGCATCGAGATCACCGATATGCGCCTCATCCGGCAGCTCGTGGGCGGCGCGCGCGGCGATGGCGCCCGCGACACGCTGCTGTTCGACATACATGCGCCGCGTCAGCAGCAGCGGCGTGCCCGAGCGCCGGGTGCGCGGCTGCGCGACGAAGGGCTTCAGCGGATCATCCGGGCCGCCGACCATCGGCGAGGCGAGTGTGCGGCGGGCCCAAGCGTCGGGATCGGGCGGCCAGGGCAAGGTCTCGTCACTCTCGATGACGATGTGCTGGCGCAGCGTGCAAAGGTCGACGCCAGGATGACTGACGCGCGGCGCGCGCGCAGCGAATGCGAGACCCAACATGCGCTCGACATCGTCCTCGCCGAAACGCGGCGCGGTGAGGGCGATCGCATGGACATCCGAGGCGTCGAGCACGCCCGCCTTCAGGAAGGGCTGCGCGTGCTCCAGAAACGCGGCGGGCGTGCGGGGGCTCATGCGACCCCCCCACCCGACGCGGCGCCGAGCGCATCGTCCACCGCTTCGATGGTCTCGCGGCGCCAGCGGTGTGCGAATACACCGAGGCAGCGCCCGGTCTCGGGGCACCGCGGCGTGTCGGCACCGGCCAAGCCACGCATGAAGAGATAGAGATAACCCCCCATATGCCGGTCGTAGTCGTAGCCCGGCATGCGCAGTCGCAGATGACGGTGCAGCGCGACGGTGTAGAGGAGCGCCTGCAGCGGATACCCGGTGGTCGCCATCTTCCACCCGAGCCAAGGGCCAGTGAAATGCCCCGGCGTCGAGGTCTCAATGACATTGGTCTTGTAGTCGACGACGAACCAACGCGGATCCGTCTCACCGGCAGCCCGCTGCGCCGCATCCGGGTGCGCACGGAACACGAGATCGATGGAGCCCGTCAGGACGCCCGCGATCTCCTCGAAGATCTGCACGCCCTCGAGGCGTGCGCGGTCGAGGTGGTAGGTCAGCCAGGCGCGCACCGGTGCGATCTCCTGCGGCAGCGCGCGTGCATCATCGAGCGCCCTCGCAAGCGCAGTCCGGATGCGCGTCGGGTCGATGACGATCGGACGGGTGCGCGTATAGCGCGCGCCTGCGCCGAGCCGCAGGTTGAAATCGAGCTCGTCGAGTCGGTCGCACGCCGCCAGATGCGCCAGCGTGAAGCCCGCCGGCAATGCGCCGCGGAGCGGATCCGCGAGCGTACCGCCCTGATGATCGAGCGGGGTCGAAAGAAGGTTGGGCAACTTCTCGATGAACTCATCGACGATGAGCGGCTCGGTGGCGAGCCCGTTGCGTTCGGCGCAAGCGCCGACGAGGTCGCGCAGCGCAGCGCCGTCTTTGCCTTGTGCGGTGGGGAAGTCGAGCGACTCAAAGACTTCGTGGACAAAGGTGCCGTAGACCGTTCCGCCGCCGCGCTTGAGCCGGTCGCGATCATCGCGCGGCATGGCGAGCTCGAGCAGCACCGGCATCGCAGCCGGTGCGGCGACGCTCGGGCGCTCGTCACGACCGGCGCGCAGTTCGTCACGCTCGAGTTCACCTTCGGTGGTGGCGTTGCCCTCGACACCGTCAGGCGTCGCGACGGCGCTGCGGGCCGCGAGGCCCGAGTAACTGGTGACCCGCCACTCGCCGCGCAGCGACGAGCGGCTCGTGGGCCACGGGGCGGGTTGCGGCGTGACCGTCGACACGGCGCTCGGTGGACGCCACGCAACCGGTCGCGGAATGGCCTCGACCGCAGACCATACGGCCGTGCCGTCGCTGCGTGCCGCCAGATCATCGAGATCCGCGCGGGCACGCGGCCATGCGGCTGCGTCATCTTCAAATTTCGGCAATGCGTCATCGTCATGACCGTTCGCGGTCGGCGCACGGAACAGCAGCCGTCCCATCGCGGTGGCATCGGCAGTCTGGCCGTTCTTGCCCATCGGCCCGTACCACGCGACATTGCGATGCTCGGCGCGGGTCAGTGCGACATAGAGCTTGCGCAGGTCCTCGCATCGAGTCTCCTGATGGGCCGCGTCGATCGCATCCTGTCGCGCCGGTGATGTCGACGGCGACAGGTCGATGCGCGTCTTACCCTCGGTGCGCAGCAGGATCGGGCCCTTGTTGTTGCCGTTCGTCGATGCCCGCGCATCCCAAGTGAACGGCAGCAGCACATGCCCGTACTGCAAACCCTTGCTGGCATGGACGGTCTCGATGCGCACCGCCTGGGCATCGCTCTCGAGACGCTGCGCCCGCGCTTGATCGGCGACCTCGGCCTCGGCGCGCATCCATGCCGCCAGCACGGCGGGACCGGCGCGCGTCGCCCGCTCTTCGGCATGCACCAACTCGAAGAGATGCCGCAGGTCCGTGGCGTGGCGCTCGCCGTCCGGCATCGCGAGCACGCGGGGCAGTACGCCGAGGTCCGACATCTCGCGGTCGAAGACCCGCGCGAACCCCCAGCGTGGCCAGCGTGCCGCAGCCTCGTGCAGACGCGCGGTCCACACCTGCCACGGTTGTCCGCCCTGATCGGCAGACGCCAACGCCCATGCCAGCGCATCTGCCGTCCAGCCAAAAAGCGGCGTCACCACCGCCGTGCGCGATTCGCGGTCTCGCCCACCCGCTGCGACGGCATCGAGCCAGAGGGCGAGCCACCGCGCGGCCTCCGTGGCGAACACCGTGTTGCGGGTCGCCGCGACAGCCGGCACGCCCACCTCGCGCATCGCGCGTTGCACGGCGGCCGCCTGCGTGTGGCTGTTGACGAGCACGGCGAGCCCGCTCGCCTGATCGACCCGCGGCGCGGTGCCGTCAGGCGCGGGCGACAAAGAGGCCACCGCCTCGGCCGCGGCCAGCCGCGCGAGATCTGCCGGCCGCTTGCTGCCGATCGGCTGGCCTTCCTCACCCTTGAACGCGCGTCCATCGACCCATCGGATGTCGAGACCGGGCTCGACGGTGTCTGTGCCGGGGACGAGTTGGTGGTCGTCGCAGGGCGTCACCTCGACATAGTCGAAGCCCGGATCGTCGAAGGCGCTGGAGCCGGCGCGCCAAAGTGTGTTGAGGGCATCGAGCACGCTTTGATCGGAGCGATAGTTGACGCTCATCGTGCGACAGTGCGGCGGCGCGACTTCTTTCGCCGCCGCCGTATAGACATGCACATCGGCGCCGCGGAAGGCATAGATCGCCTGCTTCGGATCGCCGATGAGGATCAAGCGTCTGTGGCCGAGAAATGCCGCCTTCAGCACAGACCACTGCGAGGCGTCGGTGTCCTGGAACTCATCGACGAGCACGGCGTCGTAGCGTTCGCGGATGCGTTGCGCGACCGGGCTCGCCGCACCGCCTTCGGCCTCGATCTTTTCGGCCAAGCGCGACAGCATCGCGTCGAAGGTGAGCACGCGACGGCGCTGGATCTCGGCTTCGAAGCGTGGGCGCACCTTCACCGCGAAGTCCGCGAGCGGCGCGAACCCGCGCCAGAACGCGATCGCCTGCTCGATGAATGTGTCGAGTGCCTGGATCAGCGGCCAAAATTCCTGCCGCTGGAGTTCGTCTTTGTCGCCGCCTTTGGGCAACTTGCCCTCGAATGCGGACTGCAGGGCCGCCGCGCGCAAGTGCTTGAGCGCAGTCTCGGTGGTGTCTTCCGGCGGCAGGATCGCGCCCTCCGCGATCCACGCGCAGACCTTGTCGAGACGACCCGGGAGATGATTGCCGTTTTTAAAGCGCGGGGACATCGCAGCCAGGGCCTGCAGCTTCTCGCGGTTTGCAGCGTCCGCATACATCGTTTGTACCGGCGCGCACACAGCCCGGAATGCCTGCACGCTCGCGCGGGTCTCTGCGCCAGCATCATCGCGACGCGATGGCACGATCTCCGGCGGCACCGCGCTGCACAGGGCGCGCGCGACGCGCAACAGATCGTCGCGCGTGTACCCGGCGGACTGATGGAGCGTGACCTCTTCGGCGCTGGCGCCGTGGAAGAAGCGCGCGAGCTCGTCGTCGACGATCTCCTCGAGGATCGCCGTCGGGTCGGAGAGCAGCTCGAGATCGGGGTCCTGCCCCGAGTCGAACGCGAGCTCTGAGAGCATGCGCTGCGAGAAGCCGTGGATGGTCGAGATCGCCGCGAGATCGAAATCGCGCAGTGCGATACGCAGATGCGCGGTCATCTGCTCGCGGCTCGGCCGCGCGAGGCTCAGCAGATGCTCGACGAACCCGTCGCCGCGGTCAGCCGTTCCGCGCTCCAGGGCGATGAGCGCACTCGAGAGACGCTTGCGCACGCGGTCGCGCAGTTCAGCCGTCGCGGCATTGGTGAAGGTGATGGCGAGGATGCGGTCGATACGCAGCCCGTACTCAGCGACGAGCCGCAGCACCAGCCCCGCGATCTGATAGGTCTTTCCGGTGCCGGCGCTGGCCTCAAGCAGCCACGCGGCACCTTCGGGCAGCGGTTCCGACGCCCTCCACGGGGCGAAACTCATCGCTTCTTTTCCGTGGCGGCGTACAGCGGCGACCAGACCGTCCGGGCGAGCGCGAGCAGGGTCTCGGCGCGTGCATCGAGGTCGTTCTCGGTCCAGCCGCCGAAGAGCGCGCGCGCCGCGTCGTCCTTCATCGCCGTGTCGGCGCCGTCATCTTCGAACCATTTGTCGACGGTCTCCCGCACGAGGGACGGCGGCGACAGGTCGGGGTCCTTGTCGGCGAGCTCGGCCAACTTCCGACTGAACTGCGGCACGAGCGGCACCGGCTGCCGACGGAGGCGCCACCAGAGGGCGACGCAGGCTTCGAGCACGCGCAGCGCCGTTTCCGGGTCCGGGGCAAGAAATACCGGCTTGCCTTTGCGGGAGATCACATGTGCAGCGACCACGGGTACCTCTGCCGCGCGTGCGACCAGCATCGCGAGCCAGACCTCGAGCTTCAACTTGTCCTTCGGTTCGCCGCTCGCGGTCATCCACACATGCCGCTGCGTGCCGCCCTTCTCTTCCCGCACCTCAGGGACGACCCCGGTGACGCTGAGCGGCGCACATCCGGGCGCAGTGATCATACAGACATAGGGCGCTGGATCGATGGGGGTACCCGGAGCCTTGCGCGCGTCGACGACGATGGCACGCGCCCGCTCAAGTTCATCCGTCAACACCGCTTCGCCGCCGGCCTCGAAGGGGATGACACCCTCGCCCTGCTGGCGCGTGAGCAGCGGCTGTACATCGACCGCGACGCCCGACGTGTCGTGCGCGACGAGGTCGATGAGTGCGTCACGGAGCTTCCAGGCCTCGAGGTCATCGAGCTCGATCGGTTCGCGATCGAGGACTTCGATGTCCCGATCCGACATCGAGAGGCCGAGCGTCTGTTCGAGGAAGGCTTTCGGGGCGTTCTCGAGCGCGCGGGCAAGCGCGCGCACCGTGAGCGTGTTGGGCGGCTCGAGCTCTTCGGGCCAACGGGCATCAGAGGGCGTCGCCGAGAGCCCGGCAAGCTTGGGTTCGCCTCCGCGAGCGAGGGCCGCCTCGGCCCAGGTCGCATCGTAAGGCCGGCGGGACGCATCCTCGAAGGCCTTGAGGCTCCAGGGCTGCAGCGGATGGATGCGCAGCAGATCGCGGGGCTGCTCGATGCCGAACGCCTGCGCGAGCAGATCGACGAGTTCCTCGACCACCACGGACAGCGGCACGGCGTCACCACGCGTCGGCTCGAAACCGCGCCCGTAGATCAGGAGCGCGTCGCGGGCACAGAGGAGCGACTCGAGGAAGAGGTGTCGGTCGAGACCGCGGCGGTCGTGCTCCTGCGGCCTGATCTTCGCGAACGGATCCCAGGACGGCGGCCGCGACGGCCGCGGGAAGCTGTCGTCGTCCATGCCGATCATCGCGACGACGCGGAACGGTACAGAACGCATCGGCTCCATCGCGCAGACGGTGACGGCACCCGTATTGGGACGATCGCCGCCGCGCGGCAGCGTGAACGCGTCGCGCAGCATCGCGCTGATGCTGGCGGGGTCGAATTCAAGCGTGGTGGCGGAAGTGACGGCTGCGGCATCGTCGTCCGGGAGCCACTCCTGCAGCGTGGTCGACACGCGCACGCGCTGCCAGCTGCGCGACTCGGGCAACGCGCAGAGCGTGTCCATGACGCGCTCGAGGCGCCGACGCCACGCCTCTGCGGTCGCAGGCGTCGCGAGTTCTTGCTGCAGACGCTGAAGATGATCGCAGACCGTGGCGAGCGTACCGAAGCGCAGCGCTTGATCGCGCCCCGGTAGATCGACGGGCACCGCTGGACCGAGCCCCGGTGCCGCAGGCACGACGGCGACGCCGCCGGGATCCGGCATCAGCACGCCGAGCGCGAGCCGCTCGAGCGCGAAGCGCACGGTGTTCTGGTCGACGGCGGGCTGGTCGTGGCGCGCACGGTCGGTGGCATCCCAAGCCCAGCGCAGGCCTGAGGCGACGATGAGATCTTTGAGCGCACCAAGATCGGCGTCGTCGATGCGGAAACGGGTGCGCAGCGGCTCGCGGCTGAGCAGATCGAGCAGGCCCGAGGCGGTGACGCGCGAACCGACGAGGCCGAGCACATCGAGGAGCACGGCGGCGACCGGGTTGGTGTCGGTCAGACCCAGATCGGCGATGTGTACAGGGATCGCCGGGACGACGCCCGGGCTCTCGCGGCTGAACACTGCGGCGACGAGCGGCGCGTAGGTGGCGAGATCTGGTGTCATTACGAGCACATGACGCGGCTCGAGCGTCGGGTCGGCGACGAAGCGACGCAGCAGGTCGTCGCGCAGCGCCTCGCACTGGCGTAGCGCGCCATGACAGGCGTTGATCTCGATGGAAGGCAGCGGATCGGCGTCGGCGGCGCACACGCCGCTCGCCTGCATGCGCTCGCGCAGACCGGGCACTTCGTCGGCGGCGTCGATCCATTGCTGCAGGACTTGTAGCCGGTGCGGCGGCGCCTCTGCCTCGGCGGCCGTATCGACGGCATCCTCGATGCTCTGGTAGCCGAGATCCTCCAGCCAGATCTGCAGATCACGGCTCGGCGCGCCGTGGGCGGCGAGCTGCGGATTGCTGCGCTCGAACTGCTGCAAAAGAGCGAGCGTCTCGGCGGGCGTTTTTGCGGCCCGCAGCGCGGCACGCTCGTGGCTGCGCAGACGGATGTCGGCCCACCACTCTGTCGAGGGCACGAGCATGAAAAGATGGATGTCCATGTGCCGCGCGAGCTCGGCGAGATGCGCCTTGTCGCCGTTACGCAGCGAGGAGAGCCCGAACACGAAGAGCGATCGGGGAACCTGTTGCGTCGGCAAGGCGCGCAGACGCGCGAGACGCGAGGGCGGATCGGTATCGGGCGCGATCGCATGGAGATCGGCGAGCAGCAGCGCGAGCCAGCGGTGCTCGTCGGGCGCCGTGTCGGGATCCGCCATCCATGCAGCGGCGTCATCGGGCCGGTCGTAGAGCAAACGCTCGAGGACGGTCGCGGCCTCTCGGGTGAACGCGAGTTCGCGCGCCGCCACCGGGCCGTCGCATTCGCCGAGGTAACGACGGACCCGATCGAAGGCGGGGTCGGCGAGCCGGGCGCGCAGCGCACGGATGACCCGGCGGTGGAGCGTCGTGCCGGACCACGCCCCGTCGGCGGCGGGCGCGGGCAGACCGGCGGCCTCATGGATCGCGGCGATCGCCCGACCGAACGCCTTGCCGGGGAAGAGGAAGTCGACCGCGGCGACGCTGCCCTGGAGGGTGGCGAGCTCGTGGTTGAGCCAGCGCTGCATGCCGCGGCTGCCGATGACGATCGGGACCCGGGCCATCGGATCCTCGGGCCAGGTGGCCGCCAACTTCTCGGCCAGTCTTTCGACCAGTCGCTCGGCTTTGGTGTCGCGGTATGCCCAGAGAGTCATCGAAGGAACACTATCAGAGCACAGGCTCAACCGATGATACGGTGGAGCGGGCTGCCGCGCAGGGCGTCCGAGAGGACGAGATCGTTGATCACGAAGAAATGCAGGATCGCGCCCGCGTTCACGAGGACATGGAAGAGCTCGTGATAGCCGAAGTAGCGGGGGTCGAGGACCGGTCGTTTCAGGCCGTAACAGAGCGCCCCCAGCGTGTAGGCCACGCCCCCTGCGACCAGGATCCAGACATTGGCTGAGCCGATGGTCTGCTGCAGCTCCCCCATGTACGGCACGATGAGATAGCCCGCCACGAGGTAGAGCAAGGCGCTGAAGATCTTCGGGATGTTCACGAAGAAGACCGATTGGATGATCCCCGCGAGGGCGACGATCCAGATGGTCATCAAACAATCCCGCGCAGACGCGGCATTCAGACCCAGCATCGCGACGGGGGTGAAGGTTCCCGCGATCATCAGATAGATCCCGGCGTGGTCGAGTTTCCGCCAGATCGCCCGTGCCGCGGTGGACCAAGTGAGGCGGTGATAGAGCGCGCTGATCCCGAAGGTCAGCAGCGCACAGACGACATAGACGCTCACCGACACCCGGGTGGAGAGGCCTTGGCTGTTGTAGACCAAGGGAACGCCGGCGCCCAGCACCACGAAGAACATCGCTTGGTGGAAATGCCCTCTCAAGGCGGGTTTCGTAGGGGTCATGGGGGGTCTCTGGACAACGGCACCATTATGGCAGGCGCAGGGCTCCGAACACCGTCGAGTATCGGACTGCCGTCCCCTTACACCTGTCCATCACATCACTTAACATCTGTCGCATCACCCCTTGATTGACCGGAGCGCTCCATGGATCGTCGTGATTTCTTCGCCGCCGCCGGCGCCGCCACCGTGGTCGCCGTCACCGCTCCCCACACCGCGCTCGCCGACACCTCGGGCAATCCCTTCCTGCAGGCCTGGACGCTGCCGGATGGCGCTCCGCCGTTCGATCTCGTCAAGGAGTCGCACTTCCTGCCTGCGTTCGACGCCGGCATCGCCGAGCGCCGCGCCGAGATCCAAGCGATCACCGCACAACGCGCCGCGCCGACCTTCGCCAACACCCTTGAGCCGATGGAAACCGGCGGCGAGGTATTGAGCCGTGTGCAATCGGTCTTCTCGAACCGGGCCTCGGCGCACACCAATCCCGACATCCAGCGCATCCAGCGCGAAGTGAGCCCGAAGCTCGCCGCGTTCCGCAACGATGTCTATCTGGACGCCGCGCTGTTCGCGCGCATCCAAAAAGTCTACGACGGCCGTGCGTCCCTGACGCCGGAACAACGGCGGGTCGTCGAGAAGTACCACGACGACTTCGTCCGCGCCGGCGCAAAGCTGAACGAGCAGCAGAAGCAACGCGTCCGCGCGATCGACCAGCGCATGTCGACGCTGTCGGTCCAGTTCCAACAGAACCAGCTGGCCGATTCGAACGCGTTCAGCCTCGAACTGAAGACCGAGGCCGACCGCGCGGGGCTGCCCGCCTTCGCACTGGAAGCCGCGCTGCAGGCCGGCAAGGACGCAGGCCAAGAGGGCAAGTACCTCATCACGCTGTCCCGCTCCTCGGTCGAGACCTTCCTGCAATTGGGCGACAACCGCACGCTGCGCGAGCAGGCCTTCAAGGCCTGGGCCGCCCGCGGCGCCAACGGCAACCAATGGGACAACCGCAAGATCATCGCCGAGATGGTGGCGCTGCGCGCCGAGCGCGCCAAGCTGCTCGGCTTCGCGACCCATGCCGACTTCGTGCTCGCCGACCGCATGGCGAAGACGCCGGCCGCCGCGCGCGATCTGATCGAGCGGGTCTGGAAGCCGGCCCGCGAGCGCGCCCTCGAGGAGCGCACCGACATGCAGGCGCTGCTCGATGCCGAGGGCGGCAAGTACAAGTTGGAAGGCTGGGACTGGCGCTACTACGCCGAGAAGGTCCGCAAGGCGCGCTTCGATCTCGATCAGGACCAGCTCAAGCCCTACTTCCAGCTCGACAAGATGCTCGAGGCTCAGTTCTTCGTCGCCAACCAGCTCTGGGGCCTGCAGTTCGCAGTCCGGACAGACCTTCCGGTGTACCACCCGGATGTGCGCATCTGGGAGGTCCGCGAACGGGACGGTCGCCTGATCGGCCTTTTCTACGGCGATTTCTATGCGCGCCCATCGAAGCAGTCAGGCGCCTGGATGAGCAGCTACCGCAACCAGCGCAAGCTCGGCGGTGCGCGCACCCCGGTTGTGGTCAATGTCTGCAACTTCAACAAGCCCGCTGCGGGCGAGCCGGCGCTGCTGTCGTACGACGATGCAGAGACGCTGTTCCACGAGTTCGGTCACGCGTTGCACGGCTTGTTGTCGGATGTGACCTTCCCGCGCGTCGCCGGCACCTCCGTGCCGACCGATTTCGTGGAGCTGCCGTCGCAGATCTACGAGCACTGGCTCGGTCAGTCGACGATCTTGACGCGGTTCGCCGTGCATCACCAGACCGGCGAGCCGATCCCCAAGGCGCTGCTCGATCGCTTGATGGCGGCACGCAACTTCAACCAGGGGTTCGCGACCGTGGAGTTCCTCTCCAGCGCGTTCGTCGACCTCGACGTGCACATGATGACGGGCGTGGATGCGGCGACCTTCGACATCGATGCGGCCGAGCGCGACACGCTGGCCCGTCTGCAGATGCCCGCCGAGATCGTCTGCCGTCACCGGCCGACGCACTTCGGGCACATCTTCGCGGGCGGATACTCCGCCGGGTACTACTCGTACATGTGGTCGGAAGTGCTTGATGCCGACGGCTTCGAGGCCTTCAAAGAAACGGGCGATATCTTCGACAAGGCGACCGCCGCGCGCTTGCGCCAGCATGTCTATTCGGCGGGCGGCACACGGGATCCGATGGATCTCTACATCGCCTTCCGCGGTCGCGAGCCGGATGTGCAGGCTTTGCTGCGTAACCGCGGGTTCGCCTGAGTCGCGGGCGAGGCACCGGTCATTCCGCAACAGCCCCGTAGGCTCATCATCATCGGCACCGGGTTCGCGGGGCTCGGGATGGCTGCGGCCTTGCGCAAAGAGGGCATCGAGGATTTCATCATCCTCGAGAAAGCCCTCGATGTCGGCGGTGTCTGGCGGGACAACCGCTATCCCGGCGCGGCCTGTGATGTGCCCTCACATCTCTATTCGTTCTCGTTCCATCCCAACCCCGATTGGTCCCGCAAGTTCGCCCCGCAAGCTGAGATCCTCGCCTACCTGCAGGATTTCACGGCGCGCTTCGATCTGAGGCGCCACATCCGCTTCGGCGCGGAAGTGCGATCGGTCGCCTACGACGATGCAGCGTCGCGATGGGAGGTCACCCTCACGGACGGCACGGTGCTACAGAGCCAGTTCGTGGTGACGGCGATGGGACAACTGAGCCGTCCGGCTGTGCCGGACATCCCCGGCCGAGAGCAGTTCACGGGAAGATCGTTCCATTCGGCGGACTGGGACCAC
>DBCG01000023.1:16832-41815 GCA_002292945.1 Proteobacteria bacterium UBA964 | reverse complement strand
CTGTTCCAGTTCCTCTTCACCCCGATCTGGGGGCGTTGCAGCGATGCCTATGGCCGAAAGCCGATCCTTGTTCTGAGCTTGGCCGGCACCGTGGTCGCCTTCGCGTGGCTGTCGATCGCCGACTCCCTGGTTTCCCTGCTGATGGCGCGGGCATTCGGCGGCATCATGTCGGGCAATCTGGCGGCGGCCTTCGCCTACGCCGCCGATGTGACCGAGACCAAAGACCGCGCGAAGGGGCTCGGCATCGTGGCCTCGGCCTTCGGGGTGGGCTTCGCGATCGGGCCGCCGCTCGGCGGCTTCCTCGGCACCCTCGACGGTGGCGTGAACCTGTTCTGGCCGGGCATCGCTTCGGCGGGGCTTGCGGTGGTCGCCTTGGTGGGCACGGTGTTGTTCCTGCCGGAGAGTCTGTCGCACGAGTTGCGTCGGCCGTTCGGCGCTGCGCCGGCGGTCGCTGCGACGCCGACGCGTGGCAGTGCACCTTGGTCGATCCTCGCCGCCAAGCCGGTGCTCGTCGGTCTCGTCGTCTCCAGTCTGATGGTCGCGATCGCGGCGGGTGCGTTGCAGTCGGTCTACCCGTTCTGGGGACGCGACCTGTTCGGATTCTCGCTCAAAGATGTCGGACTGCACTTCATGGCTTTCGCTCTGCTCTCGGCGATCGGTCAAGCGGGCCTCACGGGACCGCTGTCGCGGCGCTTCGGGGAGAGACGACTGGCGATCGGCGCGCTGGTCGGCGTCACCGTGGGCCTCGTGCTGTTCTCGGTGGCGGGCAGCCCCGAGATCGCGTGGCTTGCGATCTGCGTGTTCGGTTTCGCCAACGGATTGTTCCTGCCTGCGATCAGCAGCCTCATGTCCTTCGAGGCAGCGGATGACGAGCGCGGTGCCGTGATGGGCGTGTTCAACGCTTCGAGCAGTGCTGGGCGGATCGTCGGGCCTGCGCTGTCCGGGCCGATCTACTTCAAGTTCGGTCCGGCGGCACCGTTCGTGCTGTCCGCGATGCTCACGGTCTTCGGTGCGCTGCTGATGGCGCGGCGCAAGCAAAGGAGATAGATGCGATGTCCACGCTGATCTTCGGTCTGCTGATACTGCTCGGCATGCATTCGGTCTCGATCGTCGCTCCCGCCTGGCGCGACGCCATGGCGGCGCGGATCGGTACGCTCCCTTGGAAGGGGGTCTATTCGGTCGTATCGGTCGTCGGCTTCTGGCTGATGCTGAAAGGCTATGCCGAAGCGCGCCTCGAGCCGGTGATGGTCTGGGTGCCTCCGACCGGCATGCGCCATGCGGCGGCGCTGCTCATGTTGCCGGTGTTCCCGCTGCTGCTGGCGACCTACCTGCCAGGGCGCATCCGCAACGCCGCCAAACACCCGATGCTCGCGGCCGTGAAGTTCTGGGCGCTCGCCCACCTGCTCTCGAACGGCATGCTCGCCGACATCGTCCTCTTCGGCGCGTTTCTCGCGTGGGCGGTGATCGACCGCATCTCGCTTAAGCGGCGCGCGCCGCAGCCCGTGCGGACGACACCCACGACGCCTTGGAACGATGTGCTCGCGGTGGTCCTCGGACTGACGCTCTACGCGGCGTTCGCGATGATCTGGCACCAGAGGCTGTTCGGCGTCGCGCCGTTCGGTTGACGCGGGCACCGTCCCCGTTTCCATCCCCATCCCCTTACTCGGAGTCCGTATGACCACCGTCCACGACTTCACCGTCCGCACGATCGAGGGTGCCGAACAGTCCCTCGGTGAACATCGCGGCAAGGTGCTGCTGATCGTCAACGTCGCGAGCCGCTGTGGGCTCACGCCGCAGTACACCGCACTCGAGGCGTTGCAACGCAAGCATGCCGCGCGCGGGTTCAGTGTGCTCGGGTTCCCTTGCAACCAGTTCGGCGGTCAAGAGCCGGGCACTGAGGCGCAGATCCTGGAGTTCTGCACGCTCAATTACGAGGTCAGCTTCCCGATGTACGGCAAGGTCGAAGTCAATGGTGAGGGGACCCATCCGCTCTACGCGCATCTGAAATCCGAAGCACCCGGGCTGCTTGGCAGTGAGAGCTTGAAGTGGAACTTCACCAAGTTCCTGGTCGACCGCGAGGGGCGCGTGGTGCGCCGCTATGCCCCCACCGATTCGCCTGAGAGCATCGAGAAGGACATCGAGGTGCTGCTGTGAGGCGTGAGGTCGGTCGTCTGAGCGTGGTGCTCGCGCTGTCGATCAGCGCCTCATTGATCGCGGGTTGCGCGGCCCCCGTCGCCCGTGACGAGAGGCCCGCCTCGGCGGCGGGTGGGGCGGTCGTCGGCGCTGCGGTGATCGAGGCGAAACCTGCCCGCGACTGGCGCGCCGGCGGCATGGTGGCTGCCGCCAATCCTTGGGCCGTGGAAGCCGGGCTCGAGGTGCTGCGAGCGGGCGGATCGGCCGTCGACGCGGCGGTCGCGGTGCAAGCGGTGCTCGGGCTTGTCGAGCCGCAGTCTTCAGGCATCGGCGGCGGCGCCTTCCTCGTCCACTACGACGCCCGCAGCGGCGATGTCGTCACCTTCGATGGTCGCGAGGTCGCCCCGCAGGGTGCGACCCCTGGCATGTTCCTCGATGACACCGGCAAACCGCTCACCTTCCCGGTGGCGGTGCGCTCCGGTCGCGCGGTCGGTGTCCCCGGGGTCGTCTCGATGCTCGGCATGGCGCACCGTGAGTTCGGGCGGCTGCCGTGGTCGCGGCCGTGGCAGCCGGCGATCCGCCTCGCGGAGCGGGGTTTCCCGGTCTCGCCGCGGCTCAATGAATTGATCGGGTCGGCGCTCGCTCGTGATGCGCTGTTGCCCGCCGGCCGTGCCTACCTCACCGTCGAGGGCCGCGCCGATGGGCGTACGCCTCATCCGGTAGGCGCATCGCTCAGGAACCCTGAATACGCCCGGACCTTACGGAGCATCGCGACGCGCGGTGCCCGCGCCTTCTACTCGGGCGGGATCGCCGAAGCCATCGTCGCCGGTGCGGCCAGCGAGCCGATGTCGGGGTCGCTGAGTCTCGCCGACCTCGCGGCCTATCGTCCTGCGCGGCTCGAGCCGATCTGCAGCGGCTATCGGGTCTACCTCGTCTGCGGCATGAGACCTCCGTCCTCAGGCGGCATCGCGGTGTTGTCTGTGCTCGGTACCCTCGAGAACTTCGACATGTCCTCGATGGGGCCGGCCACCGTTGCGGGTTGGCATCACCTGATCGAGGCGCAACGGCTCGCCTACGCGGACCGCGACAAGTACGTCGCGGACGACCGCTTGGTCGCCGTGCCGCTCGCGGGGCTCACGGACAAAGATTATCTGCGCTCCCGTGCGGCGTTGGTGTCGCCGTCCCGGGCTATGGCCGTCGTCGAAGCCGGCAAGCCGCCCGGTGCGCCCTCCCGCGGCCGCGATGCCACCGCCGAGGTGCCGGGCACCAGCCATTTCGTGGTGGTCGACAGGATGGGCAACGTGGTCTCGATGACCACCACGGTCGAGTCGCTGTTCGGATCCCAGCGTTTCGTCGCGGGCTTCTTCCTCAACAACCAGCTGACGGACTTCAGCTTCCGTCCGGTGGATGACCGGGGTGAGGCCATCGCCAATGCGGTCGCACCCGGTAAGAAGCCGCGTTCGTCGATGTCGCCGACCCTCGTGTTCCGCGACGGCGCGTTCGAACTCGCGGTCGGGTCACCCGGCGGCAACGCGATCATCGCCTATGTCGCGAAGACCCTCGTCGGCATGCTCGATTGGGGGCTCACGCCGCAGCAAGCGGTCGATCTGCCGAACGTCATCGCCCGCGGTCCGGTAGTGGTCGAGACCGCGCGTATCGACCCGGCGGTGGTGGAAGCCCTCAAGGGTATGGGGCATGTGTTCCGCGACGGGCGCGGCGAGGGGTCGGGTTTGCATGCGGTGCGTGTGACCGCGGATGGGCGGCTGCAGGGCGCCGCCGATCCGCGTCGCGAAGGTCGTGCGGTCGCCGTGCCGTAGAGTTAACCTCGCGCCAGTCATCTCCTCAGTCACCTCCGCATGGAGAGATAGAGACATGAAAGTCCGTGCTGCCGTCGCCTATCAGGCCAAAGCGCCGTTGGTCCTCGAAGACATCGAACTTGCAGGCCCCAAGGAAGGCGAGGTGCTGGTCGAGATCAAGGCCACCGGCATCTGCCACACCGACGAGTACACCTTGTCGGGCGCCGATCCGGAGGGCCAGTTCCCGGTGGTCCTCGGCCACGAGGGCGCGGGCATCGTGGTCGATGTCGGCAAGGGCGTCACCTCGCTGCGCAAGGGCGACCACGTGATCCCGCTCTATACGCCGGAATGCCGGCAGTGCAAGACCTGCCTCAGCCGCAAGTCCAATCTTTGCACGGCCATCCGCGCGACCCAGGGCAAGGGCGTGATGCCCGATGGCAGCAGCCGCTTCTCCTGCAGCAGCGGACCGGTGCTGCATTACATGGGCTGTTCCACCTTCGCGAACTTCACCGTGCTTCCGGAGATCGCGCTCGCCAAGATCCGTCCCGACGCGCCTTTCGAGAAGGTCTGCTACATCGGTTGCGGTGTGACCACCGGCATCGGTGCGGTGATCAACACCGCGAAGGTCGAGCCCGGCGACAACGTCGTGGTGTTCGGGCTCGGCGGCATCGGTCTCAACGTCATCCAGGGCGCACGCATGGCGGGTGCCGACATGATCGTGGGCGTCGACATCAACCCGGCGCGCGAGGCGATCGCACGAAAGTTCGGCATGACGCACTTCGTCGATCCGCGCGCGGTGGGTGGCGATGTCGTCGGCCACATCGTCGAGCTCACGAAAGGTGGCGCCGACTATTCCTTCGAGTGCGTGGGCAACACCACGCTGATGCGTCAGGCGCTCGAGTGCTGCCACCGTGGTTGGGGGGTGTCGGTGATCATCGGTGTCGCGGGCGCGGGGCAGGAGATCTCGACACGCCCGTTCCAGCTCGTCACGGGGCGCACCTGGAAGGGGACGGCGTTCGGCGGTGCGCGCGGGCGCACCGATGTGCCTCGCATCGTCGATTGGTACATGGACGGCAAGATCAACATCGACGACCTCGTGACGCATGTCATGCCGCACCACCGGATCAACGAAGGCTTCGAGCTGATGCGCCGCGGCGAGTCCATCCGCACCGTGCTGACCTACTGACGGCCCATGCCCGCATCGCCCGTCACCGTCGCGCCATGAGCGATGCCTTCGAGACCTTGGCCGAGCACGCCTGCTTCGACGGCGTGCAAGGCTTCTATCGCCATCGTTCTCAGGCCTGCGCAGGGCCGATGCGCTTCGGCGTGTTCGTCCCCGAGGCCGCACGCAAGCGGCCGTCGCCGACGCTCTTCATGCTCGCCGGCCTCACTTGCACCGAAGAGACCTTCGCGATCAAGGCAGGCGCACAGCGCGTGGCGGCCGAGCTCGGTCTCGTGCTTGTGACACCCGACACGAGCCCGCGTGAGCCGGCGTTGCCCGGCGACCGCGATGCTTGGGATCTTGGGCAGGGAGCCGGCTTCTACGTCGATGCCACAGAAGCCCCGTGGTGTGAGCACTACCGCATGTTCTCTTGGGTGACCGAGGAGTTGCCGGCGCTGCTCGCTGCGCGCTTTCCCGTGGATCCGTCGAGATTCGGGGTGTCCGGCCATTCGATGGGCGGCCATGGTGCATTGGTCGCGGCACTGCGCCGCCCCGATGTCTTCCGCAGCTGCTCGGCGTTCGCACCGATCGCTGCCGCCGCGGAGTGTCCGTGGGGTCACAAGGCGCTCGGCAGCTATCTTGGAGCCGATCGTTCGGCCTGGGCGGCCTGGGACGCGAGCGCCTTGATGAGGTTGCAGCCGTTTCCGGGCGAGATCCTGATCGACCAAGGATCGGCCGACCGATTCCTGGCCGAGCAGTTGCAGCCCGAACGTTTGGAAGATGCGGCCGCCGCATCGGGGCAACGGTTGAGACTGCGCCGACACGCCGGATTCGACCATGGTTACTTCTTCATCCAGACCTTCGTCGCTGACCATCTCGAACACCATGCGCGGCAGTTGGGCTGATGCGGTTGGGGCAGGGCAGGGCGCGCCGCAGTGCGGGTACCCAAGTGGTCGTCATCACGGGCAGCACCCAAGGGCTGGGGTTCGGCTACGCACAGGCCTTCCTGCAGCGCGGACACCATGTCGTCATCAGCGGCCACACGCAGAGCACGGTCGATGATGCGATCGACCGCCTCGAGGCCGATGCCGTGGTGGGCGCCGGTGTCGCGATAGGTCAAGCCTGTGATGTGACGGACCCTGCGCAGGTGCAGTCGCTCTGGGATTTCACTGTGCGCAGTTTCGGTCCGGTCGGGATCTGGCTGCACGACGCCGACCATGTGGGCAGCGGTGCCGCT
The DNA here is from genome assembly GCA_002292945.1 of Proteobacteria bacterium UBA964. Classification (GTDB taxonomy): domain Bacteria; phylum Pseudomonadota; class Gammaproteobacteria; order Steroidobacterales; family Steroidobacteraceae; genus UBA964. The sequence goes on along the minus strand of DBCG01000023.1, from coordinate 35,487 downwards.
GTCGCATCCGCTACGCCGGCGGAGATCGAGCGTATGGTGCAGGCCAGTGTCGATCGTGCCCTGGATTCGTCGAAGCTCGTGGTCGCGGGGCTGTCTTCGCAGCCACAGGGCGGCAAGCTGTATCTGACGGTCGGCTCAGCCACCCAAGTCGGGTTGAAACGCTTCGCGGATTCTTTGATCGTGGGACGGCGCAAGGCCGGGGGCAGCCGCGTGCTGATCGGCACCCTCAGTGCGGGTGTCAGCGTCACTGAGGGGTTGCTGCGCGAGATCCGCGCGTTGCCGCCGGAGGCGCGGGGCAAAGCGCTGCGCCGTCTGGGATTCGTCGGCGATCATGTCGCCACCACCACTTCGTGGATCGTTGAGCGCATCCTCGCCGAAGACCGTCAGGGTCATGACATCGCTTGGCTCACGCCCGCACGATTGCTGCGGCGTGGTCTCGGTCGGTTGTTCGGCGAAGAGCGCGACCTTCTTTCGCGTTACATGCTGGATGAACGGGGCGGATCCTCGTGAGCGCCCCGACCCACGCTGCCAGTATCTCTGCCTGGGAGCCGGGCGATGTGTTCGTCGGGGCGACAGTGCTCGATGATCCGGCGGATGATCACGCCGGCCGAGGTCGGATCCTGCATCTCGACGCCGCGCTGCGTCCCAAAGGAGCTTGGGATCTCGCCGACACGAGCCATCTGGTCGGTGGTCTCAAGTTCGATCCAAGCGGAGTGCTCTGGGCGTTCGACAGTCAGGGTTTCGTCGTGCTCAATCTCCATCGTGATGGGCGTGTGGTGCGTCGCTGCGAGTTCGGCGCTCGCGCCTATTCGCACATCAACTTCGCCGCCGATGGGACCTTGCTGCTCGGCGAACATGTGGTCGGCGACTCGGTGCACCCCGAGGTTCAGGCCCGCATGAGGACCCGGATCCCGTTCATGCCGGGCACGCAGCGCTTCGGTGACGGCCATGTATTGCGCTTCGCGGCTGACGGTACGCTGCTCGCCGAATACGGCACCGCCACCCATGGTGGTATGGGCGGTTTTCTGGGTGTCACCTCGTCGGTGCTCGCCCCCGACCAACGCACGCTCGTCTATTGCTCCGAGACCGGGCCACGCCTCATGCGCTACGACCTTGCAGCCGACATGCAGTTGCCCGACCTGCAGTCCTCCACGCCGCCGTGCCCGCCCGGATCGCCGCCGATGTATTTCGCGATGGATTACGCCGCAGACGGCACGCTCTGGGTGCTGCGCAGCGGCGCGCTCGAGGCGCTCGACGAGGTGGGTCAGACGCTCCGGCAGTTGCCGCTCGAGGGTTCCGGATGGGCGCTGCTCGATTGCATGGCGGATGGTGCCCATGCGCTCGTGTCGAACTTCTTCACCGGGGAAGTCGCCAAGGTGTCGCTCATCGACGGCAGCAAGTCCGCCTCGTACGCGACCGGTGCACCGAGGGCGGTCGCAGGCCTCATCGAGTTCACGGGCCCCTGACGGCCGGCGCGGTCACTCGTAGCGCAGCGCCTCGATCGGGTCGAGCGAGGCGGCCTTGGAGGCGGGCGCGATGCCGAACACCACGCCCACCAGTGCCGAGAAGCCCGCCGCAGCGAGCATCACCCAGATCGGGACGTTGGCGGGCGGGAAATCCGGGATCATCGCTGCGATGCCCATGCCCGCGAGCAGCCCGAGCACGATGCCGATCAGGCCACCGAGCAGCGAGAGCAGCGCCGCTTCGAGCAGGAACTGGGTGAGGATGTCACGGCGCGTCGCACCGAGCGCCTTGAGGATACCGATCTCCCGCGTCCGCTCGGTCACCGACACCAACATGATGTTCATGATGCCGATGCCACCGACCAACAGCGAGATGCCGACGATCCCGGCGAGCACCGCGGTGGCCGTGGTCGTGATCTGGTTGAACTGTTTGACGAAAGAGTCCGCCGCCTTGATCTCGAAGTCGTCTTCCGCGCCGGCCCGCAGCTTCCGCGAGCTGCGTACCGCGCGCGTGGCCCGCTCGCGCACCTGCCCGAGCTCTGCGAGGTTCGCGACCGTGAAGGAGACCTCCATGTAGGGCCGCTCGAACGTGCCGGTCAACGACCTTGCGACCGAGAACGGGATGAACATCCGGTTGTCTTGGCTGAAACCGAGTATGTCGCCGCGCTTCTCGAGCAACCCGACCACCTTGAACCATTCACGGCCGACGAGGACGAACTCACCGACCGGGTCGGTCGGCATCTTCAGGTCGTCGCGCACTTGTGTGCCGATGACGACCACACGGCGTCCGCCACGATCGTCGCTGGCCGTCAAGAACCGTCCCTTGAAGGTCGACACACCGAGCGTCGACTGCGCTTCCTCGGTGGTGCCGAGGATCTGCGGCACGGTGTTGCGGGTCTTCCAGCTGACAGCGCCAAGCTGCGCGACGATGATCGGCGCCACGTTCTCTACACCGGGGACCCGATAGCGCAGCACCTCGATGTCCTCGAAGGACAGGGTATTGATGCGGCCGGTGCGGAAGTTCTCTTGATCGTTCAGCGCCTCCAGGGTGAGGGAATTGCTGCCGAGGTCCGAGAACTGGTCGCGGATCGAGTCGGAGAAACCCTGCAGCACCGAGACCACGGCGATCACCGCCATGGTGCCGATGAGGATGCCGAGCGTCGTCAGGAAACTGCGCAGGCGATGGGCATTGAGACTCGCCAATGCGGCGCGGAAGGCTTCGCCGAATGCGTTCATGCGGCGCGCGCCGGGTTGGTCCGGTCTTCGACGATATGGCCGTCGAGCACGCGCACGGTCCGGCGGCAATGCGCCGCGATGTCAGGCTCGTGGGTCACCACGATGACGGTCTGGCCGGAACTGTGTAGCGCATCGAAGAGCGCCATGATCTCGGCGGAGGTGCGCGAGTCGAGATTGCCGGTGGGTTCGTCGGCGAGCAGGATCGAGGGCTCGCCGACGAGGGCACGCGCCACGGCGACACGCTGGCGCTGTCCGCCCGAGAGCTGGTTGGGGCGGTGGTCCAAGCGGTCGCCGAGACCGACCCCGGCGAGCGCATTCTCGGCGCGTCCGCGGCGCTCGGCGGCGGACATGGGCCGGTACATCAAAGGTTGCATGACGTTCTGCAGCGCAGTCTGCCGGGGCAGCAGGTGGAAGCTCTGGAAGACGAAGCCGATCTCGCGGTTGCGCACGGTGGCGAGTTCGTCGTCGCGCAGCGAGGACGTGTCGCGACCGTTCAGGATGTAGCGCCCTTCGGTGGGAGAGTCGAGGCAGCCCAAGATGTTCATCAGCGTCGATTTGCCCGAGCCGGAGGGGCCGATCAGTGCGACGTACTCGTTGCGACCGATGGAGAGGTCCACGCCCGCAAGCGCGAGCACCGTCTCTCCGCCGAGCACATACCGCTTGACGATGCCCTGCAGTTCGATCATCCGTCCGAATCCGCGCCCGCTGCGTCTGTCGCGCCGTCTTCTTCGTCCTTGGGACGGTCTTTGGCCTCCATCGGCCGGATCGCATCACCGTCCTTCAGGCGTCGCAGCACACGCGACGGACCGGTGATGATGCGATCGCCCACCTTGATGCCGGAGACGACGGTCTCCCAACGGTCGTCCGACAGGGCGGTGGTGATCTCGGTCTTGCGGGCCTTGCCCGCGACATCGACCCACACCGAGCGCCGGACGACATCGCGCTCGGGGCTCTCCGTGATCACCGATTCGACCGGCACGGCAAGGCTGCGTTGGCCGTCGCCGAGGTAGATCACCGCGCGCGCGCTCATGCCGGAGCGCAGTTGCAGGCCGGCCGGCGGCGACAGCGCAAGGGTGACCCGGTAGGAGCGGCCTTGGCCGTCGATGGTGGGTGCGAGGGCGATCTTGGTCACCTTGCCGGTGAGGGCCGTGTCCTGGTACGCCGCGGCGAAGACATCGGCTGATTGGTCGAGCTTGATCTTGGCGATGTCCCCCTCGTCGACCTTCACCTCGGCCTGGATCGCGGACGTGTCGGCGATCTTCATCAACTGCGCGCCGGCGAGCGAGGCGGTCGAGGGGATCGCGACCTCGCCGGCCTTGATGGGCAACGACACGATGCGTCCGGCGATCGGCGCACGGATCTCTGTCTTGCTGCGTTGCTCCCGGGCATCGGCCAACTGCGAGATGGCGCGTTGTAGCGCCTCTTCGGCGCTCTTGAGGTCCGCCTCGGCCAGCACGGATTGGTTGCGGTCTTCGTCGAGCCGGTTCCGGTCGATCAGGTTCGATGCGGCGAGCTTCTGGCTGCGCTCGTACTGCTGGCGGCGCAGCGCCACGACCGCGCGTTGGCGCTCGATGCTGATGCGGTTCTGTCGGACGCCGGCCTCTTCACGGGTGATGATGTTGTTGTAGGTCTCGGGATCGAGCCTCATGAGCAGTTGCCCTTTCTCGACCACATCACCCTCTTGCACCGCGATGCTCGCCACCCGGGCGAGGACCTCGGCGGTCAGGTTGACCTCGACCTCGAAGGCGAGCAGACCGGAGGCGAGGATGCTGGGGCGCACCGCCTGCAGGGCGGCGGGTGAGATCTCGACCGCGGTACCGCTCCCTCCGCCCGGACGCTTGAGCGCGAGCGGCACGATGATGGCGAGTGCGACGAGTCCGGCGGCGAGCCATTTGCGCGGGATGTTCATGATCAGGCCATCAACGCTTTGACGACTTGGAAACCGAACACCAAGGCGTACGGTAACGCGGCGATGCTGATCGCAGCACCCCATCCGCCGCGGCTCCAGAGCTTCCAGCCGAGGGCTGCCAAACCGATGGACCAGAGGGTCAGGAAGCTGAAAGAGCCCGCCAACGCCTTCCAAGGGCTGTCGGACGCCAGTTGCACGAGCATGGGATCGAGGGTGGTGTAGGACAGGGCGTCGAGGAAGGTCTGTGGCGTCATGCCGAGCGTGCCGTAGATGCCGAGCAGGGAGGCCAGGATGCCCGGCATCGACGACCAGCCGGCGAGCGCCAAGCCCTGCTTGAATCCGACGGCAAGGCCGGTGACCTTGCCTGCGAGCAGAAAGTAGAGCGCGAGCACGCACATCATCACGACCGAGCCCAGCGCCGCGCCGATGGTGCTCGGCCACAGCAGCATCGCCGAACTTCCGCCTGCGGCGGCGATCGCATCGGCTTGTTGCTTGGTCGGCTCGTCACCGTCGCGTTCCATGCTGGTGCGGATGAAGAACTCGGGATCGACCTTGCTGAAATAGAGGTAGACGAACACGGTGCCGACCACCGAAAGCAGGATCACCGGGAGCCAGCCGTTCGGCTTTTCGTATTGCCTTTGGAGCACGGGACCGGGCTGCAGGAAGATGTCTATGAGGTCTTTCAAGGGGATCTCCGGCGGGCGTTCGCGCGATGCAGTGCGTCGGGTCGTATATTTTGCCAGAATCATCGCTTGCGCGAGCGTCCATCTGACCATCGAGGTGCCCACTATGACTTTTCCTGCTCCCGCCCGTTCTTTGGCCCTGGCGCTGCTGGTCCTCCCGCTGCTCTCGGCCTGTGTCTCTGGCCTCGCCCGCAAGGACGAGGGTGCGCAGTTCAAATATGTCGACTACGCGGGTGAGCCGGTCGACACCGCGCGGACGCTGGGCGAGATCAATGGCTGGACACCGGTATCGCGCAACCAGCTCGTCATCTGGACCGGTGTCAACGAGGCGTGGTTGCTCAAGGTCTGGGACACCTGCCGAGATCTCACTTTCGCCAACGCCATCAGCGTGACCCGGGCAGGGCGTCAGGTCAGCCGGTTCGACACCGTGCTGGTGGGGGAAGAGCGCTGCCAGATCACCGAGATCCGTGCGGTCGATGTGAAGCAGATGAAGTCCGATCGCAAGGCTGCCAAGGCTGCGCCATAATCGCCGGGTGAGCGTTCTCCAGGATCAAGCCGCCCTGCCTCCGATCGTCGCCGAGCCTGCGCCTCCTTGGCTGCGGTCCTGCTGAACACGGCCGAACCCATGCCCCTCTCTCACCTAGACCGTCTCGAGGCTGACGCGATCCACGTGATCCGCGAGGTCGCCGCCGAATGCGCGCGGCCGGTGTTGCTCTACTCCATCGGCAAGGACAGCAGCGCGCTGCTGCATCTGGTGCGCAAGGCGTTCCATCCCGCCCGTCCGCCGTTCCCGATGCTGCACATCGACACCACCTGGAAGTTCCGCGACATGTACGCGCTGCGCGACCGAGCAGCCCACACGGCCGGTATGGATCTGATCGTGCATACCAACCAGGACGGTCTGGCAGCCGGCGTGTCGCCGCTGACCCATGGCGCCTCGCATCACACCGATGTGATGAAGACCCAGGCGTTGCGTCAAGCGCTCGACGCACACCGTTTCGATGCAGCCTTCGGCGGCGCACGCCGTGACGAGGAGAAGAGCCGGGCCAAGGAGCGTGTCGTGTCGGTGCGTTCTGGCGGCCATCGCTGGGACCCGCGGGCGCAACGACCCGAATTCGGCTCGCTCTACAACCTCGGCTGCGGGCCTGACGAGACGCTTCGGGTGTTCCCGTTGTCCGACTGGACCGAACTCGATGTCTGGGAGTACATCGCACGCGAGGGCATCGAAGTGGTGCCGCTCTATTTCGCGGCGCTGCGGCCGGTGGTGCAGCGTGAGGGGCAGTGGATCGTGCGGGACGATGAACGGATGGCGCTCGGCCCGCAGGAGCAGCCACAACTGCGCCGGGTCCGGTTCCGCACCCTAGGCTGTTGGCCGTTGACGGGCGCGATCGACAGTCCGGCGGAGTCGCTCCAGGAGATCATCGACGAGATGCGCGCCACCCGGTTCTCCGAGCGGCAAGGCCGGATGATCGACCATGATCCGGGCGCCTCCATGGAGATCAAGAAGCGCGAGGGATATTTTTGATGGCTGCCGGCACGGACGGGGTCGACGACGGAGGCCTGCTGCGCGTCCTCGCCTGCGGGTCGGTGGACGACGGCAAGTCTTCGCTGCTCGGTCGCCTGCTGCACGAGCTTGACGCGATCCCTGATGATCAGCGACGCACGCTGGAGGCGGACTCGCGGCGGGTCGGCACCCGGGGCGGGGCGGTCGATTACGCGCTGCTCTTCGACGGACTTGCCGCCGAGCGCGAGCAAGGCATCACCATCGATGTCGCCTGGCGGCAGTTCGCGACGGCGCGAAGACGCTTCATCGTCGCGGATGCGCCGGGTCACGAACAGTACACCCGCAACATGGCGACCGGTGCCGCGGCCGCCGACGTGGCGATCCTGCTGGTGGACGCCCGCAAGGGGCTGCTGCCGCAGACCTGGCGTCACGCACGCATCGCCGCGCTGTTCGGTGTGCAGCGCGTGGTGTTGGCCGTCAACAAGATGGACCTGGTCGACTGGTCCGAGGATGTCTTCGGCCGGATCGTCGAGGCCTTCCATGGTGCCGCCCTGCGGATGGGCTTCGTCGAGGCGGCGGCCATCCCGATGTCGGCGGTGGAAGGCGAGGGAGTCGCGGTCCGCGGTCTGCGCATGCCGTGGTATCGCGGGCCGTGTCTTTTGGAGTGGCTGGAGGGTGTGGTGCTGCCGCTGGCCGATGCGCAGGGTGGTGCTTGCCTGCCGGTCCAATATGTCATCCGGCCGGATGCGGATTTCCGTGGCTTTGCCGGTCGTCTCGCGCGCGGTCGGTTGCGACCGGGCGATCGCTTGCGCGTCCAGCGTTCGGGGTTCGAGACCCGGGTATCGAGGCTCGTCGCGTTCGCCGGAGATTTGCCCGAGGCCATCGCCGGTCAGTCGGTGACGGTGGTGACCGACAGCGAGGTCGATATCGGGCGTGGGGACATGTTGGTAGACGCCGAGACGCCGCTCGAGATGGCCGACCAGTTCGAGGCGACGCTGGTGTGGGTGGACGACGAACCGTTGCTGCCCGGTCGCCAATACGATTTCAAGCTCGGCCCGCAGCGCGCGCGCGCCAGCGTGAATCCGCTCAAGCACAGGATCGATCCGGGCTCCGGGGAGCGGCTCGCGACCGAGCGGCTCGAGCTCAATGATATCGGGGTCGGCGAGTTGTCGCTCGATCGCCCCGTCGCGTTCGTCCCGCATGCCCGACACCGCGAGCTCGGTGGATTCATCCTGGTCGACCGGACGACCCAACGCACGGCAGCCTTCGGACTCCTGCATTTCGCGTTGCACCGGTCACGCAATGTCCGCTGGCAGGCGCTCGGCATCGACCGCGAAGCGCGGGCCCGCCAGAAGCAGCAACAGCCTGCGGTGCTATGGTTCACCGGGCTGTCGGGCGCCGGTAAGTCGACCATCGCCAACCTCGTCGAGCAGCGATTGGTCGAACTCGGCCGGCACACCTACTTGCTCGATGGCGATAACGTCCGGCACGGCCTCAATCGCGATCTCGGATTCACCCAGCAGGACCGGGTCGAGAACGTGCGGCGTGTCACCGAGGTGGCGGCGTTGATGGCGGACGCCGGGCTCATCGTGCTCGTGGCGATGATCTCACCGTTCCGTGCCGAGCGTGCGCAGGCGCGTGAACGTCTCGCGGAGGCCGGCTTCCTCGAGGTGTTCATCGACACTCCGTTGGACGTCGCGGAATCGCGCGATATCAAGGGGCTTTATGCCCGGGCGCGCGCCGGGGAACTGCGCAACTTCACGGGCGTCGATTCCCCTTACGAACCGCCGCTCCAACCGGACATCCACATCGACACCGGTGCGTTGACACCGGTGGCTGCGGCGGAGCGGATCGTCACTGCGTTGCTGGCGGATGCCGTGTCCCGGGCATCCCGGTGAGCGCCGGCGGTCCGTTGCTTCGATCGGTCCGGGAACTCGCCTTCGAGGCGGGTGAGGCGATCGTCGCGATCGAGCGCGCACACCGCGGTGGCGACGGTGAGGCGCTCCGATTGCAGCACAAGGCCGATGAATCGCCGCTGACCGCGGCGGACCTCGCCGCCCACCAGATCATCACCGCGGGCCTCGCCCGGCTGACACCGGAGTGGCCGGTGGTGTCGGAGGAGGGTGCGCACCTGCCGTATGCCGAGCGCGCCCACTGGACGCGGTTCTGGCTGGTCGATCCCCTCGACGGGACCCGCGAGTTCCTCAGCGGCAACGGTGAGTACACGGTCAACATCGCGCTCATCCAGGACGACGCGCCGCTGCTCGGGGTGGTGTATGTACCGGCGACGGGTCTAGGCTACTCGGGCATCGCCGGGGTCGGCGCCTGGCGCTCGCGGGGCGACCCCGACATGCTCGAGGCGATCGCCGCCGCGGGGCGCACTCCAGAGGCGACGCCGCTGCGTGTGGTGGGCAGCCGTTCCCATCGAGGCCTGTCGCTCGATCGATTGCTGGAGCGCACTGGTCCGCACGACTTCGTGCCGATGGGCAGTTCCCTCAAGTTCTGCGTGCTCGCCGAGGGCGGCGCCGATGTCTATCCACGCCTCGGCCCGACCAGTGGCTGGGACACCGCTGCGGGCCATGCGGTGTTGCTCGGCGCCGGCGGACGGGTGCTGCGGCTCGACGGTGCGCCGCTCGCCTACAACCGCAGCGAGGGTTGGCTCAACCCGGATTTCGTCGCGTGTGGCGACAGGCAGTCCGATTGGTCGCGATGGCTGAGGGAGCGCACGGCATGATCTACACCTTGGATGGGCGGCGGCCGGAGATCTCGCCTGAGGCCTGGGTCGCGCCCTCGGCGGACATCATCGGCAGCGTGCGTCTCGCGGCGGGTGCGAGCGTCTGGTTCAACGCGGTGCTGCGCGGTGACAACGATCTGATCGACGTCGGTGAAGGCAGCAACGTGCAGGACGGCAGTGTGTTGCACACCGATCCCGGTCTGCCGTTGCGGATCGCCGCTGCGGTCACCATCGGTCACCAGGTGTTGCTGCACGGTTGTACCGTCGGTGAGGGCGCCTTGGTCGGCAACGGCGCGCGGGTGCTCGACGGCGTGGTCATCGGCCGCGGCTGCGTGATCGCGGCGGGTGCGGTGTTGCCCCCCGGCAAGTCATACCCGGACGGCACGATGGTGATGGGTGCGCCCGGCAAGGTGGTGCGCGATCTCACACCCGAGGACCGTGCGCGTGCGCGCCTTGCTGCCGAGGCGTATCGAGCGCGTCTCGCGCGCTACCGCGCCTCGTTGCTGCCTTGGACGCCGCCGGCACCCTGAGCGGGCGGCAGCTCCGTCACGAAGGACAGCATCGTCGCGAGCAGCGGCGCCGTACCGGAGGGCGCGAGGATGTCGCCCGCGAGTACATGACGCGCGCGATCCTCGCTCTGCGCAATGGCATGCAGTCGTCGTGCAGGCATCGTCAGGCGTGCGTAGGCCTCTTCGATCCGTGAGGGGCTCACGACTTGGTCCTGCGGTGAATACACCACGAGCGTCGGCACCGCGATGGTTTCGAGCGGCGAGTCGCGGACCTCCTTCACGAGCGCCATCATCGGCACGAGGGCGCGCGCGGGATAGCGCCAGGTCCAGTACTTCGCCTGTTGTGGATTGGCTGGTTGCCAACGGTACTCCTCGCCGATGAGCGCCCGCTGCAACTGTTCGCCCCAGGGGCCTGCGAGCAGGTCAGCTTTGCCGTCCCGCGGCCCGAGGTTCGGCGAGACCAGCAACTGTGCGGCGATGGACTCTGCTCCGGGTCGCTGCGTGAGCCAGAGCGCAAGGGTTCCGCCGGTCGATGTCCCGACCACCAGCACGCGCTCACCGAGTCGGCGCCCGATCGCCAGCGCTTCGGCGGCATCCCGCAGCCAATCGTCGGCGGTGGCGGCACCGAGCGCCGCAGGGTCGCCACCGTGGCCGGTGAGGCGGGTGTAGAAAAGATTGGCGCCGAGTTCACGGGCGAGCAGGTCGCAGAGCGGTGCCACTTCCTGGCGGGTGGCGGTGTAACCGTGCAGGTAGATCACCGAGAACGGTGTCCGACGCCGATCGGCATGCGCCCAGACGATCGTCTTCTCGGCGCCCGGGACGATATCGCGGTGGCGGGCCTCACTTGCGTCGAGCCAGGTCTCGAGTGCCACAGGCCCTGCCTCCAAGGCAGGCAGCGCTGGTGACATCACCTGCGCCGAGACCCGGTGCACCGGGCCGACGAAGAACACGGCAGCGAGCACCAGGATCGATGCGAGCAGCGCGAGCGAGAGACGCTTGAGCATGCGCGGATGGTAGCGCAGCTGGTCTCACCGAGGCAGCCGCTTGAGGGTACGATGTCGGCATGTCCGCGTTGCGCGCACTCGACTGGGACACCGACGGCATCGACTGGCCGAACCGCTTGCTCAGCCGGTTCGTCGAGGCCGACGGTCTGCGCTGGCATGTGCAGGTCGGTGGGAAGGGGCCGGTGTTGCTGCTCCTGCATGGCACCGGTGCCTCGACCCATTCGTTCCGCGACCTGCTGCCGCTTCTGGCGGCGCATTTCACGGTGGTCGCACCGGATCTACCCGGCCACGGTTTCACCAGTCGTCCGGCGGATGCCGCCCGGCTCTCGCTGTCAGGCATGGCGGCGGGTGTCGCCGCGCTGTTGCGGTCGCTCGGGCTCAGCCCGGAGGTGGCCGTCGGTCATTCCGCTGGTGCTGCGCTGCTCTGCGAGATGTGTCTGGCAGGACAGATCTCGCCGAAGTCGCTCGTGAGCCTCAATGGCGCGCTGTTGCCGTTACCGGGTCTGCGTCATCCGGCGTTCACACCGCTCCTGCGTCCGGTGGTCTCAGGGGATTGGTTGCCGCGACTCTTCGCACGTCGGATGGAGGCGCCGCAAGAGGTCGAGCGGCTGTTGCAGCGCACCGGGTCGACGCTCGATCCGCGCGGACGGGACCTCTACGCACGCCTGTCGCGCAATGCGGTCCATACCGGCTCGGCGCTCGCCATGATGGGGCACTGGGATACGAGGCCGATCGAGGCGGGATTGGGTCGTCTCGCGGTGCCGCTGCTGCTGTTGGTGGGCGCGGAGGATCGCATGATCCTGCCTGGGGTCGCCTTGAGGGTGCGTCAACTCGCGCCGCATGCCGAGCTGATCCAGTTCCCGGGGCTCGGACACCTCGCGCACGAGGAGGCGCCGGTGCGCGTCAGCGTCGAGGTGCTCCGTCATGCACGAATGCACGGCGTCTCGGTTCCCCCTTGAGCGGCGCCGCGTTATTGTATCCACCATGAAGCATGCGATCGTCATCGGTAGCGGGTTCGGCGGGTTGGCAGCCGCGGTGCGTCTGGGCGTGCGCGGCTATCGCGTCACGGTCCTCGAGAAGCTCGATGCTCCCGGTGGACGCGCCTACGTGTATCACCGCGACGGTTACACCTTCGATGGCGGTCCGACCATCATCACCGCGCCCTATCTCTTCGAGGATCTTTGGCAGCTGTGCGGCAAGCGGCTCGCCGACGATGTCACGCTGCGCTCGCTCGATCCGTTCTATCTCGTGCGCTTCGACGACGGCGACACCTTCCGCTACACCGCCGACATGCGGGCGATGCGCGAGCAGGTCGGGCGCATCGAGCCGCGCGATGTGGCCGCCTTCGATCGCTTCCTCGACACCAGTCGGCGCATCTTCGATGTCGCATTCGCGCAGCAGGCGGAGAAGCCTTTCCACGAGATCGGCGCATTGTTGGAGGCGGCGCCGGGCTTGGTGCGTCTCGGCGGCTACCGCTCGGTCTACCGCGAGGTGGCACGACATTTCCGCAGCGACAAGTTGCGCCTGCTCTTCAGTTTCCATCCGCTGCTGATCGGCGGTAATCCCTTCACGACCACCGCGTACTACTGCCTCATCGCGCATCTCGAGCGGACCTACGGTGTGCACTATGCCGAAGGCGGCATGGGTGCGTTGATGCGCGGTATCGTCGGTCTGGTCGAGGGTACAGGCGGCAGTCTGCGCTACGACGCAGAGGTCTCGCAGGTGCTGGTCGAGAACGGCCGTGCGCGCGGCGTGCGGCTCGCGAGCGGTGAAGTCATCGAGTCGGATATCGTGGTGTCGAACGCCGATGCCGCTTTCACCTACGGCAAGCTGCTCGAGCACCACCCGCGCCGGCGATGGACCGACGCAAAGCTCGAGCGGGCGAGTTACTCGATGAGCCTCTTCGTCTGGTATTTCGGCACCCGCCGCCGCTACGAAGATGTCTACCACCACACTATGGTGCTCGGGCCGCGCTATCGTGAACTGCTCGAGGACATCTTCAAGCGCAAGCGCTTGGCCGACGATTTCAGTCTCTACCTGCACCGGCCGAGCGCCAGCGATCCCTCGCTCGCGCCGCCCGGGTGCGACGCTTTCTATGTGCTCGCACCGGTGCCTCACCTCGGCAGCGGCACCGATTGGCGGGAGCGCGCGGAGCCGTATCGTGCAGCCGTGCAGCGGCGGTTGGAGCAGACGGTGTTGCCGGGGCTCGGCGAGTCGCTCACCGCGTCGCTGATGCTGACGCCGCAGGACTTCCAGGACCGGCTGTCCTCGTGGAAGGGGGCGGCTTTCGCGATGGAACCGCAGCTCTTCCAGAGTGCGTGGTTCCGGCCGCACAACAAGAGCGAGGAGGTGGAAGGTCTCTACCTCGTCGGCGCCGGCACCCATCCGGGCGCAGGCCTTCCGGGTGTCGTGTCCTCGGCGCGCATCCTCGACAAGATCGTCCCCGATCCCTGAAAGCGCGTCAGCGGGCGTCCTGCAGCACAGCCGTCGCCGCGAGCCGTCCCGACAGCGTCGCCATCGGGATCCCCGGCCCCGGGTGCACCGAGCCACCTGCGAGATAGAGCCCGCGAACCTTGCTGCGTGAGCCGCTGCGCTCGAAGCTCGCGAGCATGCCGTGGTTCGCGCGGCCGTAGAGCGAACCTCCGGTGCAGGGGAACAAGGCCTCGAAGTCTTGGGGACGGGTGATGACTGCCTCGGGGCCGTCATGTCTCGTACCGAGCTCCAGGCCGCAACGGCGCAACAATGCGAAGGCATCCGTGCCGGCTTGCGCCAAGGCGGCATCGCCGATCCCGCCGCGGTCACCGTCTGCAGGGGCGTTGATGAGCAGCAGCAGCCGCTCGGGGCTGCCGGGCGTGACGGGGCTGGCGGCGGCTTCCCCGCGGTCTTGGGCGCAGACGTACACGGTCGGCGACCGACCGATCTCGCGGCGCGAGAAGATCGCTCGGAATTCGTCGGCGTAGTCGTCACCGAAGAACACGGTGTGGTGGGCGAGATCGAAGCCCCGCACCGGCGCGCGCAGGCACCAGGTGACCGCGGAGAGGGCGCGCTGCGGCGATGGGATCGCAGCGACCGCCGATCGCGGGCCGATCCCGAGTGCGCCGCTCGCGAGCGCGTTCGCGTCGCCGTTGAAGACCACGGCATCGGCCTCGAGCACTTCACCGGACGCCAACTGCACGCCGGTCACGCGCCCCCGCTGCGTCAGGATCTGAGCGACATGCGCATGGTATCGATAGCGCGCGCCGTGACGCACGCCGAGCTCCTCGAGGGCGAGCGCGATCCGGCGCATCCCTCCCTTCACGAGCCAGACGCCTTGCTGTTCGACATGGGCGATCAGCATCAAGGTGGCGGGCGCGGCGAACGGCGACGATCCGACATAGGTCGCGTAACGCCCGAACAGCTGGCGCAGACGCGGGTCGCGGAAATGCTCGCCGAGCTCGCGCCACAGCGTGCTCCAAGGCGGGGTGCGCCACATCGCAGCGAGTCCCGCCGCGCCGAGCCTTGCCGAAAGCCCTATCGCGGACGGGCGCTCCGTTTCCATGAAACTGCCGCGCAGCGCCTGCAGGAGTCCGCTGCCGCGCGCGACGAAGTCACGGTAGCCGCGAGCCTCGGCGGCGCCGGCGAATCCACCGATCGCCTCGACCGAGCGTTCGAGGTCTGCATGCAGATCGAGCGTGTCACCGCTCGACCACGCATGGCGCGCGATCAGGTCCGCCGGCACAAGCTGCAGATGCTCATCCAAACGCGCTCCGGCATCACCGAACAAGGACTCGAACACTGCGCGCAGCGTGAAAACGGTGGGCCCTGCGTCGATGCCGGTGCCTTGCACCGTGACCTCGCGCAGCTTGCCGCCCGGCCCGCCGGCGCGCTCGAGCACCGTGACCTCGCAGCCCGTGCGGGCGAGGTCGATGGCTGCGGCGAGGCCGCCCATCCCGCTGCCGATGACGATCACGCGATGCATGGGGGCGGGGGCGTTCGGTCAGGGACGCGCCGCGGGCCGCCGCGCGACGCCCTGCAGCCGCGAGACCGCGAGGCGTTGGTGGATGATGATCGCGAGACCGACCACCAGCGGCACCGCCCAGAGAGCGGGATGCAGCGCGAGTTCGGGGATGGTGCGGACCGCGCCGAAGGCGAGGAAAGCGGTGTAGACGGAGATGCCCGCGCCGACCAGGGCCTTCAGGTGTTCCTTGAGCCAATCGAGCGGCGCCGGATCTTTCTTCAGCAGGAACCAGAGATTCGTGGCGACGGTGGCGAGGCCGATCGCGGGCATGCCGAGCATCAGCGGCAGGTCCGCCTGCCATGACTGCCAAGCGCAGTTGAGGGAGGCGCCGAGCAGCAACCATTGCAGCGCCATGTTCTTCCAATCGCGGTTGGCGGCGTGGTCGTCGCGGTTGCGCACGCACAACCAGCCGTACCAAGCGAGGTTGATGGTGAGGAGCGCGAGCCCTTGCATCATCCAGCCGAAGATCCCGCGGATCCAGGTCTCACCGGCGGCGGCGAGGTGGGGGTGGGTGCCGATGGGGTCGATGAGCGTGCAGGTGCTGATGCCGATGGCGGCTGCGCCTGTGAGCAGCATCATGAGCGTGAAGACCTTGCCCCAACGCTTGTGGGCGTCGCCGCCCTTGCGCCCGAGGATGGGGACCCAGAACGCGACGAGCCCCACGCTGCCGAAGCAGATGTGCAGGACGATGAAGGTCCAGAATGCGGCCGGTACCAGCGATTCCATCCGCACAATGCTGCGCCGGTGCTGTGCGCGTTGCAAGGTGGCGCCGGCAACGGCTAGGGTAGCGGCATGTACTGTCCGCCGCGGCCTACACCGCTCGCCGCCGTCGTCTCCTTGCTGCGCGTCATGGCCCGCGGCGGTGGCGACCTCATGAGTCTGCTGCCCGCCAAGGCGTATCGGGTCGAGACCGGTTGGCTCGGCTACTCGCGCCGCTCCATCCTCATCGTCAACGCGCCGGAGCTGCTGCGTGAGGTCTTGACCGACCCGATCGGCATCTACCCCAAGAACGACCTGATGACCGGCGCTCTAGAACCCTTGGTCGGCGACTCCATATTCGTGTCGCATGGCGAGGTGTGGCGTCGCCAACGGCGGATGATCGACCCCGCGTTCTCCCATATGCGCCTCGGTAAGGCGTTCGTATCGATGTCGGCGGCGATCGACGACTACGAGGATCGGCTCGATGCGTTGTGCGAATCCGGCGAGCCGTTCTCGCTCGATCTCGCGATGAGCCATCTCACGGCGGACATCATCTGCCGCACGGTGTTCTCCACCTCTTTGCGTTCGCAGACGGCGATCGACGTGTTCGAGTCTTTCACGGTCTTCGAGCGCACCTGCGCCCAGGTCGAGCTCAAGCGGTTGATCCTGGACAGACCGTTCACTGTCATCCCCCAGCACCCCGAGGTGCTCGCGGCCTGCGAGCGTATCCGTCACCACCTGGGGGAGCTGGTCGACAGCCACCTTCCGCCGGCTGAGCCCGGTACGCCGGATAGCGCGCAGCAGGCGTACGACGACATCGCCGCCGAGGTCATCGCCGCGCGCGATGTGGAGACCGGCGCCGGCTTCTCGCGCAAGGAGCTGCTCGATCAGCTCGGGGTGATGTTCCTCGCCGGGCATGAGACCACGGCAAGCGCGCTCATCTGGGCGTTCATGATCCTCGGCCTGCAGCCGCAGTCGATGGCCCGGCTGCGCGCCGAGGTCGATGAGTGCGGCGCGGGACCCTTGCAGCTGGAGCAGGTGCGCCGTCTGGCGTTCGTGCGCAATGTCTTCAAGGAGACGCTGCGCCTCTATCCTCCGATCCCCTTCATCCCGCGGGTGGCCGCGCAAGATGCGCTGATCGGCCGGCATCGCGTCAAGCGTGGCGCGATGCTCATGATCGCGCCTTGGACCATCCACCGGCATCGCGACTATTGGCGGAATCCGCATGCCTTCGACCCCGACCGTTTCTCTGCGGAGCGCGAGCACGAACTGGTGCCGGGGGCTTATCTGCCCTTCGGTCTCGGCCCGCGGGTCTGCATCGGTGCGGGGTTCGCACAGCTCGAAGCGAGCCTGATCCTCGCGCGGCTCTGCCGGCGGTACGACTTCGAGGTGCTCGATGCCGGTCGTATCCGGCCGGTGGCCCGGCTCACCACGCGCCCCGAACACCAGATCATGTGCCGGGTACGGCGACGGGCTGGAGCGCCGTCGTGAGGGCGTCGTCATGAGGGCCTCGTGATGACCGGTCCCGTCGTCGATCGCACCGTCCTGCTCACGCTCGGTCGCCTGCCGAAAGCCTTGGAGGTGGCCCGCGCGCTGCATGCGGCAGGTTGTCGCGTGGTGGTCGCCGAACCGTTCCGTCGCCATCTCACCGGCGCATCGCGCCAGGTCGCACGCAGCGTGCAGGTCACCTCGCCGGTGATCGACCGTGAGGCCTATCTCGGCGAGTTGACCGCGCTGGCGGTCGCCGAGGGCGTCAGCCTGATCCTGCCGGTGTCCGAGGAGATCCTGCATGTCTCGCTGCTGCACGGCCGCATGCCCGCTGGCGTGCGCCTTGCGGCGATGCCGCATCCGACCCTGCTCGCCTTGCACGACAAGCTGTCGTTCACCGAGGTCTGTCGCGCCGCCGGTGTGGCTGCGCCCGAGACCTTCGATCTCGACGATCCGCAGGCGCTCCAGTTGGCTGCCGCAGTACCCACGGTGGTCAAACCGGTCTTCTCCTGCTCCGGTCGCGGCGTGCGTTTCCTCTCGCCGGGCGATGCGCTGCCGCGCTACGACGAGCGCGCCGTCGTCCAACGGCGCTGCGATGGGCGCTTGCTCAGCACCTTCACGCTCGCGCGTGCCGGCGAGCCGCGCATCACCGTGACCTATCGCGGCGCGGTGATGCAGGGCACGGTGGCGGTGTGCTTCGAGCGCATCGACACGCCGCCGGCGGTGCAGGCCTGGGTGTCGACGATGGTGCGGCACACCGGGTTCGACGGTTTCATCTCGTTCGATCTCATCGAGGATGCGGCGGGCGGCATCTCCGGGATCGAATGCAACCCGCGCGCCACCAGTGGCGTGCATTTCGTCGACCCGGCGGGCTTGGCGCAGGCCTTGCTGGACCCCTCGTCGGATGCGCCGCTCGCCTTCAAGCCCGATCGGTTCATGCAGCAGTTCTACCCCTGCCTCACCGAGACGCAGCGCACCATGTTCGGTCATGGACCGTTCCGGCAGAACCTTCGGTGTCTCATCGCCGCGCGGGATGTCACGTGGTCGTCGCGCGATCCGTGGCCGCTCGTCAGCCAGCCTTGGACCTCGTGGCCGATCATCGAGCAGGCGTTGCGCCGTCGCTGCACTTTCGGTGAAGTGGCGATGCTCGATCTGGCTTGGGGAGCAGGTGCTTAGCGTGTCTATCGGATCCATATCACCGGAGGCGCCCGAGCCGCTCGCCACGCGTGCAGACCTCGAGGCCTGCCACGCGGCGATCCGCGTCGGCTCACGCACTTTCCATGCCGCTTCACGATTGCTCCCCGAGCGGGTGCGCGGTTCGGCACTGTCTTTGTACGCGTTCTGCCGCGAGGCGGATGACGCCATCGACCAGAGCGGCGATCCGCGTGCGGCGCTGCGCAGCCTGGAGGACCGGCTGGACCGCGCCTAC
>DBCG01000023.1:0-16806 GCA_002292945.1 Proteobacteria bacterium UBA964 | reverse complement strand
GAGCCGATCGACAACGCCGCCGACCGGGCGCTCGCCGATGTCGTGGCGCGATTCCACATCCCGCAGGCGGTGCCCGCGGCGCTGCTGGAGGGTTTCGCCTGGGATGCAGAGGGGCGCATCTACGAAGATCTGCCGGCGCTTCGGGCCTACGGGATGCGCGTCGCCGGCACCGTGGGGGTGATGATGTCCTTGCTGATGGGCGTGCGCTCGCCCGCTGCGCTCGCGCGCGCGGCCGACCTCGGTGTCGGCATGCAGCTCTCCAACATCGCGCGCGATGTCGGCGAGGACGCACGGCTCGGGCGCATCTACCTGCCGCGCGAGTGGCTGCGCGAGGCTGGCATCGATGCGGCGGAGTGGTTGGCCGATCCGCAGTTCGAGCCCGACCTCGGGCGAATCGTCAACCGTCTCGTGGTGGAGGCGCAGCTGCTCTACGAGCGCGCCGCGGTGGGCGTGTCCGAATTACCGCCCGAGTGCCGTCCAGCGATCCACGCTGCGCGGCTGATGTACGCCGAGATCGGCCGTAAAGTGGCCCGCGCCGGCGGCGATTCGGTGTCCTCCCGTGCAGTGGTGTCGGCGCGCCGCAAACTCCTGCTGTTGGCGCAGGCGATCACCGCATCGGTCACCGCGCCGCGCACCGCGGGGTCGTTCGACGTGCTGCCCGAGGCGCGCTTCCTGCTCGATGCGGTGACCGTCCATGATTCAACGCATGGCGTACGCGGCGATGCGCTCGTCGGTGAGAGCCTTCTCGTGAGGGAGTTCTCGCTCGCGTTGTCCGCGTTCGAGCGGCTCGAGCGCGCAGATCGCGCGCCGGAGACCTAGCGGGCGATCGGGCGCCGCGGCAGCCTGACCGGCAACAAGCATTGCACCCAGCGTGCGGCGAAGCGCTGCAGGGAGACGCTTTCGTGGAAACCCTCCACTCGCTCGCCGGCGATGTCCGCGGCGATGCGTGAGCGCGCGTAGAACGGCCCGTCTTCGAGCGTCGCGAGCACCCGCGGCTGGGTATGCGCGTCGGCGCGCGTGGCGCGGCGGATCCCCCATGGGGTGCTCGCCAGATCCTGCGGCGGTGGTGCTTCGATCGGGCGTGCCGAGCCGCTCGCATCGATGGCGAGCGCGAGCTGCCGACCCGAGGCCTCTGTGGAGGCCGCCGCGGGCCAGACGGTGTCGTAGAAGATCAGCGTCTCCGCGCCGCGGTGGGCGCGCGACCAGTTCCAGGACAGGAAGTCCTCCTCGAGCGGCGCCTGCCCCTCGTTGCAATCGAAGTACCCGGTGCCCTGCCACTTCAGCGACGGATGTTCCAGTTCGACGCTGACGCGGCAGTGCGGCGCGATCGGTCGCCAGCGATGGCGCCCCTTTGCATCCAGCGTGTAGGTGACATCCGCGAACGCGCCGGGACGCAGACGCACGACGCCGCGCAAGCGGCGGGGCAGGGGCGAGGTCGTCTCGTCGATACGCACGACGAGTTCATCACCCTCCCAGCCCATCGAGCTCGGTCCGATGCCAAGGGTGTCCCGGCTGCGCTGCAGGTCGCCGGCGCCGCGTTCGGTCAGCGCCCAACGATGACCGCCCGCACCATAGAGCGCCACGTTGAGGCCGCTGTGCTGCAAAGGGTCGACCGGACCTCGCCGACGCGCGGCGGCATACCAAGGGGAGAAGACGCAGCCGAGCATGGCGATGATCGTCAGGCCGTGCTGCCCACAATCGCTCCAGGCGTCGATGTACCACCACGTGTAGCCCCGATCGGCGACCGCGACGGAGAAATCGATGCCGGCTGCCGTTTGACTCGATTTGCGAGGGTGTCTATATTCCATGACAGCCTAGTGTGACAACCAGACTGGACATCCGCCAGTCGGAGCATCGAAGGGTCGGCGTCGTCACGCCGCTGACAGGCAGGTGGCCATCATGGAAAGCGGTTCGGCGATCGAGCAGGCCTTGGAGAGCGCGGTTGCTTCCTGCGATACGCTCGGCTGTCCGCCGCGTCTCGCGGCAGCCATCCGTTATGCCGTCTTCCCGGGCGGGGCGCGGATCCGGCCGCGGCTGTGCCTGGCGATCGCGGCAGGTTGCGGCGAACCGAACTCGCCGCTCGCCGAGGCGACGGCGGCCTCCATCGAGCTGCTGCATTGCGCCTCGTTGGTGCATGACGATCTGCCGTGCTTCGACGATGCCGACACGCGGCGCAACCGCCCCTCGGTGCACAAAGCCTTCGACGAGCGCATCGCGCTGCTGGTGGGCGATGCGCTGATCGTGCTCGCTTTCCAGAACATCGCCCGTGCTTTTGCCGATGCTCCGCAACGACTGCCGGGGCTCGTGCTCGCGTTGGCGCGCGCCGCAGGTGCGCCGGGCGGCATCGTCGCCGGCCAAGCATGGGAGTGCGAGGCCACCGCACCGCTCGAGGAATACCGGCGCCTAAAGACCGGTGCGCTGTTCATCGCCGCCACGGTCGGTGGGGCGATGTCCGCCGGCGCCGATCCGGCACCGTGGCTCGTACTTGGTGATCGTCTCGGCGAGGCCTACCAGATCGCTGATGACATCCGCGATGCGCTCGGCACCGACGACGAGCTCGGCAAGCCCGCGGGACGCGATGCCGACCTTGGCCGGCCGACGGCGGTCGGCGAGCTCGGTGTGGCCGGTGCAGTCAAACATTTCGAGCGGCTCATCGCTGAGGCCAACGCGTCGATCCCGGCCTGTCCGGGTGCCGAGTTCCTGCGGGAACTGGTCGACCTCGAAGCGCAGCGCCTGCTGCCTGCACAACTGCTGCAACGCGCGGCGTGATGCCGGATCGCCTGCAACCCCGCGGGAGTTGATCCCTACCATGTGGCGCGATTGGCGCAACCGGCTGCTGATGAGCCCGCGATTCCAACGTGCGGCGGCGGCGTTCCCCCTGACCCGTCCGTTGGCACGCCGCGAGGCGCGTGGGTTGTTCGACGTGGTGGCGGGTTTCGTCTATTCCCAAGTGCTGCTCAGTTGCGTGCGTCTCGGGGTGCTCGAGCGACTGCGCGACGGTCCGTTGACCGCAGCGCAGCTGCTGCCCGCCGAGACCTTGGCACCTGCTCCGGCGGCGACCTTGTTGCGTGCCGCCGCCGCGCTCGAGTTGCTCGAGCTGCGCGGTGCCGAACACTGGGCCTTGGGCGCGCGCGGTGCAGCCCTGCTCGGCAACCCCGGCGTGCTCGCCATGATCGAACATCATGCGCTGCTCTACGCCGACCTCGTGGATCCGCTGGCGATGCTGCGCGCACCGCGAGGCGCCACCGCGCTCGCCCGCTACTGGCCTTATGCGGCGACAGCGGAGCCCGGGCAGGTCGATACGGCGGCGACCCGGGCTTACACGCAGCTGATGTCCGCGTCCCAAGGATTGGTGGCCGAGGAGATCCTCGATGCCTATGACGTCCGGCGACACCGCCGGGTCTTGGATGTCGGGGGCGGCGACGGCACTTTCTTGCGCGCCCTTGCGCAGCGCGCGCCGCGATTGCAGCTTGGTCTGTTCGATCTGCCTGGGGTCGCCGCTCAGGCCGAGGAACGGTTCGCCGCGGCCGGCCTCGGTCCTCGGGTGACGATCGTGGCGGGGGACTTCGATCGCGATCCGCTGCCGGCGGGCGCCGACCTGATCACCCTGGTGAGGGTGCTCCACGACCACGATGACGAGCGGGTGGACCGGTTGCTCGCGGCCGCCTACGCCGCGCTGCCCTCGGGCGGGACGTTGCTCGTGGCGGAACCGATGGCCGGAACGCGGGGTGCCGAGCGGATGGGTGATGCCTACTTCGGCGTGTACCTCTGGGCCATGGGCAGCGGTCGCCCGCGGACGGCCGAGGACCTGACGGAGCGCCTCCGGCGTGCCGGCTTCCGCCGCCCCTCGGAGCGGCGGACCCGGGTGCCCCTGCAGACCCGGGTGTGGGTCGCGCGCCGGCCATGACGGCCCCGATCGGGAAGATGTCACGGTAAGTTGACACAACGCCCCGTAAGCGTACACTGACAACAGAGGGAGCAGGTCTAGGAGGCCTGTATGGGTCAGGTGATGGACACACTTGCAGTCGTGCTGGAGGGGCCCGAGCGCTTGGCGCTCGCTCGTCTGTCGCTCTGCGAGCCTGCGCCCGAGGATGTCGTCGTCGACATCGAATGGAGCGGCATCAGCACCGGGACCGAGCGTCTTCTTTGGTCCGGCCGCATGCCGCCGTTCCCCGGCATGGGCTACCCCCTCGTCCCCGGTTACGAATCTGTCGGCCGCATCAGTGCGTTGGGCGCTGCCGTAGCGGGCACCCGCCGCCTCGGCGAGCGCGTGTTCGTGCCGGGTGCGCGCTGTTACGGCGAAGTGCGCGGCTTGTTCGGCGGCGCGGCGTCACGTGTCGTGGTGCCCGCTGCGCGCGTGACGGCGATCGACGAATCTTTGGGTGAATCGGCGGTGCTCTTGGCGCTCGCGGCGACCGCCCGTCATGCCTTGGCGGCA
Organism: Proteobacteria bacterium UBA964; assembly: GCA_002292945.1. Taxonomy (GTDB): domain Bacteria; phylum Pseudomonadota; class Gammaproteobacteria; order Steroidobacterales; family Steroidobacteraceae; genus UBA964. Next base: position 12,368 of record DBCG01000023.1, on the reverse strand, counting down.
CCGGGCGCACGACCGCCCGAACTCATCGTCGGCCACGGCGTACTCGGTCGGCTGCTCGCCCGTGTCGCGCTCGCCGAAGGCGCTTTTGCGCCCACCGTCTGGGAGCGCAATGCCGCGCGGGCCCGAAGCGATGGGCTCTACTCCGTGGTCGCACCGGATGACGACCCGCGTCGCGACTACCGCGCCGTGTACGACGTCAGCGGCGATGCCGCGATCCTCGACGGACTGCTCGATCGCCTCGCGCCGGGCGGTGAGATCGTGCTCGCCGGCTTCTATCCCGGCGAGCTCAGCTTCGACTTCCCGAAGGCCTTCATGCGTGAGGCTCGCATCCGCATCGCCGCCGAATGGAAGGATTCCGACATGAAGGCCGTGCTCGCGCACATCGATGCGGGCCGCCTGTCGCTCGATGGCCTGGTGACCCATCGCCACGACGCCGCCGACGCTGCGCAGGCGTATCGCCGCGCTTTCGAGGACACCGATTGCCTGAAGATGATCCTGGATTGGAGGCACGCCGCATGACCCCCCCCGCTGAAACAGTGTCGATCCCGGTGGAGCGCCTGAAGCGCAGCACGCGTGCCGAGGCCTCCATCGAGCCGTCGCCGATCGTACCGACAGCCGTCACCAAGGAGACGCAGATCATCGCGATCTACGGCAAGGGCGGCATCGGCAAGAGTTTCACCCTCGCCAACCTCAGCTACATGATGGCCTGCCAAGGCAAGAAGGTCCTGCTCATCGGCTGCGATCCGAAGAGCGACACGACCTCCTTGCTGTTCGGCGGGCGTGCCTGCCCGACGATCATCGAGACCTCTTCGCGCAAGAAGCTCGCCGGCGAGCAGGTCGAGATCGGCGATGTCTGCTTCAAGCGCGATGGCGTGTTCGCCATGGAGCTCGGCGGACCGGAGGTCGGCCGTGGCTGCGGTGGACGCGGCATCATCCACGGGTTCGAGACCCTCGAGAAGCTCGGCTTCCATGAGTGGGGCTTCGACTATGTGCTGCTCGATTTCCTCGGCGATGTCGTCTGCGGCGGCTTCGGTCTGCCGATCGCCCGCGACATGTGCCAGAAGGTCATCGTCGTCGGCAGCAACGACCTGCAGTCGCTCTATGTCGCGAACAACGTCTGCTCGGCGGTGGAGTACTTCCGCAAGCTCGGTGGCAACGTCGGTGTCGCCGGCCTCGTGATCAACAAGGACGACGGCACGGGCGAGGCCCAGGCCTTCGCCGATGCGGCCGGCATCCCGGTGCTCGCCGCGATCCCGGCGCACGACGACATCCGTCGCAAGAGCGCCAACTACGAGATCATCGGCCGTCCCGAGAGCGAGTGGGGCAGCCTGTTCTCGCAGCTTGCGGCGAACGTCGCCGAAGCGCCGCCGGTCCGGCCGAAGCCGCTGTCGCAGGACGGGCTGCTCGGGCTCTTCAAGGGCGAAGCGGTCGGTCGTGGCGTGGTGCTGCAACCGGCGACCTTCGAGGACATGTGCGGCAGTTCGCAGATCCACAAGCCCTCGCTGGAGGTCGTGTACGACACGGTCTGACATGAGCGCGCTCGATACCGAAATCGCCGGGTTCCACGAGATCGCCCCTGAGGGCGCTGCGCCCGTGGCTGCGGCGGGCCCGGTGACGGGCGCGGGCGGCGGCTGCCACGGCGGTCGGGAGACGATGCGCGCCGCCGCTGCCGCGGCCGGCAAGAGCGAGACCTTGGCGCAGTACGCGAAGGACTATCCGGCCGGTCCGCACGACCAGCCGCAGAGCATGTGTCCGGCGTTCGGATCGTTGCGCGTCGGACTGCGGATGCGTCGCACCGCGACGATCCTCTCCGGTTCCGCCTGCTGCGTGTACGGTCTCACGTTCACCTCGCATTTCTATGGCGCTCGCCGCACGGTCGGCTATGTGCCGTTCAACTCCGAGACCTTGGTCACCGGCAAGCTGTTCGAGGACATCCGCGACGCGGTGCACTCGATCGCCGACCCCGATCAGTACGACGCCGTGGTGATCACCAATCTCTGTGTGCCGACCGCCTCCGGCGTGCCGTTGCAGCTGCTGCCGAAAGCGATCAACGGCGTGCGCATCATCGGTATCGATGTGCCGGGCTTCGGCATCCCGACCCACGCCGAGGCGAAGGACGTGCTCGCCGGCGCGATGCTGCGTTACGCGCGCCACGAAGTGGAGGCCGGGCCGGTGCCGGCGCCGCGTAACGGGCGCGCCGCCCAGCGCACGGTCACGCTGCTCGGCGAGATGTTCCCCGCCGATCCGGTCGGCATCGGCATGTTGCTCGAGCCGATGGGGCTCGCCGCGGGGCAGGTGGTCCCGACCCGCGAGTGGCGCGAGCTCTATGCCGCGCTCGACGGTTCCGTGATCGCCGCGATCCATCCGTTCTACACCGCGTCCTGCCGGGAGTTCGAGGCAGCCGGTCGACCCATCGTCGGTTCCGCGCCGGTCGGTGAACACGGTACCGCCGCGTGGCTCGAGGCGATCGGCGCAACCTGTGACATACCGCGCGCACAGATCGACGCTGCGAAGGCCCGTGCGCTGCCGGCCATCCGCGCAGCGCTCGCTGCCGCACCGATCCGCGGTCGCATCACGCTCTCGGGCTACGAGGGCTCCGAGTTGCTGGTCGGTCGCCTGCTCGTCGAGAGCGGTGCGGACCTGCGTTATGTCGGCACCGCCTGCCCGCGCACCCGTTGGTCTGAGGCCGACCGTGAGTGGCTGGAGGCGCACGGCGTGCACGTGCAGTACCGTGCTTCGCTGGAGCAGGACCTCGCGGCGTTCGCCGAGTTCCGACCGGACCTCGCCATCGGCACCACGCCGGTGGTGCAGAAGGCCAAGGAGGCGGCGACGCCCGCGCTCTACTTCACCAACCTCATCTCCTCACGACCGCTGATGGGGGCTGCCGGCGCCGGATCGCTCGCGCACCTCATCAACACGGCCATGGAGGGCAAGGCGCGCTTCGACGAGATGCGCAGCTTCTTCGCGGGTGTGGGTGAGGGCGATACCTCCGGCATCTGGTCCGACCAGCCTCAGCCGCGCCCGGAGTTCCGCGAAGCCTACCGTCGCAAGCTCGACAAGCAGGCCAAGGCGCGCAAGGCCGAGGAGATGCTCTGATGCTGGTGCTCGATCACGATCGCGCCGGCGGCTATTGGGGGGCGGTGTACGCGTTCGCCGCCATCAAGGGCTTGCAGGTGATCGTCGACGGCCCGGTCGGCTGCGAGAACCTGCCCGTGACCTCGGTGCTGCATTACACCGACGCGTTGCCGCCGCACGAACTGCCCGTGGTGGTGACCGGACTCGCCGAAGAGGAACTCGGTCAACACGGCACCGAAGGCGCGATGAAACGCGCCCACAAGGTGCTCGATCCTGACCTGCCGGCGGTGGTGGTGACGGGCTCCATCGCCGAGATGATCGGTGGCGGTGTGACCCCAGAGGGCACCGCGATCAAGCGGTTCCTGCCGCGCACCATCGACGAAGATCAGTGGCAATGCGCGAACCGTGCGTTGTGGTGGTTGTGGACCGAGTTCGGTCCGAAGAAGGTGCCGGCGCCCAAGCCGCGCGCCGAAGGGGCGAAGCCCCGCGTCAACATCATCGGGCCCGCTTACGGCATGTTCAACATGCCTTCCGACCTCGCCGAGATCCGCCGCCTCGTCGAAGGCATCGGTGCAGAGGTCAACATGGAGTTCCCGCTGGGCTCACACCTCGCGGACATCACCAAGCTCGCCGATGCGGACGCGAATGTCTGCCTGTACCGTGAGTACGGCAAGCTGCTCTGCGAGGGACTGGAGCGTCCCTGGCTTCAGGCTCCCATCGGCCTGCACAGCACCACCAAGTTCCTGCGATCGTTGGGCGAACTGCTCGGACTCGATCCCGAGCCGTTCATCGAGCGCGAGAAACACACCACCATCAAGCCGTTGTGGGACCTGTGGCGTTCGGTCACTCAGGACTTCTTCGGCACCGCGAGTTTCGCCGTCGTGGCGGGCGAGACCTACGCGCGTGGCTTGCGCCACTTCCTCGAATCCGAGCTCGGTCTGCCGTGCAAGTTCTCGTTTGCGCGACGGCCCGGAGTCAAGCCCGACAACGCGGCCGTTCGTCAAGCGATACGCGAGAAAACCCCCCTCGTGCTATTCGGTAGCTACAACGAGCGCATGTACCTGGCCGAGCTCGGACCTCGTGCCATCTATGTCCCGGCGTCGTTCCCCGGGGCGGTCATACGGCGTCACACCGGCACTCCCTTCATGGGCTACGCCGGCGCCACCTACCTCGTGCAGGAAGTGTGCAACGCGCTGTTCGATGCGCTGTTCCACATCCTGCCGCTCGGCACCGAGCTCGACCGGGTCGATCCGACCCCGGCGCGCGCGATGCGTGAGCCTTGCGTCTGGGACGAGGACGCGTTGCGGCTGCTCGATGAGCATGTCGCCGATGAACCCTATCTGGTGCGTATCTCCGCCGCCAAGGCCCTGCGTGACGCTGCTGAGCGTGCCGCACGGCAGGCCGGGGAGACGCGCGTGACGGCGGCCCGCGTGACACGCGCGCGGGCGGAGCTCGCCGGAGGGCGTGCGGCATGAGCAGGAGAGCCATGCCAGCGGCATCGAGCCGCGAAGAAGGGGAGAAGCATTGTCGGGCGACGGTGGCCGCAGGGTCACCGGCGCAGGTTGCGACCCGGGTCGCAGCCGACAATCCCTGCCGTGCGGGAGTGCGCGGAAAAGCAACGTTGTTTAGTTTAGTAGGAGGAAATCCGTAATGGCTGAAGCAAAAAGCATATCCGGTGCGACGCCTGATGAGGCACGCGCCATCAACCGTTTCTTCTGGCTCGCGACCGGCGCGTGGTTCTTCACGTCCGTGCTCGCGCATTACCTGATCTGGAACTGGGTCCCCTGGTTCTGATCACCTGAAAGTCAAAGGAGAACTGTTATGTGGCGTATTTGGATGCTCATGGATCCCCGCAAGGTGATCATCATCGGTGGCGCGCTCGTGGCGACGATCGTCGCGACGAACCACTTCGTCCAACTCAGCACGAAGTATTCGTGCTGGCTCGACGGGACGGGTAGTGGAACCTGCCTCGCTCCGGCGCCGTCTGCTGCACGCAATGTGCAGCACAACGCGCCGTTGCCGGGCGGCTGACCCGGATCGCTACGGGTGGCGGGCCGGTCCGTTCGGACCGTCCCGTCGCCCGCGGCGGTTCATCGATAAGCAACCCTCATGGCAGCTGTTGACGGGGAAATGTCATGGCAATGCTGAATTTTGAAAGGAAATACCGCGTCCGTGGCGGCACGCTGGTCGGCGGGGACCTGTTCGACTTCTGGGTCGGACCGTTCTACGTCGGCTTCTTCGGCGTCGTCTCGGCGCTGGCGGCCGTGCTCGGTACGCTGTTGCTGGTCTACGGCGCGGCGATCGGACCGACCTGGAACCTCTGGCAGATAAGCATCGCGCCGCCCGACCTCAAGTACGGGCTCGGTCTCGCGCCGATCGCCGAAGGCGGGCTCTGGCAGTTGGTGACGATCTGCGCGTTGGTCGCATTCACATCGTGGGCGCTGCGGGAGGTGGAGATCTGCCGCAAGCTCGGCATGGGATTCCATGTGCCGATCGCCTTCGGTAGCGCGATCCTCGCCTATGCCACCCTGCAGGTGGTGCGACCGTTGCTGCTCGGTGCTTGGGGGCATGCGTTCCCCTACGGCATCTACAGCCATCTCGATTGGGTGTCGAACGTGGCGTACCAGTACCTGCACTTCCACTACAACCCGGCGCACATGATCGCTGTGAGTTTCTTCTTCGCCAGCGTGTTTGCCCTGTCGCTGCACGGTGGCCTGGTTCTGTCCTCGACCAACCCTCAGCCTGGGCAAACGGTCAAAACGCCAGAGCATGAGGACACTTTTTTCCGCGATTTCATCGGTTATTCGGTGGGCACATTGGGTATCCACCGAGTCGGTCTCTTCCTGGCATTGGCGGCTGTCTTGTTCAGTGCGCTGTGCATTGTGCTCAGTGGCCCCTTCTGGAGCCGAGGCTGGCCCGAGTGGTGGAGCTGGTGGCTGAACCTGCCGATCTGGTCCCAGTGGCCAGTGTGAGTCGGATGACAAAACCTGTCCGAATCTGAAGAATAGAGGAGTACCTTCAATGGCCGATTATCAAAACCTGTTCACCACGGTGCAAGCCGTGGGTCCAGTCCACCACGGGGTGGAGCTGGGTCACGGCAACAGTCCGCGCACAGGACAACCCGTGATCAGTTACTGGCTCGGAAAGCTGGGCAATGCCCAGTTGGGTCCGATTTACCTGGGGGGGCTCGGTTTGGCCTCATTGGTGTGCGGTTTGATCGCATTCACCTTGATCGGCATGAACATGCTGGCCTCGGTCAACTACGACCCCATCCAGTTCGTGCGCCAGTTGTTCTGGCTGTCGCTGGAGCCGCCACCCCCAAGTTACGGCCTGAGTTTGCCTCCACTCAACCAAGGCGGGTGGTTTCTGATCGTGGGCCTGTTCCTCACGGCGTCCATTTTGCTTTGGTGGGCCCGTACTTACCGTCGCGCTGTCGAGTTGGGCATGGGCCTGCACATCGCTTGGGCTTTTGCCGCAGCCATCTGGTTGTTCTTGGTGCTGGGTCTGTTCCGCCCCATCTTGATGGGTTCTTGGGGTGAGGCCGTGCCTTACGGCATCTTTTCTCACCTGGACTGGACGGCGGCCTTCTCGCTGCGCTACGGCAACCTGTTCTACAACCCCTTCCATGCGCTGTCCATTGTGTTTTTGTATGGCTCAGCTCTGTTGTTCGCCATGCACGGTGCCACCATTTTGGCGGTGACCCGTTATGGCGGTGAGCGCGAGATCGAACAGATCACCGACCGTGGCACGGCCTCTGAGCGTGCTGCCCTGTTCTGGCGCTGGACCATGGGCTTCAACGCCACCATGGAGTCGATTCACCGCTGGGCCTGGTGGTTCGCCGTCCTGTGCCCCATCACGGGCGGCATTGGCATCTTGTTGACTGGCACCGTGGTGGACAACTGGTACCTGTGGGCCATCAAGCATGGTGTGGCACCACCGTACCCCGAGATTTTTCCAGGGATGGTTGACCCTGCTCTGAGCACTGGAGGCAAGCCATGAACATGAATTTTTCTTTCTCTTCTGGCTGGACCGGCCGTATGGTCAAAGTTTTGGGCTTGGCTTTGGCGGGTCTGGTTTTGGCAGGCTGCGAGCGGCCCATTCCAGAATCGGTCCAAAGCGGCTACCGGGGCACCGGCATGGTTCAGGTCTATAACCCCCGCCTGCTCGAAGTCAAAACCGCGCTCAACCAACCACCACCCGTCATTCCGTCTCCCGGCTCTGAAGGCCCCAAGGCATCAGAGGCTTACCAAAACGTCAAAGTTTTGGGTAATTTGAGTGTGGGTGAATTCAACCGTCTGATGGTGTCCATGACCAATTGGGTGTCGCCTAAGGAGGGCTGCGCCTATTGTCACGCGCTGCCCAACTTTGCAGACGACAGCAAGTACACCAAGGTGGTGGCCCGTCGCATGGTCGAGATGACGCAGCACATCAACGCCGACTGGCAACCCCATGTGGCCCAGACCGGGGTGACCTGCTACACCTGCCACCGAGGCGAGCCCGTGCCCAGTGCCATCTGGTTCAAGTCCAACCCGCAGCCTTATGGTTCGAACTTCATGGGTGACAAAGCCGGACAAAACGAGCCTTCCGCCGTGGTCAATTTGTCATCGCTGCCGAACGACCCGTTCACCCCGTTTTTGCTGGACAAGCAAAATATTCGTGTGAACGGCCCTACAGCGCTGCCCTCGGGCAACCGCCAGTCGATCAAGCAGGCTGAGTGGACCTATGGCCTGATGACGCACATGTCGACTTCGCTGGGTGTGAACTGTACTTATTGCCACAATACGCAGTCTTTCCAAGACTGGGAAAACAGCCCACCCCAACGCGTGACCGCCTGGCATGGCATTCGCATGGCGCGGGACCTGAACCTGACCTACATGGAGCCTTTGACGGAAGTCTTCCCGGCGCACCGCAAAGGTCCAACGGGTGATGTGGCCAAGCTCAACTGTGCCACCTGCCACCAAGGGGCTTACAAGCCACTCAACGGCGCACAAATGGCCAAGGACTTTCCTGAATTGCTCAAGCCTGCTCTGGCTGCAGCCAAGGTGGCCGCTGCGCAATCCGCAGCACCTGCTCCAGCCTCCAAGTAGTTGCGCACGGCTTTCACCCCCTCCCCGGACCCCCGTCATGGACGATCTTCCCGCACTCCATGACCCACTGTCCGGTGTGGTGGTGGTGTTGCTGGTCGATTTTTTGCGTCAGCACCAAGGCTGGGGTTGGTTGCGTCTGGTGGCCGGGGCCACGCCCTACAAAGACGTGCCCGGTCTGACCATGGTCAAGGTCATGGGCAGTGGCCATGGTGGTGGGTTCAGTCTTCGGCCCAGTGCCACACACCAAGGTTTGATCTGCACCTTCAGCCACATCGATCTGGCCTTGAAGTTTCTCGACAGCCCTGCAGTGCAGGCCTACCGCAGTCGTGCCCGCGAGTGCTGGACAGGCGTTTTGTCCGTGCAATCGGCCCGAGGCCATTGGGACAAACAAGCCTGGCAAGCGAGCACACCGCAGTCATTGGGCTCAGAGGGCGACAACGAGCAAACGCCTAAGACCCCTTTTGCCGTGCTGACCCGCGCCAGCATTGTGCCCACCAAAGCCATGGCTTTTTGGCGCTATGCCCCGGCCGCTCAAGCCGACCTGGGCCAAGCCCCGGGTTGTTTGTTGGCCATGGGCCTGGGCGAAGCGCCATTGGTGCGCCAATGCACCTTCAGCCTGTGGCAGGACACGGCCGCCATGCTGCAGTATGCCCGCCAGGGCGCCCACCAGGTGGCCAGTGCAGCTGCTTACAAGCACCAGTTTTTTTCTGAATCACTTTTTGTGCGCATGCAGGTGTTGCAGATGGCGGGGGCCTGGCAAGGCCGCAGTTTTGATGCAACTGCTTTGACCGCCACACTGCCAACCAATGCAGCGCAGACCAGCAGCCACTTGGCGGGAGTGCCCAGCCTAGAGGTCAGCCATGTCTGAGCACCGTGTCGTTATCGTGGGCGCAGGCATGGGCGGTTTGTGCAGCGCCATCGCGCTCGCGCACCAAGGGCTCGAGGTCACGGTGGTTGAGGCTTCGGGTGCGCCCGGTGGCAAGGTGCACAGCCGCGAGGTGAACGGCGCACACATCGACAGCGGCCCCACCGTGTTCACCATGCGATGGGTGTTCGACGATTTGCTGCGCAGCGTGGGCACCAGCGTCGAGGCTGAGATGCGCATCACACCGCTTCAGGTGCTGGCCCGCCACTTCTGGCCCGATGGCAGCCAGCTCGATTTGTCGGCCGACGCGCGTGAGAGCGAAGCCGCCATTGCCGCCTGGTCGGGTGGCGAAGAAGCCCGGCGCTTCCGGGATTTTTGCAAGACCACACGTCAGCTCTACGCCACGCTCGAAGGCCCGATGATCCGCGCCCAGCGCCCCAGCATGGGCGGCTTCATGGGCGAGTTGGGGTTCAAAGGGCTGGGGGTGTTGGCCCAACTGGGCCCCATGCGCAGCCTCTGGCAACAACTCGGCCACCAGTTTTCAGACCCGCGTTTGCGCCAGCTGTTTGCGCGCTACGCCACCTACTGCGGCTCATCGCCTTGGCAGTCGCCCGCCACGCTCATGTTGATCGCACAAGTCGAGATGGACGGGGTCTGGTCGGTTGAAGGCGGCATGGTCGGCATGGCCCAGGCGCTGGCGCGAGTGGCCCACCGCCGTGGCGCGGTGTTCCGTTACAACAGCCGCTGCCAGCGCATTGAGATGCGCCAAGGCCGCGTTGGTGGTGTGCACCTCGAGTCGGGGGAATTCTTGCCTGCCGAACGCGTTATTTTTAATGGCGACGCCGCCGCTTTGCGCCAAGGATTGCTGGGCGACGACGTTCGCCGTGCTGTGCCAACAGACGCGCCACCACGCTCCTTGTCGGCCTTGACCTGGTCCATGAATACACCTGCTGAAGGCGTGGCGCTGGACCGGCACAACGTGTTTTTCCAGAGCACTTATGCCAGCGAATTCGAAGACATCTTTGAGCGCCAGCGCTTGCCCGAACAGCCCACGGTCTATGTCTGTGCACAAGACCGACCCGCGCCGCTGCCGAACGGCCAAGCCGAGCGCTTGTTTTGTTTGGTCAACGCCCCTGCCTGCGGTGATGGCAACGCAATCAATGAGGAGGCCTTAGAACAATGCCAAACGCACACCTTTCAGCACCTGCGCCAACTGGGCCTGAACCTGCGACCTACGGCGAGCAACAGCCTGCGAACGACGCCGTGGGATTTTCATCAGCGCTTTCCGGCCAGCGGGGGAGCGTTGTACGGGCAGGCGACGCACGGCTGGACCAGCATCTTCAGCCGACCTGGCTCCACCACACCCCTGCAGGGCCTGTATCTGGCGGGGGGCAGCGTGCATCCGGGGCCAGGCGTGCCCATGGCGGCCTTGTCCGGGCGGCGGGCGGCCGAGGCGCTGATGGCGAGCCTCGCTTTGACCAGCACGTACCCGAGGGGGGCTACCTTTGGTGGTATGTCGACGCCATGAGCGATGACGGTGAACACGGCATCACCCTCATCGCGTTCGTAGGCAGTGTGTTTTCGCCTTATTACGCATGGGCGCGTGGGCGTGGTCGCTCCAGCCCGGACAACCACTGCGCCCTGAACGTGGCCATTTACAGCAAAGGCCAGGGCCGCTGGGCCATGACCGAGCGTGGTCAACGGCACTGCGCCCGCAGTGCACGGCACTTCAGCATCGGCCCAAGCCAACTGAGTTGGGACGGCGACTGCCTGATCATCGACATCGACGAGGTGTGTGTGCCCATCCCGCGCCGGGTGCGCGGCCGCATCAAACTGTGGCCGCAGCAGTTGTTTGGCTACTCCACACCGCTGGATGTGAATGCCCAGCACCGCTGGGGACCGCTGGCCCCCAGCTCGCGCATCGAGGTCGATCTGAACGCCCCCGATCTGAAATGGCAAGGCCACGCGTATCTGGACTCCAACGAAGGAGACGAGCCGGTGGACCGGGGTTTTCACACCTGGGACTGGTCGCGCGCCCGCACCCGCGATGGCAGCACGGTGGTGTTTTATGACATGCAAGCGCCCGGCACAGAAGACCGCGTGCTCTCACTGCGCTTCACACCGCAAGGCACGGTTGAGCCCATCGCCACGCCGCCGGTGCAGCCTTTGTCCAAGACCGGCTGGCGCATCGATCGGCGCATGCGCAGCGCGCAAACCGTGCGAGTGCACGAACAACTCGAAGACACGCCTTTTTACCAGCGGGCCTTGCTGCAATTTGAGCACGCTGGCGAGCCCTTGCTCGCCTTTCACGAAACCTTGTCGGTGCCGCGTCTGGTGTCACCGGTGGTTCAAGCCATGTTGCCATGGCGCATGCCGAGGCGGGCTTGAGATGAACAACCTTGAAAGTGATGTCAAGGCAACCCCATTCCTGGCCGTGGTGGCCAAGAATAGCCCTCGTGCGGGCCGAGCACGTCTTCTGCAAGGAGAAAACGATGTCTAACTCAGACAAAGTCTGGCCAACGGGACTGACCGAGGCCGAATCGGAGGAGATTCACCGAAATCTCATCCAGGGTACGCAGATTTTCGGCATGATTGCCGCATTTGCCCATCTGCTGGCCTACATTTACTCACCCTGGCTCAAGTAAGGGAGATTCATCATGATCTACTCGAAAATGTGGTGTGTGGTGAAACCTTCGGTGGGCATTCCGGTGTTCATTGCGGCTGTGGCGATCTCGTCGTTCAGCGTGCATTTGGCCCTGACGACCAACACCACCTGGGTGAAAGACTTTCTGAACGGTGGTACCAAAGTGGTCGCTGCGGCGCCTGCTGCGGATGCTGCGGTGAAGAAGTAAAGGGTGAAAGCCCGAACGGCCAGGCGCGCAAGCGCCTGGTTGTTCTCTTGACTTATGAACACCACCAAAAATCGCAGCAATTGGGGTACGGTTCTGGCAGGTTGGGGTCCCCGTTTCCTCCCTTTTGCCGACGCCGCCAGCGATGATTTGCCGCTGTCGCGTTTGCTGCGCTTGTCGCTGTTTCAAATTTCTGTCGGCATGGCCATGGTCATGCTGGTGGGCACCCTCAACCGCGTGATGATCGTGGAGCTCAAAGTCTCCGCCATGCTGGTGTCCTTCATGGTGGCGCTGCCCCTGCTCATTGCGCCCTTGCGCGCGCTCATAGGTTTTCGCTCGGACAACCACCGCTCGCAACTGGGTTGGCGGCGCGTGCCCTACATCTGGATGGGCAGCCTGCTGCAGTTTGGCGGTTTTTCCATCATGCCTTTTGCGCTTTTGGTGCTTGCGGGTGCCGGGCAGGCCAGTCTGGCCCCAGCTTGGGTCGGCCAG
>DBCG01000035.1:9459-32038 GCA_002292945.1 Proteobacteria bacterium UBA964 | reverse complement strand
TCCTTCACCCTGAAGTGGGAGCCGAACGACAGCTACTCGCTGAAGTTCCGCACCGAGTACGCCGACGATCATTTCGCGCCGCCGGCACAAGCCTTCGTGCCATTCAACGGTTCCACTGTGATGTCGGCGGCGGCCTCGAGCTGCCGCACGTATTCCATCCCGAATCCGGCGGGCGGCGCCGCGCTCGTCTCGACCGGTCCGCTGCTCGATGCGTCCTGCCAGTTCCTGGACGCCAATCCCGCGCTGCCGGCGAACACCATCAACCTCGTGCGTCTCTTCGAGACGAGCTCGGGCAACCTCGGCGCCTACGACGACATGACCTTGTTGTCCTTCCGCGGCCAGATGGTCGGCAGCAGAGGGCTGCGAGTGGCCTACAACAAGGACTTCACGCGCTCGACAGACGGCGTGAATGCGCCCGATTTCACCGGCACCGACCGTCAGGTGCTGCGGTTGTCGGCGGTGCAGAACTACAAGACCTCGTTCGGCACGTTCTCCTCGCTCACCGGCTACACCAAGGCCCAGGTCGATACCGATCTCGACTTCGACAAGACCGACCGCGCTAGCGTCCAGCAGACCATCAAGACCGACGGCATCACGGAGCAGTTCAGCCAAGAGCTGCGCTTCACCTCGGACTTCGACGGACCGGTGCAGTTCATGGCGGGTGCACAGTACTGGACCGAACGCGCCGACCAGTTCGACCGCAACATCTCGGTGTTGGGCACCGGCACGGCCTGCACCTTGCTTGTCGCTGGGCCGCCCGGGACGCCGCCGCGTTGCGCGCAGTTCCTCGGCCCACCGGGCGGTGCCTCTTTCACGAGCACCGATGTCTCCCAGTACATGGATGATGTCGACCGGTTGCGCAAAGCGACGCTCGTGAGGCGTCTGGTCGATCACCAATCGTTCTATCTCGAGTTCGAGTGGGACCTCACAGACACGCTGTCGCTGATCGGCGAGGCACGCTATGTCGACGAGGACAACACCGTCAACGGTCCGATCACGGCAGGCAACCAAGGCCCCGGCACGGTGATACTCTGCGGTGCGACCGGTGATTGCCGTAACGCCGCGAACATCCCTTATGCCGCGCAGCCGGGCTTTCCGCGCAGCTTCGCGCCACCGCCGCAGGTCGGCACCAACCAGTTCGTGCGCAACGATTCCTACACGACGCCGAAGGCGACGCTGCAGTGGCGGCCGGCGGACAACCTCAACCTCTACGGTTCCTATTCCGAGGGTCGCAAGCCCGGTGGTTTCGGGACGCTCACGCTCGCATCCTTCGGGCTGTCGAGCCGCGAAGACGTGGAGTACGAATCCGAGAAGATCAAGGTCTACGAACTCGGTGCCAAGTGGCTCTCTGACGATCGCAGCGTCTCGATCAACGGCGCGGCGTTCCTGCAGGACTTCACGGACAAGCAGGTCAGCACCCAGTTGATCATCGGCACCACGCTCGGCAACCGGATCACCAACGCCGGCGGCGGCGAGTTGCAGGGGCTCGAGCTCTCGGGTCAGTGGCGCGTCACCGACACCCTTACTGCGGGGTTCGGCATCACGCATTTCCTGAAGTACGAGTTCACCGACTACACCACGTTGACCAGCGGTCCGGCGGAGATCGCCCGCGTCGGCAACTGCACGCCCGTGACCACCCTGATCACCTCAGGCACGACCAACTCCGCGCAGACGACCTGTAGCGTCGATCGTGCCGGCAAGAAGTTCGAGGACACGCCTGAGACGGCGGCGGCCTTGAATCTGTCGTATCGCAAGCCGATGGGCGACGGCGGCCGCTACTGGTTCGCCGATGCGGATTATTCCTATGTCGGCGAGCGTTTCGTCGAGGACGACAATTCGGTCTGGCTGCAGGCCTACAGCAATGTCAATCTGCGCTTCGGCTTGGGCGATGATCGTTGGAGTGCCACGCTGTTCATCGACAACGCGACCGATGACGACAAGGTGAAATCGGCAGGCACCACGCCCGCCTTGAGTTACGGCGACGTCCGCTCGGCGGTACGCGTGCCCCCTGCCGGTACGCTGCCGGCGAACCTGCGTAATCCGCTCTCGCCGTTCAGTCTCGCGATCCCGGGCGGCTACTTCGCGGAGATGCCGAGGCCACGGACCTTCGGCCTGCGGGTCGCCTACAAGTTCTGAACGAGCGGTGCGGCTTTCGAGAGGCGGAAAGCCCGCCACAGCAGCCATGCGGCGATCGGGTTGAAGACGGCTGCGACCAGCGCCATTGAAAGCCCGATCTTGGCTTCGTCACCGAACACCTGGTCGGTGACGAAGCCCACCGCAAACGGCCCGAGCGTGGCCCCGACCAGCACCAATGAGAACTGGTAGAAGGCACCGAACTGCGCACGCATGCGGTCGGGCGTGATCGACTGCACGAAGGCGCCAGCGGGTCCCATGGCAGCGCTGCCGAAGAGGAACGTCAGGAAGATCAGCGCGGCGTGGCCGTGCATCGTCGGCATGAGAGGCGCGAGCACGGCCGGGAGCAGCAGGCCGATCCCGCAACCTGCCAGCACCCTCAACTTGGCTCTGCTGTCCCCGTTCGCCTCCAGCCGATCGGAAAGCGCGCCACCGATGAAGGCGCCGAGCAGGCCGCCGATCAAGGCTACGGTACCGATGACGAGTGCCGCTTCGCCGATCCCCGCGCCGTACTGGCGCCGGTAGAGTTCAGGCGTCCAGATCATCACGGCAAACGCGGTGATCGTGGTGGCGCCGTAGCCGGCGAACACATAGCCATATTCTTTGGCGTGGGCTTTGAAGTGCGCCCAGACCTCGGTGAGCGTCGCCGGAGGTAACCCTTGGGGCCTCGCGGGCTCCCGTACAAAGGCCATGAGCAGCGCGACCGGCAGCCCGAGCAGGCCGACCACCGCCATCACGAGGCGCCAACCCGAGAGTTCGCCGAGGAGCGGTAATTCGACGCTGCCGAGCGAGATCACCCAGCCGATGACGCTGCCGCCGAGCAGATAGGCGAGACCGGTGCCCGCAGTGACGCCGGCGCTGAAGATGCCCACCGCAAGCGCCAGCTTCTGCGGCGGGAAATGACCGGCCAACAACGAGTAGGCGGAAGGCGACAGGGTGGCTTCGCCCACGCCGACACCGACCCGATACGCGAAAAGCTGCAGATAGGAGCGCGCGGTGCCGGACAGGGCGGTCATCAGGCACCACAGGGTGATGCCGATGGTGACGATCCACTTGCGGCTGTAGCGGTCGGCCCAGCGTGCGATGACGAGGCCGATGCCGCAATAGAAGATCGCGAATGCGGCGCCGGCGAGCAGGCTGAACGCGGTGTCCGAGATGGCGAGCTCCGACTTGATCGGTTGGACCAGCAAGGAGAGGATGAGGCGATCGATGAACGAGACGCAGTTGGCGAGGGCGAGTACCCCGACGACATACCAAGCGTGGGCGGGCCGGTAAACAGTGTTCATGATGCCTCGTTCAGAACTTCGGCGGTCGTTTCTCGACGAAGGCGCGCGTCCCCTCGGCGAACTCGGGCGAGTCGAAACTCGCGTCGTACAGACCTCTCGATTCCGGGGTCTCGGCCAGCGTTCCCGCGGCGATCAGGTCGGAGACGCGTTTGGCTGCGCGCACCGAATTGCCGGCATTGCCGCTGATCTCGCGCGCCAAATCCTCGGCGCGTGCCGTCAGTCCGTCGGCCGCCACGATATGGTTGATCAAGCCGATCGCAAGCGCTTCCTCGGCGCTGATGCGCCGACCGGTATAGAGGATCTCTTTGGTGCGCGCGGGGCCGACGAGATCCTGCAGGCGTTTGGTGTCGGCGAGGCTGTAGGCGATGCCGAGCCGCGCGGGAGGGATGGCGAAGAACGCATCGGGCGAGGCGAGTCGCAGGTCGCAGGCGAGGGCGAGGCCGCAGCCGCCCCCGGTGCACGCGCCGCGTACCACGGCGATCGTCGGGATCGGGATCGATTGCCAATCCGCCTGCGCATCGAGCACCGCTTGCTGCATGACCTTCATGGCACCTTGATCGTCGCGGTTGCGTTGCATCTCGGCGATGTCGGCGCCCGCGCTGAAGGCGGCCTCGCCGGAACCTTGCAGCAATGCCACCCGGATCGCCGGGTCTGCAGCGATCCGGGCCGCGAGCTCGCGTAGCCCGAGCCACTGGGCGCTCGAGAGCGCATTACGCTTCTCGGGGCGGTTGATGATCACCCGCGCGATGGGGGGTGAGAGTTCCGAGAGCAATCCGACCATGCGATGATGGTATCAATACCGTATCGGAAACTGGAAACCGGGGCACCCGGCCAAGGAGCACTGATGGGAACCTATGCAGACCTGCGCGGAAAAGTCGCCATCATCACCGGGGCAGGCCGGCCGAAGGGGCTTGGCGAAGCCATGGCGCGGCGGTTGGCAGCCGAAGGCTGCAAGGTCGTGGTGAGCGACATCGGAGCGGCACGTGGCGCCGAGATGCCTGCCGGCGCGATCGGTAGCAGCGAGGGCATCGACAGCATCGTGGCGGGGATCCGCGCAGACGGTGGCGAGGCGGTCGGGATCGCCTGTGATGTGCTCGAAGAATCGCAGATCGAGGCCTTGATCGGCCATACCGTCGCCCGCTACGGCGCGCTCGACATCATGGTCAACAACGCCGGCATCGGTTACCTCATGAAGCCGACGGTGGAGCTCACACAAGCCGATTGGGATGCAGTGCTCGGTGTGAACCTGCGCGGGGCGTTCTTCGGCATCAAGCACGCTGCGCAACGCATGATCGCGCAGGGACGCGGCGGTCGCATCATCAACATCGGCAGCCAGGCTTCGAAATCCGGTTTTCCGTTCGCTGCGGCCTATGTCGCCTCCAAGCACGGCATGGTCGGACTTACGCGCTCGGCGGCCATCGAGCTCGGTCCGCATCGGATCACCGTCAACACCATCTGTCCGAACCATGTCACCACGGGTCTCGGCGCTTGGCAGAACCAGTTCTTCAGCGCCGCGACCGGTCGCAGCGAGGAGCAGTACCTCGCCGACATGCGCAACCGGATCCCGCTCGGCCGTCCAGGTCTGCAGGACGATATCGCCAAGGCCTGTGCGTTCCTGGCTTCGGGCGAAGCGGCCTACATCACGGGTGAGGCGATGAACGTGTCCGGTGGTGAGGAGTACCACTGACGGATACCCGTGTCGTGGCCACCGGTCAGTCAGGGATCAGGGCGTCGACCAACTGCCGCACATCGCTGAGCGTCTCGAGGCGATCGACGAGCGCGATCAGCGCGTCCACTCGTGGCGCAGGCAGCGGATGAAGTCCCGAGGCGGCGGCGCGTCGGAATTTAGCGAGATGGGCCTGCTCTGAGAGCGGGCGACCGGGGGCGCCGAGGACCGCCGGTAGGTCGATCGAGTGCTGCGAACCATCGCGTAGCCGCAGTTCGACCCGCTGCGGCGCGAGGGCGCTCAACGAGGGGTTGGCGTCACCCCGGACCCGGATGCGTGCGGCGAGCGCGAGGCGCGCACTGTCCTGCAGTGCGTCGGCGTCGAAATCGGCGACCTCGACGCTGCCGGTGAGCAAAGCCGTGGCGGCGACGTAGGGCAGGCACAGCCGCGCGTACGCGGGCGCCATCGCCGGCACTGCAGGTCGGTCGACGAGCTGGCGCACCAACGGGGGCGCGATGACGTAGGCCTCTTCGAGATCCTCGATGCGAAAGCCCAGTCGATCGCGCAGCGTGAGCAAGCCGTCGACACCCCCATGCGTCGCGCGGCCGCTCGGGAAGGGCTTGTGCGAAAGCTCGGTGATGGCGTGACGGGTCTCGAAGCCTTCGAACTCGGTCGGGTCCCACTCGGGGTCGATCAGCGTGAAATAGCCATGCGGCCCTTCCAGGAAGTCGCGCGGACCGGCGACGCCGCGGGTCGCCAGCTCGATCGCGAGAAGCGCCGAGCGGGCGTTGAAGCCGATCTGCATCGGTAGCACCGGCGAACCTTCGACATGCGCTTGCATGGTGCCGGAGAGCTGGCTGTAGGTCAGGCCGAGCGCGCTGCGTGCCGTACGCGCGTCCAAGCCGAGGATGTTCGCCATTCCGGCGGTGGCGCCGAGTGCGCCGCACATCGCCGGCCGGAAGAACCGGAGCTTGGAGCGTGCCGCGCGACCGATCGTCGCCGCGACATCGACCGCGGCAGCGCAACCTGCGACGAGCCGAGCGCCATCGACACCCCCGCGGGCTTCGGCGAAGGCGACCAGGGTCGCGAGCACCACCGCCATCGGATGCACCACGGCGGGCTCGTGCACACAGTCCCATTCCTGGTTATGGATCTGGTAGCCGTTGACGAACGCTGCGGCTTGCGCCGGGACCCGTTCGCCGCTCCCCCAGATGCGCGCCGAATCGCCTGTCCCCCAGAGCCCGGCGACTTCTTTGAGCGTCGCGACCATGGGAACCCGTGACCCGGAGAGCGCCACACCGAGTGAATCGAGTACGAAGGTGCGTACCGCCTTGAGCGCCGCAGGGGGCAGATGGCCAGCCTGCAATGATGTCGCATGGACGGCGAGACGCTCAGCCAAGTCTTCCCGGTCTTTCATGTCAGGGACATCCTAGAGGCTCCACGCCCAGAACTTCCAGTCGAGCACCGGCGATTCCGTCTCGTCCTCGCCCTTTGCGCCGTAGGTCATGGCGCAGATGCGCAGCATCACCCCGCCGCCTGCCGTGTCGTCCACGGGCGCGTGGTCGGTGACGGTGAATTCGCTGCGAAGGCGGTCCCCCTCGCTGACCGGGGCGAGGTGATCGCAGGATTCCCACGACAGCGGAAGCAACAGGTTGGGCATCGCGCGCGTGAGCTGCGCGAAACACATCGAGATCGTGTGGCCACCGTAGACGATGCGCTCGCCGAAGTAGGAGATCCTGGCGTCCGTGTGGGCCATCGCCATGTTGAGCGACAGGCGCACGAGTTCCGGCGCTGAAGTGACCGTGTCGCGGGCTTCCACGGCGTAGCGTCGCCCGCGCTGGAGATCCGCTGCCCGCATCCCCTGCCATGAGCGGGTGATGTCCAGTCGCCATCCGCTTGGCAGTCCCACGCGGGGCGGTTTCATGCCGTCGTCCGCGACACTTCTTCCGATCGCTTCGAGGTCGTCCGTATGACCGGTGTCGGCCTGCGGGTCTCGACAAGGGATCATCGGGCATCGCCAGAACCGCAGTACGGTCTCGCCGCGCTGGTTGATCGTCATGATCTCGAGCGCGACGATCCCGGTGGCGGGGCGTCCCGGCTGTGGCCGGTTCTGGCGCAGAGCGACCACGCGGGTGGTGGTGTACAGCGTATCCCCGAGGAACACCGGGCGCAGCAGGACGAGTCCGCGGTAGAAAAGATTGGCCTTGACGCGCTGCGAGGCCCAGGTCGACTGCCCGATCGCGATGTGGATCGCGACCAACGGATGCACGAGAGGTGTATCCAGGCCGGTGACTTCACGGCTTGCGTGATGGTCTAGCGGCAGTCGAAGACGGTCGCCGCTCAGTGCTTGGTGGAACGCGGCATGGCTCTCAGTGAGGGTCACCGCCGGCGCGTCGAACTCCAGTCCTCGATGGAAATCCTCGAACCACGGGCCGCCTAAGATGATGGGTTCAGTCGTTGTCGGTTCGGGCATGAGGGATCTCCCTGGGACGGTGCGTCAGAACGATGTGGTCATCCGGTAGAACATGCGCAGCGAGACGATCGCGAGGAAGACCCCGAACACCTGCGATAGAAGCCGGCGCGGCAACCGGTGCGCGAGGCGCGCCCCCCATGGCGCGGTCAACATGGTGCATGGCGCCACGACAGCGAGCGCCGGCAAACTCACCAGTCCGAGCGTCAGCGGCGGTAAACCGGTGGCGGCGTCGGCGGAAAGGTACCCGAGGGTACCCGGGAGCGCGATCAGCAATCCGAAGAACGCCGCGGTGCCCACGGCCTGGTGGATCGCGCCACCGGTGAGCGTCATCGCCGGCACCGACAAGGTGCCACCCCCGATGCCCATCATCGCCGAGAGTCCACCGATGACGGCGGCGATGAGGTTACCCCCTGCGCCGCGTGGGGTCGTGTCCGCCAGACGCAGATCGGGGGGGGTCAGCAACATCTTCGTGGCGACCGCCGCGGCCACGATGCCGAACACACCGGCCAACCAAGCGTCGGGCGCGCGTGCGGCGAGCAGACTGCCCGCCAAGGCGCCACAGAGCATGCCCGGGGCCCAAGCCCGTGCGATACCCCAATCGACGCCACCGCGTGCGTGGTGCGCCCTGGAGGACGCGATGGCGGTGGGGATGATGGTGGCCAGCGAAGTGGCGATCGCGATGTGCATGGACCAGTCGGCGGGCACACCGCCCGCGCGCAGGACGACATCGAGCACGGGCACCAGCACGATGCCGCCGCCGACGCCGAGCAGACCTGCCACGACCCCCGCGAACAGCGAACACGCCACGAGCACGAGCAACCACGGCCAGAGTGCTGCGAGATCCATCGGGCGCGAAGTGTAGGCCAGAATCGCCCCAGGGCGGTCGCTTTCCATCGGTTGAGGTCGTCCGAACTTGCCTAGGGAGGCCTGCGACCGATAGAGTTCGGCGGTTAAGGGTCGTGCTGGCTCCATCCGGGGTCTTCAGGGGTTCATTTCGAGATGTCTGTCTCTTCATCTGCCGGCTGGGTGGTACACAAGTTCGGTGGATCCAGCGTCGCTGACGCCGCCTGTTTTCAGCGCGTGGCCGACATCCTCGAGTCGCAGCCGGCGGGCCGCCTCGGCGTCGTGCTGTCCGCCTGTAAGGGGGTGACCGACGAGTTGCTCGCACTGGTGGCCAAAGCCGAGCGTCAGGATCCGGACTTCGTCGCAGGGCTCGCGCCGTTGCGTGACCGCCATGCCACCATCGCTCGAGAGCTGCTCACGCCCGACGCCGCGGCCGCATGGCTCTCGGACTTCGACCGGGATTCTTCCGACATCGAAGGCATCCTCAAAGCCGTGCGCTTGACCCGCTCGGCCGCGCGCAACATCCACGATGTCGTCTCCGGGTATGGTGAGATCTGGTCGACCCGCTTGTTCCGCGAGTTCTATTCGGGCCGCACAGGCCGCAGTGGCGAGGTCCGTTGGCTCGATGCACGCGAAGTGGTCGTGGTCGAGTCGGGGCCGCTCGGGCCGATGGTGCAGTGGGAGGCGTCGAACGAGCGCATCGCCCTGGCCATCGAGCCCGGATTCGACGGTACGGTGATCATCACCGGGTTCATCGCCAGCGATCCGCGCGGTGTGCAGACCACCCTGGGGCGCAACGGCAGCGATTTCTCCGCCTCGATCTTCGGGGCACTGCTCGATGCCGAGACGATCCACATCTGGACGGATGTCGACGGCGTGCTCTCTGCGGATCCTCGACGGGTCCCCGACGCAGAGGTCATCGATTCGTTGTCCTATAACGAGGCGATGGAGTTGGCCTATTTCGGCGCCAAGGTCATCCATCCCCAGACCATGGCGCCTGCGGTCGGCCGAGCGATCCCGATCTGGATCCGCAACACCTTCGCGCCGGAGCGTCCGGCGACCCTCATCTGTGCCGATCCCGAATCGGCGCTCCCCGTGAAGGGCATCACGACCATCGAAGACATCGCGCTCGTCAATCTCGAGGGTGCGGGGATGATCGGTGTGCCGGGAACCGCGCACCGCCTGTTCGGTGCACTGCGTGAGGAGGGCATCTCTGTGGTGCTGATCTCGCAGGGCAGCTCCGAGCACTCGATCTGTTGCGCGGTGCCGCGGGTCGAGTGCGAGCGTGCCGTTGCCGTGGTCCGTGCGGCCTTCGCGCGCGAGCTCGCCGACGGTCAGATCCATTCGGTCGAGGTCGATGTCGACCTCGCGATCCTCGCTGTCGTCGGCGACGGGATGGCGGGTCTGCCGGGAGTCGCGGCCAAGGTGTTCGGTGCGCTCGGTGCCGCGGCGGTGAACGTACGCGCGATCGCGCAGGGCGCTTCGGAGCGCAACATCTCCGTCGTGGTGCCGTCCAAGGCGGCCACCCGGGCCTTGCGTGCGGTGCACGCGAGCTTCTACCTCTCCGATCACACGATCTCGATCGGGGTCATCGGGCCCGGGATCGTCGGGCGCGCGCTGCTCGAGCAGATCGCCTCACAGAGCGAGCGTCTGCGCCGCGACCTCAAGCTCGATCTGCGTGTCCGGGGTCTTCTGTCGTCGAAGCGGATGCTGCTGTCCGAGCGGGGTGTGCCGCTTGCGGGTTGGCGCGAAGCGCTCGACGGCGCGGACCATCCCGCGGATCTCGGTCGGTTCGTCGAGCATGTGGCCGCTGAACACCTGCCGCACCATGTCATCATCGACTGCACCGCAAGCGGCGAGGTGGCGGCGCACTACGCCGACTGGCTCGCGGCAGGTATCCATGTGGTGACGCCGAACAAGAAGGCCAACAGCGCGCCGCTCGCCCAGTACCGCGCACTGCACGCCGCGCGGCGCGCGGGCGGTTCCCACTATCTCTACGAGGCGACGGTCGGTGCCGGACTGCCGGTGATCCAGACGCTGCGTGATCTGCGCGAGACCGGGGACGATATCGTCAGCATCGAGGGGATCTTCTCCGGGACGCTCGCGTATCTCTTCAATGTCTATGACGGTCGTCGTGCGTTCAGCGACATCGTCCGCGAGGCCAAGCAGCGCGGCTACACCGAGCCCGACCCGCGGGATGACCTCTCCGGTATGGATGTCGCGCGCAAGTTGATCATCCTCGGTCGCGAGATGGGTCTGACGCTCGAGATGTCGGATGTGAAGGTAGAGAGTCTGGTCCCGGCGGGGCTCGAGCAGGGCAGCGTCCAGGATTTCCTCGATCGGCTCCCCGCCCACGACGCAGTCATGGCGGCGCGCTTCGAACGCGCAGGCGCCGCCGGCAAGGTGCTGCGTTACGTCGGGCGGTTGACGGCATCGGGCGAGGCGACGGTCGGTGTGGTCGAGTGTGATGCCCGCCATGCGTTCGCCAACATCGCCCTCACCGACAACGTGGTGCGTTTCGCCACCACGCGCTATTCCTCGAACCCGCTCATCGTGCAGGGGCCGGGTGCCGGTCCGGAAGTCACCGCCGGTGGCATCTTCGCCGACCTGTTGCGCTTGTCCGCCTATCTCGGAGCTCGACTATGACCTCAAGCGCCACGGCCTTCGCGCCGGCATCGGTCGGCAATGTCGGCATCGGATTCGACATCCTCGGCTTTGCCGTGGACGCGCTCGGTGATCGGGTGACGGTCACCCGGGTCGACCGACCCGGCGTCCGCATCCTCTCCTCGCGTGGGGTGGCCGGTGATCTGCCGCTCGAACCCGAACGCAACACAGCGGGGCGCGCCTTGCTCGCGCTCAACGTCGCGGTACGACCTGCGTTCGGTTTCGACATGCGCATCGAGAAAGGCATCCCTTTAGGGTCGGGCCTCGGCGGCTCTGCAGCCTCCGCGGTCGGCGCGGTGGTCGCCGCCAATGCCTTGCTCGATCGGCCGCTCGAAAAACTGGAGCTGCTGAAATTCGCCATGCAGGGCGAGGCGGTGGCGAGCGGGTCGCTGCATGCCGACAACATCGCGCCATCGCTGTTCGGCGGCTTGGTCCTGACGGTCGGCATCGACAATCCCCGGGTGAAGCGTCTGCCGGTGCCGCACGGCATCCAGGCCGTCATCATCCACCCCCACATGTTCCTCTCCACGCGCGAGGCCCGTTCCATCCTCAAGCGTGAGGTCGCCATGGCCGATTTCGTCTGGCAGACGGCGAACCTCGCCGGGTTCATCTCGGGCTGCTACACGGACGACCTCGACCTCATCCGCGAGGGTCTAAACGATGTCGTCATCGAGCCGCAGCGCCGCCAGTTGATCCCGGGCTTCTCGGTGGTGCGTAACGCTGCGCTCGCGGCCGGCGCGCTCGGCTGTTCGATCTCGGGTGCCGGGCCGACCATGTTCGCCTGGGCATTGAGCGACGCGGCCGAAGCGGTGCGCTCGTCGATGGTCGAGGGCTTCGCCCGTCACGGTGTCGAGGTCGACCATTGGGTGGTGCCGGTCGAGTCGGAGGGTGCGCGCGTCATCGCGTCCTGATCGAAGCATGAAGTTCCAGAGCACCCGCGGCGCCGCAGCGCCGGTCTCGTTCGATGAAGCCTTGATCGGCGGGCTCGCGCCCGATGGCGGGCTTTATGTCCCGACCTCATGGCCTCGATACGCCCCGGCCGATCTCGATGGTCGCGATTCGTTGGTAGAGATCGGCGCGCGTCTCATCGAGCCGTTCGCCGAGGGTGGTGCGCTCGCGGCGCAGATACCGGACATCTTGTCCGAGGCGTTCAATTTTCCTGTCCCATCGGTGCCTATCGAGGTTGCTGACCCGGCCGAACGTCTGGAGGTCCTGGAGCTCTTCCATGGCCCGACCGCGGCCTTCAAGGACTTCGGCGCCCGCTTCCTCGCGGCATCGTTCGCGCGTTTGCGACGTCCGCAAGAGCGACCCCTGCACATCCTGGTCGCGACCTCGGGCGATACCGGAGGCGCGGTCGCCGCGGCGTTCCACCGACGCCCCGGATTCGAGGTGAGCGTGCTGTTCCCGAAGGGTCTCGTCTCGCCCACCCAAGAGCGGCAGCTGACCTGTTGGGGTGACAACATCCACAGCTACGCCGTCGCGGGCACTTTCGACGACTGCCAGCGCATGGTCAAAGAAGTCTTCCTGGACCGTGACCTCACGACGCGGTTGCGTCTGTCCTCGGCCAACAGCATCAACCTCGGCCGATTGCTGCCGCAGGCCGTCTACTACGCCGCCACCAGCATCCGGCGTTGGCGCGCCTCTGGGCAGCCGTTGTCGTTCATCATCCCGAGCGGCAACCTCGGCAACGCGGTCGCCTGTGTTTGGGCACGACGCATGGGGATGCCGATCGGCGAGATTCTGCTGGCGCACAACGCCAACCGCACCGTGCCCGATCTTCTGGAGACCGGCGTGCTCGAGCCGCGTCCCAGTGTCGCGACCCTCGCCTCGGCGATGGATGTCGGGAACCCCTCGAACCTCGAGCGCTTGCGTGACCTGCATCCTGAGTTGACGGCGCTGCGCGGCGCGGTCCGTGCGATCAGTGTCGACGACGCGGCGATCCGGAACAGGATCATCGAGGGGGCTGCGCGTTTCGGGCAAGTGTGGTGCCCGCATACCGCGGTCGCCGCCGAAGCCTGGGCGCGGTTGCCGCAAGCTGAGCGCCGGGATCGCAACTGGTGCATCGTGGCCACGGCGTCACCCGCGAAGTTCCCGGAGATCGTCGAGCCCTTGCTGGGTCGTAAAGTCACGGTGCCGCCTGCGCTCGCCGCCTTGTTCGACCGACCGAGCCATGTCAGCGCGCTCGCGAACGGTTCCGATGCGTTGCGCGAGGTCTTGATGGCCGGCGCCGCGGAGATCGGACGATGAACATCGACCTCTTGCCGGGCTCCACCGATCTGCGGGTGCTGGTCGCTGTCGCGGTGCTTCTCGGGATGCTCTGCGGCGTCCTCGGGGTGTTCGGGTGGCGTTGGTATGGCGGTCACCGCGAACGACGGCTGCGCGCTGCCCGCATCAGCGGAGTCTCTGTCGATCTGGTGCGCGATGTACTGGTGCCGGATGGCGGCGGTGGTACGTTGCACCTCGACTATCTGCTGCTCACGCCGAAAGGACTGATCATCCTCGACCTTCGTGATGTCACAGGGAGCGTGTTCGGTTCGGAGTTGATGACGGAGTGGACGGTGATGGACGACGCCCGACGTTTCACTTTCGCAAATCCGCAGACCGGGCTGTATGACCGTGTCGCGGCGGTCAAGGCGATCATCGGTGACGCCGGTGTGCAGGTGCCGGTCGAGGGGCGCGTGGTCTTCACGCGCCGCGCGTCTTTCCCGAAAGGCCTGCCGCGTTGGGCGCTGTCCGAGGCGTCGCTTGAGACCGAACTGGCGCTCGGCGATCGCGGTGAGGCGGAGCTTCTGGTCAAGCCGATGCGCGCTGTGTGGGAACGCGTACGCTCGACGCTGCAGCCCAGCAACTTCTCCGGCGCGGGCTGACCCTAAGGTAACCGCGCGGCTAAGTGGCGCTCGGGGCGGGCGGCCACGGCAAGCCGAAGAACTCCCGCGCTGTCCGGGTCGTGTGCCGCGCCAATTCCTCGGTCGATTCGCCGCGTGCCGTCGCGACCGTTCGGGCTACATGGGGCAGGTACATCGGCTCATTGCGTCGTGATGCCGGCTTCGGGACGAGGTCACGGGGCAGGAGATAAGGGCCGTCGGTCTCGATCATCAATCGACCGGGGGGGATGCGACCGACGAGCCCGCGCAGGTGCAGGCCGCGGCGTTCATCACAGATCCAGCCCGTGATCCCGATGCTGAGGCCGAACGCCAGGCAGTCGTCGAGTTCATCGGCGGTGCCGGTGAAACAATGCAACACGGCGGGCGGCAATTGCCCTTCATGCGCCCGCAACATCGCCATGAAGTCGCGGTGAGCGTCGCGCGAGTGCAGGAACAGCGGCTTGCCGAGGTCTATGGCGAGCGCAATCTGTCGTTCGAAGGCGCTGCGCTGTTCCGCCGGCGAGGAGAAATTCCGGTGATAGTCGAGACCGCATTCGCCCACCGCGACGACCGTGGGTGCGCGAGCGAGCGTCGCCAACTCGGCGAACGCCGCGGCATCGAGGTCGATCGCATGATGAGGATGACAACCGGCGGTGGCGCGCAGCACTTGTGGCAGCGCGTCGACGAGCGTCTGGGCGTCCCGACTGCTGCTGATCGAGGCGCCGGTGACGACCATCTGCTCGACGCCGGCGTCGAGCGCCCGGCGCAGCACAGCCTCACGGTCGGCATCGTAGCTGTCGTGGGAGAGGTTGATGCCGATATCGACCAAAGCAGGCAAGCATGCCGACCCGCTCACGGCGACCGGATCCCTTCCAGGGCGGTGCAGAGTGCATCGACGTCCTCGTCCGGTTGGTCCCAGGAGACGACGAAACGGGCCTCACCGGAGTCGGTGCTGCCCCAGTCGTAGAACGCGAAACCTTGCGCACGCAAGGCGGCGATCCCTTCCGCGCCCGGACGGACGAAGACTTCATTGGCTTCGACGGGATGCAGCAAAAGATCGCCCGCTGCACCGGCGAGTCGCCGTGCGTGCGCATTGGCGCGTGCCGCGAGCTGCAACCATAGCCCACCGTCGATATAGGCAAGCAACTGCGCCGAGAGGAACCGCATCTTCGAGAACAGGTGCGCAGCGCGTTTGCGGCGGAATTCGAAGTCAGCGGCGCGATCCGGGTCGAAGAACACCACGGCCTCCGCCGCCATCGCGCCGTTCTTGGTGGCGCCGAAGGACAACACGTCGACGCCCGATCGCCAGGTCGCCTCGGCGGGCGAGCAGCCGAGGAAGGCGATCGCATTGGCGAAGCGCGCGCCATCCATATGGACGGCAAGTCCGTGTGCATGCGCGAGCGTCGACAATGCATGCAGTTCGTGCGGACGGTACACGGTGCCGAGCTCGGTCGCCTGCGAGATCGAGACCGCACGCGGCTGGACGGTATGCACGGAGGTCGGGTGATCGGCGAGCCCGCGCGTGAGTGCTGCGGGGGTCAGTTTCGCGCCTTCGCCCGGCAGCAACTGAAGTCGGGCGCCACCGGTCATGAACTCCGGCGCCCCGCATTCATCACGAACGATGTGCGCCTGCTCGTGGGTGAACACCGAGCCATAGCTCGGAACCAGCGTGGCGAGCGCCAAGGCATTGGCGGCGGTGCCGGTCGCTACCGGGAAGACGCGGACCTTACGCTCGAACAGCTGATCGAAGCGTTCGGCGAGACGCTCGGTCCAAGGGTCATCGCCGTAGGCGCTGCAATAGCCTTGGTTGGCTGCGGCGAGGGCGTCCATGATGGCGGGCGCCACGGGGGCGGTGTTGTCGCTCTTGAAGTATCTGGCCATGCAGGGCAAATGCTACCGCACGCGGCTATGATGCGGCAGGTGGACCAGCAGGCGAAAGCGGGTTTCGAGGCGCCCTCCGAGGCGCTGGAGGGTTGGCGATTTCGCAGCAGCCCGCGTGCGCGGCGCCTCTCGGCGCGCGTCCATCTGGATGGTCGGGTCGAGATCGTGTTGCCGCGTGGCACCACGGCAGCCGCGGTCGAAGCCTTCATCGCCCGTCACCGCCGTTGGATCGACTCTCGGGTCGCGGAGCGCCGTGCGCTCGATCCGGCGCCTTTCCCGCCCAGCCGGATCGACCTGCCGGCTTTCGGACAACACTGGCGGCTGCATCTCGCCGGCGGCAGCGGCGCGCCGCGGGTCACGGCTCTGGGCACTGGGCTCTTGAGCCTGCGCGGCGCGGGCGACCGTGGGGCCATGGTCGGCGCGCTGCGTGAGTGGCTACGCGCTCACTGTCGGGAACCGATGGGCGCGCGTCTGGGTGAACTGGCGCAGCAGCATGGCTTTGCCTACTCGGCGGTGCACCTGCGTTGCCAGCGCACCCGCTGGGGATCGTGTTCGCGTCGAGGGGTGATCAGCCTCAATGTCTGCGCCGCGTTCCAACCGGCGCCCGTGCTCGATTACCTGCTGCTGCACGAGTTGGCGCACACCCGCCACATGAACCATTCGGTCGAGTACTGGCAGACCGTGGAATCCGTCTGTCCGGGGTGGCGGACACTCGATCGTGAGCTCACCGGCGGCTGGCGCCATGTGCCGAGTTGGCTGTTCAGTTGATCGTGGTGCGGCGAGCGAGGTGGGTCCGCCGTCGCCGCCAGACCCGCCAAGCCAGCAGCACCGCAAGTACTGCCGCATAGAGCAGCGGCTCACGGATGTCTGCTTTCACCTGCCACCAGAAATGCCACACCGAGAGCACGGCGACGGGATAGACGAGCCAGTGCAGCGTCTGCCAGCGGCGACCGAGGCGTCGCATCCACCGGTCTGTGGAGGTCACGGCCAGCGGCAGCAGACCGACCAGTGCCGCGGCGCCCACCCAGATGAAGGGCCGCTTCGCGAGTTCGCGGCCGAGGTCGCGCAGGTCGAGGTCGAGTTCGAGCACGATATAGATGAGCAGATGCAGCGCCGCGTAGGCGAAGGCCCAAAGTCCCAGCATCCTACGTATGCGCAACCAGCGGGGGTCGCCCGTCAACGCGCGAGCCGGCGACACCATGAG
This sequence comes from Proteobacteria bacterium UBA964, assembly GCA_002292945.1. Classification (GTDB taxonomy): domain Bacteria; phylum Pseudomonadota; class Gammaproteobacteria; order Steroidobacterales; family Steroidobacteraceae; genus UBA964. The sequence continues at coordinate 15,024 of DBCG01000035.1, read as the reverse complement.
GGTGATCAACACCATGTTGAGCGCGGTCTTGCCGGTCACATGAGTGAGCTCGCGGATCGGGTTCGGTCCTAGCGATCGTCCCGCGAGCTCGAAGGCGCCGGCGATCAGCAGCACCAACGGTACGGCTGAGAGCGCAAAAACCCATGCTTTGGGCGGCGGCGGGACGCCGAGGTTGCCCATCGGGCGGACGTCAGTAGAAGCGGCGCAGGTCGAGACCCCGGTAAAGACCGGCGACCTCGGCGGCATAGCCGTTGAACGGCAATGTATCGATTCGCGGCGCGAGGAAATTCGCGCCGATGCGTCGCTCTTTGGCCTGGCTCCAACGCGGGTGATCGACGGCCGGGTTGACGTTGGCGTAGAAGCCGTACTCGTCGGGTGCCATCTGGTTCCAGCTGGTGCGAGGCTGGCGCTCGGTGAAGCGGATCCGAACGATCGACTTGATGCTCTTGAAGCCGTACTTCCAAGGCACGATCAACCGAAGCGGTGCGCCGCTCTGGTTCGGCAGCCAGCGTCCGTAGAGCCCGACCACGAGGAGACTCAGCGGATGGACGGCCTCGTCGATGCGCAGTCCCTCCACGTACGGCCAATCGAGGACGCCACTGCGTTGACCCGGCATCTGTCGCGGGTCGAGCAGCGTGGTGAACTCGACGAACTTGGCCCGCGAGGTGGGGCGGAAGCGCTTGAGGAGATCGCCGAGCGGCAGGCCGAGCCAGGGCACGACACGCGACCAGGCTTCGACACACCGGAACCGGTAGACACGCTCTTCGAGCGCATGCGGCTTGAGGATGTCCTCGAGCGTGAATCGGCCGGTGACTTCGGCCTCACCCGCGATCTCGACGCTCCAAGGCCGGGTCCTCAAGCCCTGCGCGTTCTCCAACGGGTCGGACTTGTCGAGGCCGAACTCGTAGAAGTTGTTGTAGGTGGTGACGTCCCGGTAACTCGTTGGCTTGTCCGTCGTGGGGTACGGTCCAGGCACTGCGGCCAGTTTGAGGGTGGCCTTACCGGTCTGCCCGTTGGCCGGGCCGCTCGCAAAGGGCAGAGCCATGCTTGCTGCAGCCACGCGGATGAGATCGCGGCGCTTATCCCAGACGCGGTGCGGTGTGATCTCGGAAGCCTGAGGCTCGTGGGGAAAAGGAACGCGGATCAACATGCTGAACTCCCGGGTGGATCTGCACGCATTCGGTGTGCCCAAAAACGACTCGGGCACCTCAAGGGCGCCCGAGCAGTGANNGAGCCGATTGGGCGACAGCGTCCGGTGGTACCGGGAGACCGGAGGCCACGGCGGAGGCGCAAAGCACGGAGAGTACGCGGCGCCGGCTGAAGTCGGTCGTCTCGGCGGGAATCTCACTTGGATAGATCGAGTTTGGCTTATTAAAAGTCATAAAAATCAATCCTTTAAAGCCAGTATTTGAACTCGATTGGAAGGTCGGATGCTAGGGCTCTCAGCCGCGGTGACGGGTTCACCAACACCGCTTTGTCCACCAGTCTCAGGTGGGGAAGATCGGGTCGGGAGTTGCCGTATCCCATGATACGCCGTCCGGAGTGGGCTGCCGCCAAGCGCCGCAACTGACGGGCTTTCTCCTCGTCGCGGACGTTGGGGGACGACAGGCGACCGTCGAGCCTTGTGTCGTCCCAAGCGACCTGGCTGCAGACATGGTCGTCGAAACCGAGCGCCGCAGCGAGTTCCGGGACATACAGGTCGACGGTAGCGCTCATCAGGACCAGCCGATCGCCGGCCGCACGATGTTGCGCGATGGCGGCAAGCGCTTCGGGGAACACACCGTGGGCGATCAACCGCGGCAACCATGTCGCAGTCCAGATCCGGATCTCCTCCTGCGAGGCCCCGCCCATCACGGCGCGGATCAAGCGGCCTTTGAGTTCGCCATGGTCGGCCCGCCGCAGAGCGAAACGCAACAAGGTCGGCACGATGCCGAGGTAGCCGAGCAGCCTCCAGGGACGCCGCCAAGCGAAACCGAACACGTAACCCGCCAGTGTGTCGCGACGGGTGATCGTGCCGTCGAGGTCGAACACCACCAGCTGCGGAAGGAAAGGGCGCGGCGGCGGATCCGGATCGATCATCCTCGCGGCCCCTTGCGCATCAGCTGGCCGCGATCTGTCGGAGGACGTACTGAAGGATGCCACCGTGCCGGTAGTACTCGCGTTCCTTCGGCGTGTCGATCCGCACCCGGACCTCGAACTGGATCGGCGCCCGACCGTCATCGGGTCGGGCGGTGACCTTCACGAGGCGCGCTGCGCCGCCTTGCAAGTCGCCGAACTCGAACACCTCGCGCCCCGTCAGGCCGAGCGTCTGTGCGTTCTGACCATCCACGAACTGGCAGGGCAGAACGCCCATGCCGATCAGGTTCGAGCGATGGATGCGCTCGAAGCTCTCGGCGATCACGGCCTTCACGCCGAGCAGCATCGTGCCCTTGGCGGCCCAATCGCGAGAGGAGCCGGTTCCGTACTCCTTGCCGGCGATCACGACCAACGCCGTGCCTTCGGCTTGGTAGCGCATCGAGGCATCGTAGATCGACATCTGTTCGCCGCTCGGGATGTGCACCGTCACACCACCCTCCGTGCCCGGTGCAAGCTGGTTGCGCAGTCTGATGTTGGCGAAAGTGCCCCGCATCATGACTTCGTGGTTGCCGCGTCGAGCGCCGTAGGAGTTGAAGTCGGCCTTCTGCACGCCGTGCGATTCGAGGTACTTCGCCGCAGGGCTGCCTCGCGCGATGTCGCCGGCCGGGGAGATATGGTCGGTGGTGACCGAGTCGCCGAGCAGGGCGAGCACCCGGGCGCCCGCGATCGGCTTCACGGCCTCTGGCGTGTGGGTCATCCCTTCGAAGTAGGGGGGGTTGCGCACATAGGTCGATCGCTCGTCCCAAGCGTAGAGCTTGCCGGCCGGAACAGGGATCGACTGCCAATGCGCATCGCCCGCGAACACATCACCGTAGCTCGAGCGGAACATGTCCGAGTCGATCGCGGCGCGTACGGTGGCCGCGACCTCCGCCGGGGAGGGCCAGATATCTTTGAGGAACACCGGATTGCCATCCTTGCCGGTGCCGAGGGGTTCGCTCGAGAGGTCGATGTCGGCGGTGCCGGCGAGCGCGTAAGCGACGACGAGCGGCGGGGAGGCGAGAAAATTCATCTTCACCTCGGGATGCACCCGCCCTTCGAAGTTGCGGTTGCCCGAGAGCACCGAGGCGGCGATGACATCGCCTGCCTTGACGGCGGCGGAGATCTCCGGCTTCAGCGGACCGGAATTTCCGATGCAGGTCATGCAACCGTAGCCGGTGACGAAGAAACCGACCGCTTCGTAATCATCGAGCAGTTCGGCCTTCTTCAAGTAGTCGGTGACGACGCGCGACCCTGGTGACAGGCTGGTCTTGACCCAAGGCTTCGCCTTGAGACCTTTCGCCGCTGCGTTGCGGGCGAGCAGCGCCGCACCGATCATCACCGAGGGGTTGGAGGTGTTGGTGCAGCTCGTGATCGCGGCGATCAGCATGGCGCCGTCGCGCACCTCGAAGGCGGGCGCGCTGCCCGCTGCGGCGACCGTGCCGGTCCCGGTGGCGGCAGGGTTCTTCTTCCGGCGCTCCTCGTCCATCTGGCCGAGCGTCTTGCGGTAGACCTGCTTGAGCGCGGTGACGGGTACCCGGTCCTGCGGACGCTTCGGGCCGGCGAGCGACGGGACCACCGTCGAGAGGTCGAGTTCGAGCACATCGGTGTAGTCGGCGGCGGGGGCTCCGTCATGGCGCCACATGCCCTGCGCTTTCGCATAGGCCTCGACCAGCGCGACCTGCTCCGGGGAACGACCGGAGAGCTCGAGGTAGCGGAGCGTCTCGTCGTCGATCGGGAAGATCCCGCAGGTGCTGCCGTACTCCGGCGCCATGTTGGCGATGGTCGCGCGGTCGGCGAGCGGCAAGCTCGAGAGTCCGTCGCCGAAGTACTCGACGAACTTCTCGACCACGCCCTTCTTGCGCAGCATCTCGGTGACGGTGAGCACGAGATCGGTGGCGGTCGCACCAGCCGGCAGCTGTCCGATCAGGCGGAAACCGACGACCTGGGGGATCAGCATCGACACCGGTTGGCCGAGCATCGCCGCTTCGGCCTCGATGCCGCCGACGCCCCAGCCGAGCACGCCGAGGCCGTTGATCATGGTGGTGTGCGAATCGGTGCCGACCACGGTGTCCGGATAGGCCTGCGGCCGCACGCTGTCGCGGTTCTCGAACACGACTCGGGCGAGGTGCTCGAGGTTGACCTGATGGACGATCCCGGTGCTGGGCGGGACGACCTTGAAGTTGCGGAACGCGGTCTGCCCCCAGCGCAGGAACGCGTAGCGCTCTCCGTTGCGCTCGAACTCGATGCGCGTGTTGCGATCGAGGGAGTCGGCGCTGCCGTAGTTGTCGACCTGCACCGAGTGGTCGATGACGAGTTCGGCCGGTGCGAGCGGGTTGACGCGTTGCGGATCGCCGCCGAGCTTCACGACCGCTTCGCGCATCGCCGCGAGGTCCACCACGCAGGGCACGCCGGTGAAATCCTGCATGATCACGCGCGCCGGAGTGAAGGAGATCTCATGTGCGGGTGCGGCTTTGGCATCCCAGTCGAGCAGGGCGTCGATGTCCTTGCGAGTGACGTCCACGCCGTCCTCGAAGCGCAGCAAGTTCTCCAGCAGGATCTTCAGTGAGAAGGGCAGGCGTGCGACCTTGTCCTGCGGCAGGGCCGCCAAGCTCCAGATGTCGTAGGAATGCTGGCCCACCGTCAGGGTGGTGCGGGCGGAGTAGCTGTCGGTCATGTGTCGAACCCCTGTGGAAACGATGTGCCGCGCAGGATCCGCACGGCGAAGGTGATTATATCGCCTCGATGACCGCACCGCCCAAGCAGCGTTCACCCGCATAAAGCACCACGGATTGGCCCGGCGTCGCGGCACGTTGCGGATCGGCGAAATCGATCTCCAAGCGGCCTTCGGGCTGCAGCGAGACCGCGCACGGCTGATCCGTCTGGCGGTAACGGATCTTGGCGCCCGCCGTGAAGTCGGCATCGGGTGTGGCCATCAGCCAATGGGCGCCGAGCGTCCGGAGTCTGCGGCTCATCAGCAGGGGATGGTCGTGCTCCTGCACCACGATCAAGGCGTTGCGTGTGCGATCCTTGCGCGCGACATACCACGGCGCCTCCGGAAGGTCGCGCAGGCCGCCGATGCCGAGGCCGCCGCGTTGCCCCAATGTGTGGAAGGGCAGTCCGCGGTGCTGGCCGAGCACGCGGCCGTCCGCGGACTCGATCGGCCCCGGTGTATCGGGCAGGTGCTGGGCGAGGAATTCGCGGAAGGGGCGCTCGCCGATGAAACAGATCCCGGTGCTGTCCTTCTTGTCATGGACCGGCAGTCCAGCCGCACGGGCGCGCCGACGCACTTCGCTCTTGTCGAGCTCGCCGAGCGGGAAGAGCGCTGCATCGAGCTGTCGTGGCGAGATGGCGTGCAGGAAGTAGGACTGGTCCTTGGCGGAGTCGACGGCTTTGTGCAGTTCGGGACCGTCCGTGCCATCGATGCGCCGCGCGTAATGGCCGGTGGCCAGC
>DBCG01000035.1:9172-9360 GCA_002292945.1 Proteobacteria bacterium UBA964 | reverse complement strand
CCCGCGCGTTGCTCGGCGAGGAAATCCGCGAACACCTGACGGCGATACTCGTCCGCGAAATCCACCTTGTGCAGGGGGATGCCGAGCTCGCGGCAGACGGCGCGTGCGTCCTGGAAGTCCTGTGCGATGGTGCAGTAGGCGTCGTCCTCGTCCCAATTCGCCATGAACAGACCTTCGACCTCGTGACC
>DBCG01000035.1:8826-9156 GCA_002292945.1 Proteobacteria bacterium UBA964 | reverse complement strand
TGCTGACGCAGCGACAGCGCGGCGACCGCCGAGTCGACTCCGCCCGAAAGCCCGACGATGATCTTCATGGGGGCGGTCTGCGGCCGCGGTGATCCGGAGGCACGGCGTCGTTCAGACCCGTTCGCCGCCTGCGGGGAGGCCTGCCTGTCCGATCGCGAGCTCGCTCGCGAGCCCGAGATAGTCGGCAGGACGCAGCGCCGAGAGTCTCTCGCGATCGGAGGTGGGCAGTGGCAGCGTTGCGACGAACTCGCGATACAGCGTCTGGTCGATGCGTCGACCGCGGGTGAAATCTTTGAGAAGCTCGTAGCCGTCGGGGACGCCGGCGGCCCG
>DBCG01000035.1:8577-8771 GCA_002292945.1 Proteobacteria bacterium UBA964 | reverse complement strand
CCCAAGACCTCCCACGCATCGTCGAGGTCGGCCGCGATCCGTTGCGGATCAGGGGCCACCTTGCCGAGGCCGCGCTGCAGCGCACGCCACGCGATCAGGGAGTGCGCGAGCGCGACGCCGAGGTTGCGCAGTACGGTGGAGTCGGTGAGGTCGCGTTGCCAGCGCGACACCGGAAGCTTCTCCGCGAAATGGCG
>DBCG01000035.1:0-8506 GCA_002292945.1 Proteobacteria bacterium UBA964 | reverse complement strand
GATCGGGTTGACCTTGTGCGGCATCGTGGAGGAGCCGACTTCGCCTGCGACCGCTCGCTGGCGCAGATAGCCGAGGCTGATGTAGCCCCAGGCGTCCCTCGAGAAATCGATGAGCACGACATTGAGAGCGGCCAATGCATCGCAGTACTCGCCGATCCAGTCGTGCGGTTCGATCTGCGTCGTGGCCGCTGCGTACTCTAGCCCGAGCCCGGTGACGAAGCGTCGGGAGATGGCGGGCCAGTCCGACTGCGGGGCGGCGGCGACCTGTGCGTTGAAGTTGCCGACGGCGCCGTTCCATTTCCCGCGTGCGGCGACCGCATGCCAACGACGCTCAGCCCGCTCGAGACGCGCCGCCACATTCGCGAACTCTTTACCCAGCGTGGTGGGGCTCGCAGTCTGTCCATGTGTCCGCGAGAGCATCGCGAGCGAGGCGTGATCGCGGGCGAGGCCGTGCAGGTGCTCCAGGATCTGGGTGGTGACCTGCAGTGCTTCATTCCGGGCGTCGACCAACATGCGCGCGTAGGCGAGGTTGTTGATGTCTTCAGAGGTGCAACCGAAATGGACGAGCTCAAGGGCGGCCGGGGAGGCGCCCGCAGAGGCGAGTTGATCGCGGACGAAGTACTCGACGGCCTTGACGTCGTGGTTCGTACGTTGCTCGAGGGCCTTCACAGCCGCCGCCGCAGACGCCGGGGGGTCGCGGGCGAGGTCGGCCGCCACGGCGCAGAGCGCCGGAGACAGCGTGGCGGTGGCCGGCAGTCCGACAGGCTGCTCCGAGGCGAGTGCCAAGAGCCAGGCGGCCTCGATGCGGATGCGTTGGCGGATCAGCGCCGATTCGGACAGGTGCCCCCTCAGGACATCGGTGCTGCGTGCGTAGCGGCCATCGATCGGGGAGAGGGCGAGAAGGGGGTCGATCTGCATGCGTGGGCCGGCTGCCTTCAGTGTAATATCGTGATTGTAGCGCACCCGGCATCGGGGGCTTTTCCCTCCTCTGATTGGATACCTCCTTGAGCCTCATCGCACCTGCCGCATTGGATCCGATCGCCCTGCGCGATCTCATCCAGCGCCGGGTGAGCCCCGGGCCGGCGCCGAACCCGCTGCGTGATTGGCGCCGACTCAGCAGCGCGACCTCCCGTCCGGTCGATCTCGCCGATCTCTTCGATCGGCCACCCCTGCCGGCGGCCGTGCTGATGCCCATCATCGACCGTCCTCACGGCCTGAGCGTGCTGCTCACCCGCCGGGCGAGCCACCTGCCTCACCACGCCGGCCAGATCAGCTTTCCGGGTGGCCGGTTGGAGAGCGGCGATGCCGACGCAGCCGCGACTGCGCTGCGTGAGACGGAAGAAGAGATCGGCCTCGAGCGCCGTTTCGTCTCCGTGGTGGGCTACCTCCCCGACCACCTGATCCCGATCTCCGGTTACCGGGTCACGCCGGTCGTCTCGTTCGTGACGCCGGGGTTCGAATTGAAGACCGATCCCCGGGAAGTCGAGGAGGCCTTCGAGGTCCCGCTCGGATTCCTGCTGGATCCCGCCAACCACGTCCCGCGGCGACGGGAGTACTCGGGGGTCTCCGTGGAGTTCATCGACATGCCCTTCGGTCCGCACCACATCTGGGGAGCGACGGCCGGGATGCTGTACACCCTCTACCGCCTGCTTTGTGGCGAGGAGTTGGCGGCGTGAGCGAGCCGCTGCAACGACTGCTCGGCGTGATGCGCCGGTTGCGTGATCCGCAGGGCGGCTGCGCGTGGGACCGGGCCCAGACGATGGCGAGCATCATGCCGCACACGCTCGAGGAAGCCCACGAACTGGCGGGAGCGGTCGCTGCGGGCGAGCCATCGGCGATCCGCGACGAACTCGGGGATCTGCTGTTCCAAGTGGTGTTCGTCGCGCGCATCGCCGAGGAGCGCGGTGAATTCGATTTCGATGCCGTCGCCACCGCGATCGCAGACAAGCTCGAGCGACGCCATCCGCATGTCTTCGGCGAACGGACCGCGATGTCAGTCGAGCAGCAGTCGGACGCATGGGAAGGGCTCAAGGCGGCGGAGCGTGCCGCTGCAGGCGATGCCGGCGTGCTCGCGGGGGTCGCGCTGACGCTGCCCGGGCTGACCCGGGCGAACAAACTCTCGAAGCGTGCCGCCCGGGTCGGTTTCGATTGGCCCGATGTCAGCGGCGTACGGGCGAAGGTCGATGAAGAGCTCGGCGAGTTCGAGGCGACATTGCGCGATCGGGAGCCTCGGGCGCGTCAGGAAGACGAGCTCGGCGACCTGCTGTTCGCGATCGCGAGCTGGGCGCGGCACTTAGGGCTCGATCCTGAAGCCGCCTTGCGCGGCAGCAACGCGAAGTTCGAACGCCGTTTCGCGTGCATGGAGGATCTGGCCAAGGCGCGAGGTCTGGAGTTGGGCGCCCTCGATCTCGCCGCGTGGGAATCTCTCTGGGCGCAGGCGAAGGCAGGCGGCTAGAATATCTTCGTGGAACTCACTAACTCAGCCCCAGCGGGCGATTGGCGCCCGGACTCCTGGCAGTCTTTTCCGGCGCGGCAACAGCCGAACTATCGGGATCGTGCGGCGCTCGATGCCGCCGTGGCACAGCTCTCCCGATTGCCTCCCGTCGTGGTCTCGTGGGAGGTCGAGCGCCTGCGTGCCGAGTTCGCAGCCGCCCAACGCGGGGAACGGTTCCTGTTGCAGGGTGGGGACTGTGCAGAGAGCTTCGATGACTGCGATTCAGGCAGCATCGCCCAGCGTCTCAAGATATTGCTTCAGATGAGCCTGGTGCTCGTCCACGGTCTCAAGCGTCCCATCATCCGCGTAGGCCGCATGGCCGGTCAGTACGCGAAGCCGCGCTCTGCCGACACCGAGACCCGTGACGGGGTGACGTTGCCCTCCTACCGAGGCGATATCGTCAACCGACCGGAGTTCACGGCGGAGGCCCGGGAACCCGATCCCACCCTGCTGCTGCGCGGCTATGAGCGCGCGGCGCTCACGCTGAACTTCATCCGGGCGCTGATCGACGGCGGCTTCGCGGATCTGCATCACCCGGAGTACTGGGACCTCGGCTTCGTCGGTCATTCGCCTTTTCGGGTCGAGTACGAGCGGATCGTCGCCTCGGTCGCCGATGGGCTCGAGTTCTTCGAGACCATCAGCGCGAAGGAGGTCCACCAATCGCTGCGCACCGATTTCTATACCAGCCACGAAGCTTTGGTCCTCCATTACGAACAGGCCCAGACCCGTTTCATCGCGCGTCAGGATCGCTGGTACAACCTCTCCACGCACATGCCTTGGATCGGCATGCGGACCGCCGAGATCGGCGGGGCGCATGTCGAGTACTGTCGCGGCATCGCCAATCCGGTCGGCGTCAAGGTCGGCACAGCGATGGACATCGATTGGTTGCAGCGCCTCGTGACCACGCTGAATCCCGAGAACATCCCGGGCAAGCTCGCGCTCATCCACCGCTTCGGCGCGCGGGACATCGAGTCGGCATTGCCCCGAGCGATCGAAGCGGTGCGCGCCACCGGGCACCAAGTGCTGTGGATCTGCGATCCCATGCACGGCAACACCGAGAACGCGCAGGGCGGCCTCAAGACCCGTCGCTTCGAGAACATCCTGCGGGAGCTCGAGTCGGCGTTCCAGGTCCATAACGCGATGGGTTCGAGTCTCGGCGGCGTGCATATCGAGCTCACCGGTGAGGACGTCACCGAATGCACGGGGGGTGCGCGTGGCCTCGCAGACGAGGATCTGCAGCGCGCTTACCGCTCCACGGTGGATCCGCGGCTCAACTACGAACAATCTTTGGAGCTGGCGATGCTCATCTCCGAGCGCGCCGGCGCTCCGCGCCGCAGCGCCCGTCGTCCCGCGCGCTGAGATCGAACCGCCTCGGGTCAGTCGTCCCGGCCGCTTGCGGTCGTGCAAGGGGCGGTGCGCGGACAGTCCGAGCCCCTCGGGCATATCGTGCTCGCCGGCGCCTCGAGCGCACGCGCGACCCAGGCGATGTTGAGCACATGGCTCACGGTGCGTATCGCCTCCGCGGCGGCAGGCGGTATCGCGGCGTGGCCGCCCCCGCGCCGACAGGCCTCTGCGACCTCTTCGACGAGCGCCATCGGATCGAGGCCTTGTGCTGCGAAGGCGGGTGCGAGATCGATGCCCACCGAGAGCACGTGAGAGGTCCCCGCGGCATCGCGGTCGCGCAGCGAGTGGCAGCAGTAGAGGCGCGGCGAGTTGCCGTCGTGCATGACCGAGATCTGAGAGACCGGAGGCATCGGCGAGCGCCCCGGCGCATCCTCGCGCAGCAGGCGGAACACCGCCCACTTCGGGCAGGGGTCGGGGACCACGCTCATGTTGCCCCATGGCAGCGGAATGCCGTTGCCACGGTAGACCGCGCGGAGGTAGCCCGGCTCATAGCCATCGAAGAAATGCCAATGCCGGTAGGGTGAGACCGCGGTCATGCGGCGCATCATCACGGCGTTGGTGACCCCCAACCGCGCGCCGGCGGAGAGTTCGTGCCGCTCCCGGACCAGGAACCTGCGGAACGGCTGGCGCGGGCAGAGCAGGGCGCCGGCGAACGCGCTGCACTCGAAATCACGCCAAGCGAGCAGTACGTCTTTCGGGGCCATCGCGGCGGCGCCTCGTTGCATCGGCTCCTCGAGTCCGCCGCCGACGGCGCTGTGCGGCGGGACGGCGCCATCGCCGTTGTGGAGGATGCGATGTCCGATGAAGTAGGCCAGCGTGTACTTGAGCCGACCCTCCTGATCTTGTAGCCGGCGGTTGATGATCACGCTGCCGGGGGGCTCGAAGCGGGCGCGCAATACGCGTTGATCGCGCTGGCGTCGCTCGTCCTCGACCCAGCGGACGGTGAGACCTGCCTCCTTGGCGATCGACAAGATATCGTCGAGACCGAGCGGCATGCGGCGTCGACCGACCGATTCCGCCGCGCGCTCGATGTCGGGGAAGTCGTTCTGCCGGGTCTCCTGCCACACCCGCACCAACAGGCGCGCGAACTGGGTGCCGCTGGTGCCGGTCTGCGCCAACAGCTCCGGCAGCGCCAGCTGCAACAACTCGCGCGAGAACAGGAAACCCGGTTCCAGCGACATCACGGGTAGTCCGCCGCGCAAGCGACCGATCGGCGCCAGCGCTTCGCTCGCGTCCGCCATCGACTCGCGGTCGAGGAACCAGTCGGCCGACTTGCCGAACACCGTGGCCAACACCGCGAGCATGGATGCGGAGGGCACCCGCTTGCCGGTCTCGACCATGCTGAGGTAGCTCACGGAAGGCGCATGCTCGGCGTTCAACTGAACGCAGCGCGCGGACAACTCCTCGAGCGTCAGTCCATTACGGCGTCGCAGGGTCCGCAGACGCGAACCGAGGAAATGCCCTTGTCTCAGCAATCCAGCCATGTGAAATTGACACTGTAAAATTTCGACTGTGAAATTATCATGCCTTTGCAGATAAGCTGCAACGCTATGGCCGCTTTGACCGTATCCCCGAGCATCCCACCCCGTCCCGCCGACGAGGGGATCCTGACACCGGACGCCCTGTCGTTCCTCGGGGAACTCGTGGACCGTTTCGCGCCGCGCGTCGAGACCCTGCTAAGCGATCGGGACGCCCGTCAAGCCCGGCTCGATGGCGGCGAGTTGCCCGATTTCCTGCCCGAGACCCGGTCCGTCCGCGAAGGCGACTGGCGCGTCGCCCGGATCCCTGCCGATCTGCTCGATCGACGTGTGGAGATCACCGGGCCCACGGATCGGAAGATGATCGTCAACGCGCTCAATTCCGGGGCCAAAGTGTTCATGGCGGATTGCGAGGATTCGCTGTCTCCGTCCTGGGACAACGTGGTGCGGGGACAGGCGAACTTGCGTGACGCGGTGCGTCGGCAGATCGATTTCACCTCGCCCGAGGGCAAAGCGTATCGGTTGGGCGCCCACCCCGCGGTGTTGATCGTTCGGCCGCGCGGCTGGCACCTCGAGGAGAAGCACCTCGCGGCGGGCACCGGCGTGTCGCGGGTGCCGGGCGCACTGGTCGATTTCGGTCTCTATCTTTTCCACAACCACGCCGAGCTCGCCGCGCGCGGAACCGGGCCCTATTTCTATCTGCCGAAGCTCGAGAGCCATCGTGAGGCGCGCCTCTGGGCGGAGGTGTTCGATTTCGCGGAGCGCCGGCTCGGCATCGCCCACGGCACCATCAAGTGCACGGTGTTGATCGAGACGATCCTCGCGGCGTTCGAGATGGACGAGATCCTCTGGGAGCTTCGCGACCACATCGTCGGCCTCAACTGCGGGCGCTGGGACTACATCTTCAGCTACATCAAAAAATTCGCGGCCCGTCCGGAGTTCCTGCTGCCCGACCGCCACCAGGTCACGATGACGACGCACTTCCTGCGTGCCTACTCCCAGCTCTGCATCCGTACCTGTCACCGGCGCGGGGCGTTCGCCATGGGTGGCATGGCCGCACAGATCCCCATCAAGAACGACCCGGTGGCGAACGATGCCGCCCTCGACAAGGTCCGCGCCGATAAAGAGCGCGAAGCGGGTGACGGCCATGACGGCACCTGGGTGGCACATCCTGCGCTGGTGCCCATCGCACTGGCGGTGTTCGATCGTCTGATGCCGACCCCGAACCAGATGCACCGACTGCGAGAGGATGTCGAGGTGGGCGCGGCCGATCTGCTGCGCGTCCCAACGGGCGCGATCACCGAGGCGGGTCTTCGAAACAACATCAGCGTCGCCTTGCAGTACATGGCGGCCTGGATCTCGGGCAACGGCTGCGTGCCCATCAACAATCTGATGGAGGACGCCGCCACGGCGGAGATCTCGCGTGCCCAGGTGTGGCAGTGGATCCGCCACCCGCGCGGCGTCCTGGACGACGGGCGGAAGGTCACCCTCGAGCTCTTCCGCCTGACGCTCGCGCAGGAGCAGGGCCGGTTGCGCGCCGCCTTGGGTGATGTCGCCTATGCCACGGGGAACTTCGACGGTGCGGCGGATCTCCTCGATCGGATCACCGCTGATGAACGCTTCGAGTCGTTCCTGACCTTGTCCGCTTACCGCGCGCTCGCCTGACGACGCAGCGCGCTTCTCCGCTTCCGAACCTCCAACCTCCGACGCAGGATGCCACCATGACCCTTCGCACAGCCGAACAGCTCACCCGCCACTGGAACGATCACCCGCGCTGGAGCGGTGTGCGTCGCGGCTACACCGCCGAGGATGTCGTCCGACTGCGCGGTACGGTGCACATCGAGCACTCTTTGGCACGGCTGGGTGCGGACAAGTTGTGGAGCCACATGGCGAGCATGCCGTTCGTGAACGCGCTTGGCGCCCTGACCGGCAACCAGGCCATGCAGCAGGTGCGTGCCGGACTCAAGGCGATCTACCTCTCGGGATGGCAGGTGGCGGGCGACGCCAACCTCGCCGGCGAGATGTATCCCGACCAGTCCCTTTACCCCGCGAACTCGGTGCCGAAAGTCGCGCAACGTATCAACGCCACCTTGTTGCGTGCCGACCAGCTCCATCATGCCGAGGGCGATGCGTCGATCGATTGGTTGCAGCCGATCGTCGCTGACGCAGAAGCCGGCTTCGGCGGAGTGCTGAACGCCTTCGAGCTCATGAAGGGCATGATCGAAGCCGGTGCCGCTGGTGTTCATTTCGAGGATCAGCTGTCCTCGGCCAAGAAGTGCGGCCACATGGGCGGCAAGGTTCTGGTCCCCTCCCAGGAAGCGGTCAACAAGCTGATCGCCGCGCGTCTCGCCGCGGATGTCTGCGATGTGCCGACGGTGCTGATCGCCCGTACCGACGCCGAGAGTGCGACGCTGCTCACGGCGGATGTCGACGAGCGCGACCGGCCCTTCATCGACACCACGAGGGCGCGAACCAGCGAGGGTTTCTTCCATGTGCGGGCCGGCCTCGACCAAGCGATCTCGCGCGGACTCGCCTATGCGCCCTACGCCGATTTGCTCTGGTGCGAGACGGGCACCCCGGATCTCGTCGAGGCCAAACACTTCGCCGAGGCCATCCACCGCGAGTTCCCCGGGAAGCTGCTCGCGTACAACTGCTCGCCGTCCTTCAACTGGAAGAAGAAGCTCGACGACGCCACCATCGCCAAGTTCCAGCGCGAGCTCGGCGCGATGGGCTACAAGTTCCAGTTCATCACGCTGGCGGGTTTCCACGCGCTCAACTATTCGATGTTCACGCTGGCCAAGGGATATCGTGAGTCGCAGATGTCCGCCTATGTCGCCTTGCAGGAGGCGGAGTTCGCCTCTGAGAAGGACGGCTACACCGCCACGAAACACCAGCGCGAGGTCGGTGCCGGTTACTTCGACGATGTCACGCAGGTGGTGACGGCCGGACAATCTTCGGTCACGGCGATGAAGGGTTCGACCGAAGAGGAGCAGTTCAACGCCGGTTGATCGCGGCTCGTGTAGAATCCGCGGCCTTCGGTGACGGTCCGGAGGCCGCGGTCATGAGATACGAACACATCACGGTGCCGCCGCAAGGCACCCGTATCGCCGTGAACGCCGACGGCAGCCTG
>DBCG01000062.1:26307-26437 GCA_002292945.1 Proteobacteria bacterium UBA964 | reverse complement strand
GGGCTATGCGCAGTTCGCGCTCGAATCGGACGGCAAGGAGATGTCGACCACGATGGCCTTCGTGCGCCTCCTCGGGGGGTTGTTGCGCGACAAGACGCTGGGACCGCGCATCGTGCCCATCGTCGCCGAT
>DBCG01000062.1:24299-26141 GCA_002292945.1 Proteobacteria bacterium UBA964 | reverse complement strand
GGCGCGATGTCCTCGTGGGTGGCGGCGGCGACGGCCTACAGCGTGCACGGTCTGCCGCTCCTGCCGTTCTACATCTACTACTCGATCTTCGGCTTCCAGCGCGTCGGCGATCTCATCTGGGCGGCCGCCGACCAGCGTGCGCGCGGATTCCTGTTGGGCGCCACTGCCGGGCGCACCACGCTCTCGGGCGAGGGGCTGCAGCACCAGGACGGCTCGAGCCATCTCGTCGCCTCGACCATCCCCAATTGCCGTGCCTACGATCCGGCGTTCGCGGGCGAGCTTGCGGTGATCCTCGACCACGGCGCCCGTCGCATGCTCGAAGAGGGTGTCGACGAGTTCTACTACATCACGCTGATGAACGAGAACTATGCCCAGCCCTCGCTGCCCGCGGGTGCCGCCGAGGGCGTGGTCCGCGGCATGTACCGCTATGGCGTCTATGGGCCGGCGGGCACGGCACGGATCCGGCTGCTCGGATCAGGGACGATCCTGCGCGAGGTGATCGCGGCAGCGGAGATCCTGGGCGGCGAGCACGGCATCGCCTGCGAAGTCTGGAGCGTCACGAGCTTCAGCGAATTGGCACGCGAGGCAGCTGCGGTCGAGCGTGCAGATCGGCTCGATGCGCAGACTTCCACCCAACGCAGTTGGCTCGAGGTGTCCTTGGCGGGCGATGCGCCCATCGTCGTCGCCACCGACTATGTGCGCGCATTGCCGCAGATGGTCGCGAGCTATCTGCCGGGACGGCGCTTCATCGCGCTCGGCACCGACGGTTTCGGGCGCAGCGACACGCGCACCGCGTTGCGCGCGTTCTTCGAGGTCGACCGCGCGAGCGTCGTGCGTGCGGCCCTGCAGGCGCTGGCGGACTAGCGGCTGCGTCCGCCGCGGACGCATATCCCGGAACGACGTCTCCTAGAACGGCGCCATGCGATCGATCACCCGGTGCGTCGCGGCCGCATCGTCGTCGCGGGCCTGCTCGCCGGGCGGCAGCTCTGCGGCTTTGGCCATCTGCAGCGTGATGATGCCGTTCGGGTAGATCGTCACGCGGTTGTCCCCTGATCCTTGCATCGAGGGCAGCAGGAACGCCTTGCCGCTGGCGCTGCCGATGTGGCGCGGGAACCAGAACCCCATTCGGTAATGGTTGTCGCCGGAAGAGGCGTCTGTCGCCGCCGTAGAGGTCGCAGGAGCGGTGCCGGAGAGGTCGCGTGAGCGGTCGCCCTTGATATGCAGTGCGCCGCGCGCTGCCAAGAGGTCGGTCGTGAGGCTGCGATGCAGCAGTTGCTGGCCTTGGTGCGCACCGCCTGATTGCAGCAGCATCGCGATCTTGGCTTGGTCGTCGAGCGTCGGATACCAACCTGCGTTCGCCCAGATCGCGCCGCGCGCGCCGTCCGGTTCGATCGTCCGTACCGCTGGTGCGTGGTGGATGCCGATCGGCTTGAAGACTTCGTCGCTGAGCATCTGCCAGAGATCGGCCTGCGGACCGCGTACCGACTTCAGGAATCCATCGATCGCCAAGCCCAGCAGGAAGTAATCCTGGTCGCGGTACCGCATGACGGTACCCGGCTCCCACGGGTAGGGCTTGAGGTGACGGTTGATGAGCGCGAGCTTCTCGGTGGTCGAGCCGGCCGTGTACCAAGCGTCGTACTCGCCGTCGAGATACCCGGAGAAAGCGTCGTTCGGTTCCGTCTCGAGGCTGCCGAAGCCGCCGAAACCGCTCGCCATATCGGCGGCGTCGATGAAACGGATCCGGCCCCACTTCGGATGCAGGCCGGGCACATGGTCACCGATCCGCAGGTCGAGCACATAGGGCCCGTAGGTCTCGGCGAGGCGAAGCAGCGCGAGCGGTGC
>DBCG01000062.1:0-24233 GCA_002292945.1 Proteobacteria bacterium UBA964 | reverse complement strand
GGACCCTGTGGCGTGCTCGATGCCTGGTGGTAGAGCGTGCCGCGGTAGACGACCGCGTTGATCACCTGCCATTGGGGCCGCAGCGGTCCACCGAAGGCCGCGAGCGTGCCCGGCGGGAACTGCTTCTCGAGATCCGACCAAGGTCGCGTGGGCAAGCGGTCCGCGAGTTCGCGTCGTGCGGCGGCACGCTGCGTCTCGAGGTCGGGCGGTCCGCCCGGCGTGAAGGTCGTCGCGGCGCGTCCCCAGAAGACGACATGCTGGTGTAGCAGGTAGGGCGCGGTCTGCTGCGTGAACTGCAGGCGAAGCGCGGTGACTTCACCGCCTCGATAAAGGAAGGTCGCGACGCCTTGGTGGGCGTGGTTCTCGGTGTCGTTCACCAACATCAGCGGGAGCGCCGCGCGTGACCACTCGCCATCGCCCGGTTCGCGCCACACCCGCCCGGGCTGCGGGATCACGGTCCAGTAGCTGCGAGCGCCCTTGCCGGGCAGCTCGGACATCATGCTGCCGCGCTGCAGGGGTAGGAGCGTCTCGCCATCGCTGAAGAGCGTGAGTGAGAGCGCCGGGAAGAGCCGAGCATCGCGCCCGCCGATCAGCGGTCCCTTGAGTGCAGGCGTCGCCTGCATCGCGGACTGCGCGATGTGCAGCGTCCCGACGATCGGCGAAGCGGGCAGAGCGTCCGTCCCCGGGACGAACGCCGCGTTGTCCACGGGGGAAGAGGGCGTCGCGGCAGACGTCAGGGCGGCGACCGGCAATCGGTCCGTCGCTGCTCCCGCGGACACGGCAGCCGGAAGCCAGGCCGCCATCAGACAGACCGCAACGCGGCGACAGGATCTCAAGGGTGTGTGCATGGGTCGGTTGTACGCCTTTGACGTCGCACTGTCTTGAGCCGACGCGCCATGGCATGTCGCCTCTTGGCATCGAGTGTGCGGCTCAGCGTCCTCGCCAGACCGGCTTGCGCTTCTCGGCGAAGGCGCGCGCGCCTTCTTTCTGGTCTTCGCTGCTGTAGAGCCGGTCCACGGTCGGCAGTCGGCGCTTGGTGACCTGGTCGAACGCCTCTTGGACGGGCAGATGCGAGGTCTGGCGGATGATCTCTTTGATCGCCGCGAACACGAGCGGCGGACCTTCGGCGAGTTGCTGCGCGAGTTCGCGCGCGCGTTCCATCAGTCGATCGGCGGAGACGATCTCGTTGACGAGCCCCCACTGCTTCGCTTCTAGGGCGTCGATGCGGCGCCCCGTGAGCAGGAGCTCCATCGCGACATGGAACGGGATACGGCGGGGCAATTTGATCGAGGCCGCATCGGCCACCGTGCCGGAGTTGATCTCGGGCAGCGCAAAGGTCGCGTGCTCAGCCGCGATCAGGATGTCGCAAGAGAGCGCGATCTCGAAGCCGCCGCCGAAGGCGAGGCCGTTGATGGCGCAGATCACGGGTTTGTTCAGTCCCGGCAACTCCTGTAATCCGCCGAAGCCGCCGACGCCGTAATCGGAGTCCGGTGCCTCGCCCGCAGCCGCAGCCTTGAGGTCCCAGCCCGGCGAAAAAAAACGATCACCGGCGGCGGTGAGGATCGCGACCCGCAATTCCGGGTCGTCGCGGAAGCCCGCGAACACCTCGCCCATGATGCGACTCGTCGCCGCATCGATGGCGTTGGCCTTTGGGCGGTCGAGGGTCACTTCGAGCACGGCGCCGCGTCGTTCGGTACGGATGGGGCTGGTCATGGTCACCTCGTCTTGATGAGCGCATCCACCGCGACCGCACGGTCGGGCAGGACGAGCAGGGGGTTCACATCGAGTTCGAGCAGATCGTCGCGGTGCGCTTCGGCGAAGTCCGCGATCGCCTCGATGGCGCGCAGCACCGAATCGGCATCGCCCTTGCGGCCGCGATGGCCCTCGATGAGCGTCCAGACCCGCAGACGCTTGACGGCGCGCTCGATGTCCTCGTGCGTCGCGGGCAGCAGCAGCGTCACGGAGTCGGTGATCAGCTCCGCGAGCACGCCGCCCGCACCGATGAGGAGCGCGAAACCGAACTGCGGGTCGCGCACCACGCCGACGATGAGCTCCGCGACCGCGCCGCCGACCATCTGCTCGACGAGCACGCGATCGCCGAGCGCCGCCATGCGCCCGGCGGCCGCGGTGACCTCGTCGGCTGAACGCAGACCGAGCGCGACGCCGCCGACATCGCTCTTGTGTGCGATCGACTCGTCCGAGATCTTGAGCACCACGGGGAAGCCGATGCCTGCGGCGACCTGCGGCGCGTCGGCCAGCGCGCACTCGGCCGTCATGGGGACCACAAGCCCGTACCGTGCCAGCAGCGCCTTCGCCTCGGACTCGCGCACCACCCGTCCTGTCGTGGCGGCGTTGAGGTCGTCGTCGGGCATGGCGCGGGACGTCGGGCCGGTCGGCCACGGGAGCGCGGCCACCGGTCGCGCATACCGCTCGCCGATCGCCGCCGCCGCCGCCAATGCGCTCAGCGCATCCTCGATGCCGATCAGCGGTGCGATGCCCGCTGCACCGAGTTCGTCGGCGAGGCGGGGTGGCATCCCCTCAGGTAGCGTCGCGACCACCACCGCCCGGGCGCCGACCCGCCGCTGCGCCGCCGCCCAAGCACGCGCGGTGACGAGCCAGGCATCCGGTTTCATCGCAGGGTGCGTCGGCGTGTCGAGGATCAGCAGCGCGGTATCGAAGCCGCCGGCCATCGCCGCGGCGAAGGTGTTCTCGAGCGCCTCGCGCTGGTTCCAGATGAAGGTGTGGTAGTCGAGCGGGTTGTCGATGTGCACGAGGTCGTTGAGCGTCGCGGCGACGCCGCGGGCCGCCGCCTCGCTGAACGGTGGGAAGGAGAGCCCATGCGCCGGCGCAAGATCGGCGACGAGCGCAGCCTCGCCACCCGAGCAACTCAAAGATACCAATCGACGCCCCGTGATCGGTCCGCCGAAGTGCAGCAGCTTGAGCGTTTCGACCAGCGCGGAGAGGGTGGGTACCCGCGCCACGCCGTAGCGTTCGAAGAGCGCCTCGCAGATGCGGTCCTCGCCCGCCATCGATGCGGTATGGCTCAGGGCGATGCGTGCGCCCTGCGGCGAGCGGCCGGTCTTGAGCGCGACCACCGGCTTGCCCGCCGCCTGCGCCCGCGCAGCGGCGGCCGCGAAGGCCTGCGGATCGCGCAGCCCCTCGATGTGCAGACCGATGGCGGTGATGCGCGGGTCCTGCGCGAACGCATCCACCGCCGCGGCGATATCGACATCCGCCTGGTTGCCGAGCGTGAGCAGCGCCGCGATCGGCAGTCCGCGCTGCATCATGGTGAGATTGCAGCCGATGTTCCCCGACTGGGTGACGAGCGCGACGCCGCGCTCGACGGGGCTGAGCGCGTGCTCGTCCGGCCACAGCGCGACGCGGGCCGTGGTGTTGATGAAGCCGTAGCAGTTCGGGCCGAGCAGCGGCATGCCGTCGGCGGCCTCGAGCAGCGCGCGCTGACGGTCGAGGTCACCCGTCTCGGCGAAGCCCGCAGCGTAGATCACGGCGCCACCGCAGCCGAGCGCGCGCAGTGCCGCGACCGCCTCCGGCGTCAGCGCGCGCGGCAGGGCGATGAACGCGGCATCGGGCGAGCCGTCGATGTCGGTGATCGAGGGGATGGTCGGCACGCCACCCAGCTGTGGACGGCGTGGATTGACGGCCCAGATCCGACCCTCGAAGCCGAGCGCCTGGGTGCGCTCGAGGGCGATGGCGCATTCGCTGCCGCCGATGAAGGCGATCGAGCGCGGATGGAGCAGCCGTTGCAGCCGCATTCAGGCGCCGAGCGGCCGCAGCAGCGCACGCGAGATGATGTGACGCTGGATCTCGGAGGTGCCTTCCCAGATGCGCTCGACCCGCGCGTCGCGCCAGATGCGCTCGAGGGGCAGGTCGGACATCAGGCCCATCCCGCCGTGGATCTGGATGGCCTCGTCGGCGACGAAGGCCAGCATCTCGGTCGCCTTGAGTTTGGCCATCGCCATGTCGGAGTCCGTCACCGTGCCTTGGTCGACCTTCCACGCCGCCTCGAAGGTCAGCAACTCGGCGGCCTTCAGTTCCGTCGCCATGTCCGCGAGCTTGAAGGAGACGCCTTGGAACTTGCCGATCTGCTGGCCGAATTGCTGGCGCTCCGCGGCCCAGCGCGTCGCGAGATCGAGGGCGCGTTCGGCGCGTCCCAAGCAGGTGGCGGCCACCTGCAGTCGCGTCGCGCCGAGCCATTGATTCGCGACCTCGAACCCGCGCCCGATCTCACCGAGCACCTGCGACTTCGGCACGCGGCAGTCGTCGAACTGCAGGATGCAGTTGCTGTAGCCGCGGTGGGAGACGCTTTTGTAGCCATCGAGCACTTGGAAGCCCGGTGTACCGCGGTCGATCAGGAACGCGGTGATGAGGGCGCGGTTTCCGCGGGCTGAGCTCTCCTCACCCGTCGCGGCGAACAGCACCACGAAATCCGCTTCGTCGGCGTGGCTGATGAAATGTTTGGTGCCGTTGATGACGAAGTCGTCTCCATCCTGACGCGCGCGGGTCTTCATGCCGCGCAGGTCGGAGCCGGCGCCCGGCTCGGTCATGGCGAGGCATTCCGAGCGCTCACCACGCACAGCAGGCAGGAGATACCGCTCGCGCTGATCGCCCTCGCAAGCCATGAGGATGTTCGAGGGCCTGCCGACGCAGGTCCAATGCAGAGCGTAGTTGGCGCGGCCGAGCTCGCGCTCGTAGAGGATCCAGGTGAGCGTGTCGAGTCCGGCGCCGCCGACCTCGGCGGGCATGTTGGCGGCGTAGAGACCCGCTCCGATGGCCTTGCGCTTGATCTCGTCGCGCAGCTCGGGGCGCAAGCGGCCGGTCGCCTCGACCTCGGCCTCGTGGGGGAAGAGCTCGTTGGCGACGAACTCGCGGGTGGTATCGACGATCAGCCGCTGCTCTTCGGTGAGGGAAAAGTGCATAGTTCTCCGCCGCTGGCGTCTGCCCGCATCTATGGCATGATTGAAGTCACAAGCATAAACCCACGGGAGCGGGGCTGCATGCCGCTGCAGATCAGTCGCGAAGTCTTCATCACCTGCGCTGTCACGGGCTCGGGTGGCACCCAGGACCGCTCGCATCACGTACCCCGTTCGCCGCGCGACATCGCCGCCAGCGCCATCGCCGCCGCCAAAGCCGGTGCCGCCGTCGTCCATTGCCATGTCCGGGACCCCGAAACCGGCAAGGCGAGCCGCGACCCCAAGCTCTACCGCGAGCTGGTCGACCGCATCCGTGATTCGGACACCGATGTCGTCGTGAACCTCACCGCCGGCATGGGCGGCGACCTGGTCCTCGGGCCGCCCGAAGCTCCGCTGCCGCTCAATCCGGTCGGCACCGACATGGGCAGCGCGGAGGACCGCATGCGGCCGATCGCCGACTGCCTTCCCGAGATCTGCACGCTCGACTGCGGGACCATGAACTTCGCCGAAGCCGACTATGTCATGACCAACACCCCCGGCATGCTGCGGGCGATGGGCGGCATGATGACGAAGCTCGGCGTGCGCCCCGAGATCGAGGCCTTTGACACCGGGCACCTCTGGTTCGCCAAGCGTCTCGTCGAGGAGGGTGTGCTCGACAGCCCAGCGCTGGTGCAGCTCTGCATGGGCATCCCCTGGGGCGCGCCCAACGACCTCGACACCTTCATGGCGATGGTCCACAACGTGCCCTCTGACTGGACCTGGTCGGCATTCAGCCTCGGCCGCGACCAGATGCCCTATGTGGCCGCCGCCGTGCTCGCGGGTGGCAACGTGCGGGTCGGTCTCGAGGACAACCTCTGGCTCGACAAGGGCGTGCTGGCACGCAACGAGGACCTCGTCGAGCGCGCGGTCGGCATCATCGAGCGTCTGGGTGCGCGCGTCATCAGCCCTGCCGAAGTCCGCAGCAAGCTGGGTCTCGTCAAGCGCGCGCCGGTCGCCCACGCATGAGGCCGGTCGCCGCAGTCATCGGGGGCGGCGTCATCGGTGGGGGATGGCTCGCACGGTTCCTGCTGAACGGCTGGGATGTCCAAGTCTTCGACCCGGATCCCGAAGCCGATCGCAAACTCACGGAAGTCCTCGGTAACGCCCGGCGCTCGCTGCCCGGGCTCTATGACACCGCGCTGCCGCCCGAGGGGAAGTGGCGGCTCTGCGCCACCGTGGAGGAAGCCGTTGCTGGGGCGAGCTGGATCCAGGAGTCTGTGCCGGAGCGGCTCGATCTCAAGCACCGCGTGCTCACCCAGATCCAGGCTGTCATCTCCGCCGATGTCGTGATCGGCTCGTCGACCTCCGGGTTCAAGCCTTCCGAACTCGGTGCCGGCATCCCGCGGCCCGGACAGGTGATGGTCGTGCATCCCTTCAACCCGGTGTACCTGCTGCCCGTGGTCGAGGTGGTGCCGCACACCAGCGCCACCGACGCGTTCGTCACCGGGGCGATGCAGACGATGCGCGCCCTCGGCATGATGCCGCTGCGCATCCGTCGCGAGATCGACGCGCATGTCGCCGACCGATTCCTCGAGGCCGTCTGGCGCGAGGCGCTGTGGCTCGTCAAGGACGACATCGCCACCACCACCGAGATCGACGATGTCATCCGCTTCGGCTTCGGCATCCGCTGGGCACAGATGGGCTTGTTCGAGACCTACCGCGTCGCGGGCGGCGAGGCCGGCATGCGGCATTTCATCGCGCAGTTCGGACCCTGCCTCAGCTGGCCGTGGACGCGTCTTACCGATGTCCCCGAACTCGACGAGGCACTGATCGACAAGATCGCCTCGCAATCGGACGCCCAGTCCGGCATGCACAGCATCCGGGAGCTCGAGCGTATCCGCGACGACAACCTCGTGGCGATGATGCGCGCGCTGAAGGGTCGGGATTGGGCTTCAGGACATCTGCTGCGGGAACATGACGCCCGCCTGCGCAGCGCGCAGTCCGAGCCCGACTGGGCTCAGCCGGTCGAGACCCTGGTCCGCACCGTCCCCATCGATTGGACCGATTACAACGGTCACATGAACGAGGCGCGCTACCTCGAGGCCTTCAGCGGAGCCACCGATCGGTTCATGGAGCTCGTCGGTTGTGATGCGGCGTACATCGCCTCCGGTGGCAGCTACTTCACCGTCGAGACGCACATCAAGCATCTCGCCGAGGTGCATGCCGGGGCACGGATCCGAGCCACCACGCAGCTCCTCGACGGTGCTGGCAAGCGCATGCATCTGCTGAACCGCCTGTATGACGCCGACGGGCAGCTGCTCGCCACCGCTGAGCACATGCTGCTGCATGTCTCGCTCGCGACCCGTCGCGCGTCGCTGCCGGGCCCTGCGCTGCAACAGAAGTTATCGGACGTCCAAGTCAAACATGCCGCCCTGCCGCGGCCGGAGAGGATCCACTGTGGCATCCGGGACTGAATCGCCGCCGACGCAACCTTCCCGCGCCTCTCGTGAACCGCCCGCTGACTGGCCGGTATTCGCGATCACGGCGGCGACGGTGCTGGGCGTGTGCGCGTTGGTGTTCGTCGCGCCGCAGCAGGCAGGGGTCGTGATCATCCGTCTCTACGACCTGCTGACCAAGAATCTCGGCTTCCTCTATCAGTGGTATGTCATCGCGCTGCTCGGGTTCCTCGGCTTCATCGCCTTCAGTCGCTACGGCAGGATCCGGCTCGGCGGCCAGGACACCCGGCCTGACTACAGCACCTTGAGCTGGATCGGCATGATCTTCTGTGCCGGGGTCGGCGCGACGCTCATCTATTGGGCGGTCGTCGAATGGGCGTTCTACATCGATGCGCCGCCGCTCGGCGTCGAGCCTCGCTCCACGGCCGCCATCGAGTGGGCCGCCACCTACGGCATCTTCCATTGGGGCCCGGTGGGCTGGGCGATCTTCTGCCTGCCGACCATCGCGATCGCGTACGCCTTCTACCAACGCGGTGAGCCTCACCTGCGCTTGAGCTCAGGCTGTCTGCCCTTCTTGCCCGGCGGCGTCAGCAGCACGCGCGGCCGTATCATCGACTTCATCTACATGGTGAACCTCATCGGCGGCAGTGCGACAGCGCTCGCGCTGACCGCGCCGATGATCGCGGCGCTGTTCGCCAAGCTCACGGGCGTCCCGCAGACCTTCACCATCGAGGCGATCATCATCTTGGTCTGCGTGCTGATCTTCGCGGCCAGCAGCTTCCTCGGTCTCGAGAAAGGCTTCAAGCGGCTCGCCGACACCAACACCTACCTCGCTTTGGGGTTGCTCGGATTCGTGCTGCTCGCGGGGCCGACGCTGTTCATCCTGCAGATGGGCACCAACTCCCTCGGCCTCATGGTGCAAGAGTTCGTGCGCATGGTGACCTGGACGGACCCCATCGAGCGCAAGGGATTCATCGAGAGCTGGACGGTGTTCTATTGGGCCTGGTGGGTAGCCTATGCGCCGTTCGTCGCATTGTTCGCGACACGCATCTCGCGCGGTCGCACGCTTCGCGAGCTGATCTTCGGGCTGATGGTCTTCGGCACGTTGGGGGCCGGTATCTTCTACATCGTGCTCGGCAACTACGCCCTCGACCTCGAGCTCACCGGCGCCCTGAAGGTCACCGAACTTTTGAAGCAGCACTCCGGCCCGTATGCGCTCGCGGAGGTGCTCGGGACGCTTCCGTGGCCGTCGCTGGCGATCCTCGGCTTCCTGGCCGTCGCCGCCATCTTGATGGCGACCACCTACGATTCGGCGTCCTATACGCTCGCGTCGGTGGCGAGCCGCGACATCCGTGCCGGCGAGGATCCCGCGCGCTGGCAGCGCGTGTTCTGGGCCTTCGCGATCGGTGTGCCACCGGTCGCGCTGCTGTTCGTCGAGGGCGGTCTGAAGGTGGTCCAATCCGCCACCATCGTCGTCAGTCTGCCCCTGCTCGCGGTCGGTGTGCTGTTGGCGCTCTCCATCCTGCGCATGATCCGTGAAGACGAGGCCGCCGGACGGTTGTGACCCCCCGGATCGTGCGGTCGCTTACGCTCAACACGATGTCGCATTCAGGCGTGTCAGGGGCCTGCCTCGCGACCACAATTTCGGGGCTTCTTAACCGGGGGAGAACGCCTTGAAGAGCAACATCGAGATCGCGCAGGCCGCCAAGCTGCGGCCCATCACCGCGCTGGCGCAGGACCGTCTCGGCATCCCGGAAGAGGCCCTGGAGCCCTTCGGTCGCTACAAAGCGAAGCTCTCCCTCGGGTACATCGATTCATTGCGCGACCGGCCCGACGGCAAACTCGTGCTCGTGACGGCGATCTCGCCGACGCCGGCGGGCGAGGGCAAGACCACGACCACGGTCGGCCTCGGCGATGCGCTCAACCGCATCGGCAAGCGCGCCGTGGTCTGCCTGCGCGAACCTGCGCTCGGTCCGGTGTTCGGTATGAAGGGCGGAGCCGCCGGTGGCGGTCATGCGCAGGTCGTACCGATGGAGGACATCAACCTCCACTTCACCGGCGACTTCGCCGCGATCGCGCTCGCGAACAACCTGCTCGCGGCGATGATCGACAACCACATCTACCACGGCAACGAACTCGGTTTCGATGTGCGCCGCATCGCTTGGCGGCGCGTGGTCGATGTGAACGATCGCGCACTGCGTCAGATCACCGCAGGTCTCGGCGGCAGCCCCAACGGCTTCCCGCGCGAGGACGGCTTCGACATCGTCGTGGCCTCCGAGGTCATGGCCATCTTCTGTCTGGCCACCAGCATCAGCGATCTCAAGGAACGCCTCGGCAAGATCGTCGTCGGCTACACCCGGGACCAGAAGCCGATCCTCGCCCGCGACCTCAAGGCCCACGGCGCGATGACGGTGCTGCTCAAGGACGCGCTGGCGCCGAACCTCGTGCAGACGCTCGAGAACAACCCCGCCATCATCCATGGTGGCCCCTTCGCGAACATCGCCCATGGCTGTAACTCCGTGATCGCCACCCGCACCGCGCTCAAGCTCGGTGATTTCGTGGTCACGGAAGCCGGTTTCGGCGCCGATCTCGGCGCCGAGAAGTTCATCGACATCAAATGCCGGAAGGCAGGTCTCAAGCCCGACGCGGCGGTGATCGTCGCCACGGTGCGCGCCCTCAAATACCACGGCGGCATCGAGGTGCCTGACCTGCCGAAGGAGAACGTCGAGGCTCTCATTAAGGGCATGGCGAACCTCGAGCGGCACATCGCCAACGTGCGCGACCGTTTCGGCTTGCCCTGCGTGGTGTCCATCAACCACCGCGCCGAGGACACCCCCGCAGAGATCCAAGCGCTGCACGAGCGTGCGAGCCATCTGGGCGTGAAGGTCGTCACCGCCAAGCACTTCGCCGAGGGCAGCGCCGGCGCCACCGAACTCGCGCACGAGGTGGTCCGGCTCACGGAGCAGCCGAACTACTTCACCCACCTCTACCCGGACGAGCTGCCGCTCTGGGACAAGATGAAGAAGGTCGCGACGGAACTCTACGGCGCCTCCGACATCACCGCCGATGCCAAGGTGCGCACCAGCATCCGTAAACTGCAGGAAGACGGCTACGGGCACTACCCCGTCTGCGTCGCCAAGACCCAGTACTCGTTCTCGACCGACCCGAAGCTGCGCGGCGCACCGAGCAACCATGTGGTCAACATCCGTGAGGTGAGGCTCGCGGCCGGCGCCGAATTCATCGTCATGATCTGCGGCGACATCATGACCATGCCCGGGCTGCCGAAGCTCCCTGCAGCCTGCAACATCGACATCGATGAGTCCGGCCGCGTCGTCGGCATGTTCTGACGGCGGCATCATGGCTTGGGACAAAGAACGCGCCGCGGGCATCATCGAGACCTACCAGCATCTCGACGGGCCGGCGTTGCCCGTGCTGCGGGCCCTGCAACTGGAGTTCGGGCATGTGCCCGACGAGGCGGTCGCGCAGGTCGCCGAGGCCCTGAACCTCTCGCGTGCCGAGGTGCACGGCGTCGTCACCTTCTACCATGATTTCCGACGCACCCCGGGCGGTCGCACGGATCTCAAGATCTGCCGTGCGGAGGCCTGCCAGGCGATGGGTGCGGATGCTTTGGCCGACGAGGCGCGCAGGCGCCTCGGGATCGATTGGCACGGCACGACGAAGGACGGCGAGGTGACCCTCGAGCCGATGTTCTGTTTGGGGCTGTGCTCGGTGGCGCCCGCAGCGCAGGTGGGAGACCGTCTGATCGCCCGCGCGGACTGGCCGAAACTCGAGGAGGCGCTGCTCAAGTGCCGTCGATGACCCGCATCTATGTGCCTGCCGACTCGGCAGCGCTCGCGCTCGGCGCCGACGACGTCGCGATCGCCGTTGCCGCCGAGGCCAAGCGTCTCGGGGTCGCGGTCGAGATCGTCCGTAACGGCTCCCGCGGCATGCATTGGCTGGAACCCTTGGTCGAGGTGCAGACCGCGTCCGGGCGCATCGGTTACGGACCGGTCACGGTGAGCGATGTCGCGGGCTTGTTCGCGGCGGGCTGGCTCGAGGGCGGTGTGCATGCGCTCGGCATCGGTGATCCAGCACAGCATCCTTTCCTCGCTCGGCAGACGCGTTGGACCTTCTCGCGCTGCGGCATCATCGACCCGGTCTCTTGGCAGGACTACACCGCCCACGGGGGCGGCCAAGGCCTCGCGCGCGCACGCGCACTCGGCGCGAAGGCGACGCTCGAGGCGATCACCGCTTCGGGGCTGCGTGGCCGCGGCGGCGCCGGGTTCCCGGCCGGCATCAAGTGGCGCACGGTGCACGACGCGCCGGGCGACGTGAAGTACGTCGTCTGCAACGCCGACGAGGGCGACTCCGGCACCTTCGCCGATCGCATGGTGATGGAGGGCGATCCCTTCGCGCTCCTCGAGGGCATGGTCATCTGCGCTCTCGCGGTGGGCGCGCGCAAGGGCTTCATCTACATCCGCTCGGAGTATCCGCGCGCGATCGCCGTGCTCGAGCACGCATTGGTCGTGGCGCGGGCCAATGGCCTCTTCGAGGACTGCGCCATCGAGCTGCGCATCGGCGCCGGGTCCTATGTCTGCGGCGAGGAGACGGCGCTGCTCGAGAGCCTCGAGGGCAAGCGGGGGCAGGTGCGTGCCAAGCCGCCGCTGCCGGCGCACCATGGCCTCTTCGGCAAGCCGACCGTGGTCAACAACGTGCTGACGCTCGCCACGGTGCCCGAGATCCTGGTGCGGGGCGCCGAGGCCTACGCTGCGCTCGGCACCGGCCGCTCGCGCGGCACGCTGCCTTTCCAGTTGGCCGGAAACATCAAGCACGGCGGGCTCTTCGAGGCGCCGTTCGGCCTCACGCTCGGCGAGATCGTCGACGACATCGGTGGCGGTACGGCGACCGGTCGACCGGTGCGGGCAGTGCAGGTGGGCGGTCCCCTGGGTGCCTATTTCCCGCGCGCATTCTTCGATACGCCTCTCGACTACGAAGCCTTCGCCGCGCGTGACGGTCTGGTCGGCCACGGCGGCGTGGTCGTGTTCGACGAGAGCGTCGACATGGCGCGACAGGCGCGTTTCGCGATGGAGTTCTGTGCCGCGGAATCCTGCGGCAAGTGCACGCCTTGCCGCGTCGGCTCGGTGCGCGGCATGGAGGTCATCGACAAGATCCTCGCCGGGCGCGACGTCGACGCGAATCTGGCATTGCTCGACGATCTTTGCAGTACTCTTCGACTGGGCTCACTCTGTGCATTGGGCGGTTTCGTGCCGTACCCGGTGCTGAGTGCGGTGCGACACTTCCCGCAGGATTTCCGACGACCATGAGCGCCACCATCGACGACCGTGACCTCGGGACGCCTGCGTCGCGTTCCACCCAGAGCGTGACCCTCGAGATAGACGGGATGTCCGTGCAGGTCCCCGCCGGCACCTCGGTGATGCGTGCGGCCGCCGAGGCGGGCGTCTCCGTCCCCAAGCTCTGCGCGACCGACACCCTTGAGGCGTTCGGTTCCTGTCGGCTGTGCCTCGTCGAGATCGAGGGGCGCGCCGGCACGCCGGCGTCCTGCACCACGCCCGTCGCCGAGGGCATGAAGGTGCGTACGCAGACCGGCAAGCTCAAGACGCTGCGGCGCGGCGTGATGGAGCTCTACATCTCCGACCATCCGCTCGACTGCCTGACCTGCTCGGCCAACGGTGACTGCGAGCTGCAGGACATGGCGGGTGCGGTGGGCTTGCGCGAGGTGCGCTACGGCTACGACGGCGCCAACCACCTCGATGCCCAGAAGGACGAGTCGAACCCGTACTTCACCTTCGATCCTGCCAAGTGCATCGTCTGCTCGCGCTGCGTGCGCGCCTGCGACGAGGTGCAGGGGACGCTCGCGCTGACGATCTCCGGCCGCGGTTTCGAGTCCAAGGTGTCTGCGAGCATCGAAGAGAAGTTCATCGACTCCGAGTGCGTGTCCTGCGGTGCCTGCGTCAAGGCGTGCCCGACGGCGACCCTCATCGAGAAGAGCGTGATCGAGATCGGCCAGCCCGAACGATCCGTGCTCACGACCTGCGCCTATTGCGGCGTCGGCTGCACCTTCAAGGCGCAGGTGCGGGGCAACGAGGTCGTGCGCATGGTGCCGCACGACGACGGCAAGGCCAACCGCGGTCATTCCTGCGTGAAGGGCCGTTTCGCTTGGGGCTATGCGACGCACCCGGACCGCGTGCTCACGCCGCTCGTCCGTGAACGCATCAGCGACCCGTGGCGCGAGGCCACCTGGGACGAGGCGGTCGGGCGCATCGCCTCGGAGTTCCGCCGCCTGCAGTCGCAGTACGGCAAGAACTCGGTGGGTGCGGTGACCTCCTCGCGCTGCACCAACGAGGAGACCTTCCTCGTGCAGAAGATGGTGCGTGCCGTGTTCGGCAACAACAACGTCGACACCTGCGCGCGTGTCTGTCACTCGCCGACCGGCTATGGCCTCAAGACCGCTTTCGGTACCTCGGCGGGCACCCAGGACTTCGACTCGGTCGCCGAGGCCGATGTCATCATGGTCATCGGTGCGAACCCGACCGACGGCCACCCGGTCTTCGCCTCGCGCATGAAGCGCCGCTTGCGCGAGGGCGCGAAGCTCATCGTGGTCGATCCGCGCCGCATCGATCTCGTGCGCACGCCGCACATCGAGGCACGCCACCACCTGCAGCTGCGTCCCGGCACCAATGTCGCCGTGGTCAACGCGCTCGCGCATGTGATCGTCACCGAGGGTCTCGTCGACGAGCGGTTCGTTCAGGAACGCTGCGATCTCGCCGAGTTCTCGACCTGGGCCTCGTTCGTCGCGGAGCCGCGCAACAGCCCCGAGAGCACCGAGGCGCTCACCGGCGTTCCGGCGGCAGAGCTCCGCGCGGCGGCCCGGCTGTACGCCACCGGCGGCAACGGCGCCATCTACTACGGGCTCGGCGTCACCGAGCACAGTCAGGGAACGACCACGGTCATGGCGATCGCGAACCTCGCGATGGCGACCGGCAACCTCGGCCGTCCGGGCGTCGGCGTCAACCCGCTGCGTGGCCAGAACAACGTGCAGGGGGCCTGTGACATGGGCTCGTTCCCGCACGAGTTCGCCGGTTACCGTCATGTGTCGGATGACACCGCACGGCAGGTGTTCGAGTCCGTCTGGGGTGTGTCGCTCGAGTCGGAACCGGGTCTGCGCATCCCCAACATGTTCGATGCCGCCCTCGACGGCAGCTTCAAGGGCATGTTCATCCAGGGCGAGGACTTCGCCCAGTCGGATCCGGACACCCAACATGTGGCCGAGGCGCTCTCTGCCATGGAGTGCGTCGTGGTGCACGACCTGTTCCTGAACGAGACGGCCAAGTACGCGCATGTATTCCTGCCGGGGGCGTCGTTCCTCGAGAAGGACGGCACCTTCACCAACGCCGAGCGCCGCATCAGCCGTGTGCGGCGCGTGATGCCGCCGCGGGCGGGCCTCGCCGACTGGCAGGCCGTGATGAAGGTCTGTCAGGCGCTCGGCCACGCGATGCACTACGACCATCCCTCGCAGATCATGGACGAGATCGCGCGCACCACGCCGTCGTTCACGGGTGTGAGTTACGAGAAGCTGGACCGTCTGGGTTCCATCCAATGGCCCTGCCACGAGAATGCGCCGGAAGGTACCCCGGTCATGCACATCGGCGGCTTCGCGCGCGGCAAGGGGCGGTTCGTGGTGACCGAATACGTCCCCACCGAGGAGCGTTCCACCGCACGCTTCCCGCTGCTGCTCACCACTGGCCGCATCCTCTCGCAGTACAACGTCGGCACGCAGACGCGGCGCACGGCGAACCAGCAGTGGCATGAGGCGGATCGTCTCGAGATCCACCCGCACGACGCCGAGCAGCGCGGCATCCGCCCCGGGGATCGCGTTCGCGTGATGAGCCGTACCGGGGCCACCGAACTGCTCGCCGAGGTCAGCGACCGTGTCGCGCCCGGCGTGGTCTACACCACCTTCCACCACCCGGATACGCAGATCAACGTCGTGACCACCGACAACTCCGACTGGGCGACGAACTGCCCCGAATACAAGGTCACCGCCGTCCAGGTGTTGCCCACGAATGGCCCTCCCGCCGCCCGCGGTTGAACTGCCGCGGCTGAAGGTCGGCGGGTCGGTCGATCAACCGGGCAGCGGCTGGGGGCAGCGCCGGTTGCCTGAAGAGGTCGCGATCTCGCTCACCTACGACCGGGCCGCCTATGCCGTGATGATGGCGACCCCGCTCGATCTCGAGGATTTCGGTGTCGGCTTCTCGCTCAACGAAGGGCTGATCGGCGGCGCCGACGCGCTCGCCGAGATCGAGGTCGTTCCGGTCGAGCTCGGCATCGAGCTACGCATGACGCTCGCCGCGGACGCGTCCGATCGTACGGTCGAGCGGCGGCGGCGGCTCGCCGGTCCGGTCGGTTGCGGGCTCTGCGGCGTCGAGAGTCTGGTCGAGGCGCTGCGGCCGTTGCCTGCCGTCCGCTGCACCACGCAGATCGATGCCTCCGAGGTGTTCGCGGCCGTCGCGGCGCTCGGCGGCGCGCAGTCGCTCAACCGCGAAACCAGGGCGGTGCATGCAGCCGGTTTCTGGCAGCCGGGTCGGGGCCTGCTCGCTGCACGCGAGGATGTCGGTCGTCATAACGCGCTCGACAAGCTGACGGGCGCTTTGTCACGGGCCGGAGTCCGTCCCGCCGAGGGGATCGTCGTGATCTCGAGCCGCGTCTCGATCGAGATGGTCCAGAAAGCGGCCATGATGGGTGCGGGCATACTGGTCGCGGTGTCGGCGCCGACCGCGCTCGCTGTGCGCGCCGCGACCGAATCCGGCATCACTTTGGTGGCGGTGGCGCGGGACGATGGTTTCGAGGTGTTCAGCGCAGCGCAGAGGATCAGGACATGAAGACGGAAAAACTCGTCCGTATGGCGAACCAGATCGCCGGTTTCTTCTCGCACGAAGGGCCTGAGCGGGGCGCGGCGAGCGTCGCCGATCACCTGCAGAAGTTCTGGGATCCGCGTATGCGTGCGCAGATCGCCGCCGCGGTCGACGAGGGGCGAGCGGAGGGCCTCGACCCGATCGCGCTCTCGGCGGTCCGGCAGATCACGGTGCCGCGCGCGAACTGAGCGCCTGCAGGATCTCTGCGGTGTCGCAGATGCCGACGATCTGTCCCGCATCCGACACCACGACCGGTCGTCCCGTCGTCTGCCGCAAGCGGATCAGGCTTTGAAGATCGGCGTCTGCCGGGATCGTCGACCATGAGTCGTCGCAGGGCGACGAAGGGTCGATGGGCCGCATCACCATCGCCGCCGTCAGCGCCGTCAACGGGTTCATGTGCTGCACGAACTCCGCGACACGCGGGTCGGCCGGTCGCAGCACGATGTCCTGCGGGGTGCCGGTCTGCACGATCCGGCCTTGGTCCATGATCGCGATACGATCGCCGATGCGCAGCGCCTCGTCGAGATCGTGGCTGACGAACAAGATGGTCTTGCGAACCCGCTCCTGCAGCAGGATGAGCTCGTTCTGCAGACGGCAACGGATGAGCGGGTCCAGCGCCGAGAACGGCTCGTCCATCAGCAGTACATCGGCGTCGGTGGCGAAGGCGCGCGCGAGGCCCACCCGCTGTTGCATGCCGCCGGACAGCTCGTCGATGCGACGCTGCGCCCAGTCGGCGAGCCCCACAAGCTCGAGTTTCTCGGCGACGATGCGCGCGCGGTCGGCGGCCGACTCGCCGCGCAGCTCCAGCCCGAGTCCGACGTTCTCCTCGACCGTTCGCCAAGGTAGCAGCGCCGCCTGCTGGAACACCATGCTGATGCGACGGCGTCGCGCCGCAGCCAGAGCTCTCGCATCGCAACGCGCGATGTCGATGCGGCCGTCAGGGCCGTTCAGCAGCACCTCGCCCCGCGTCACCGGCGTCAGCCCGTTGGCGGTGCGCAGCAGCGTCGACTTTCCCGATC
Organism: Proteobacteria bacterium UBA964; assembly: GCA_002292945.1. Lineage (GTDB taxonomy): Bacteria > Pseudomonadota > Gammaproteobacteria > Steroidobacterales > Steroidobacteraceae > UBA964. The sequence continues at coordinate 6,915 of DBCG01000062.1, read as the reverse complement.
CGGAGAGTCCCATCAGGACGCAGATCTCGCCCGGCGCCACGGCGAGGTCGGCGCCGCGCACCGCCACGGTGACGCCGCCGTCGACGACGACGCGTGCCTGATCGACGCCGGCATCGAGGCGGGTCAGCGCCTGACGCACGGATTCCGCACCCTCGCGGCCCGGGGCGCGAGGGAAGAGGACATCGACCTTGCGGAACTCGAGCGCGGCGTTCATGGCTTCGTCCTCCGCTCGCGGGGGCGACTCAAGCGGTCGAGCACGATCGCGAGCAGCACGATGGCGATACCGGCCTCGAAGCCCACATCGACCTGCACGCTGTTGAGCGCCCGCACCACTGGTACGCCGAGGCCACCGGCGCCGACGAGTGCGGCGATCACCACCATCGACAGGCTGAGCATGATGCACTGCGTGATGCCGGCGAGGATCGAGGGCAGTGCGCAAGGCAGTTCGATCTTCCAGAGCCGCTGCCAACGGGTCGCACCGAAGGCCTCGGCGGCCTCTCGCATCGGACGCGGTACGCCGGTGATGCCGAGGTGCGTGAGGCGGACAGGCGCCGGCAGCGCGAAGATCACGGTGGAGATGAGCCCTGGCACGACCCCGAGACCGAAGAGCACCAAGGTCGGGATGAGGTAGACGAAGGTCGGCAGCGTCTGCATCAGATCGAGCACCGGGCGCAGCGCCGCATACAGCCGTGGACGGTGCGCAGCGGCGATACCGAGCGGCACGCCGATCGCCGTCGCCGCGAGCGTCGCGACCGCGACCAGGGCGATGGTCTCGACGGTCGCCGCCCAATACCCCTGGTTCATGATGAAGAGCAGCGCGGCGACCACGAACGCGACGAGTGGCACCGAGCGTTGCAGCGCCCAAGCGAGCGCTGCAGCCGCGGCGACCAGCAGCCAGGAGGGTAGGGCGAGCAGGATGGCGTGGACGCCGTTGACGCTGCCGCTGACCACCCGCGACACGAAGTCGAAGAAGGGGCGCCAGTTCTCCTGGGCGTGGCTGACGGCATCGCCGATGAGGCGGCCGACCGGGATCTTGTGTTCGGCGACGAAGCGGTCGAGGCTCCAAGGCGCAGCAGCGGTCGTGTCCACGGTTTCGCCTGCGCCAGCGGCACCCGCGTCGCCCACCGCCCCGAGCAGCTCGCTCACCGGCGAGCCGTCCGCCCGGGTGACGCCTTCGAGCAGCGGCACGAGCGCCTGCGGGTTCGCGCGCAGCCATCCGGCCGCCGACTCCTCGGGCGCGAGCTTGCGGTTGAGGATGCCGTCCATCAGCTCGTTCTCCATCGCGCCGGTGAACGCGAGGTTGCGCAGGAGGCGTCCGATGTTGGGGCACTCCTGCAGATAGCCTTTGCGCACGATGGTATGGATGATCGCGCCGCCGAAGTTCGGGCCGAAGGTGTCGTCACCGCCGGTCAGATAACGCATGTCGTAGCGCTTGTTCATGGGGTGCGGCTGCCAGCCGAAGAACACGATCGGTTCGCGCGCGTTGTAGGCACGCTCGACCTGCGCGAGCATGCCTTGTTCGCTCGACTCGACGAGCGTGAATCCGCCGAGCCCGAGCCGATCCGCCTCGATGAGCTCGAGCATCATCCGGTTGCCGTCGTTGCCCGGCTCGATGCCGTACATCTTTCGCTTGAGCGGCTCGGCGAACCTCGCGATATCGGCGAAATCACGGAGGCCCTGCTCGTAGAGGTAGGTCGGTACGGCGAGCGTGTACTTCGCCTCGGTCATGTTGGCGCGCACGACTTCGACCGACCCGTCATCGAGGTAGGGTTGGCGGTCCGCTTTCTGGGAGGGCATCCAGTTGCCGAGGAACACGTCGATGTCGCGGTTGCGCAGCGAGGCGTAGGTCACCGGTAGCGACAGCACCGTGACCTTGGGGTCGTAGCCCAGCCGGCGCAGTACATGGCTGGCGAAGCCCGTCGTGGCGGTGACATCCGTCCAGCCGATATCGGAGAAGCGCACCACCCGGCAGCTGTCCTGTTCGAGGGCGGGCGCGGTGCTCGGTGTCGAGTACGCCGTGGGTGCCGCGGCGATAGCCGAGGACAATGCGCAGGTTGCGGCAAAAATTCTTGACCTTGATCGGGTGAGCGAGGCACCATCGGACGTTGATCGAAGTTGGTTGAACGACCGTTCAATAACTTTAAAAAGATATCTGATTAAGTTCATAACTTATTGTTTTTAATGTTTTTATTTAAAATAGAAGGCATCGAAAAATCGATCCTAAGATCGGTCTGACCTTCCAGAGGGACCTCACCTTGAGCGACACGACAACCTCCCCCAACGGCGCATCCGCCCGCGCGGGTGACGCGACCCGCCGACAGCAATTCATCGAAGTCACCCTCGAAAGTCTCGCAGAAGTCGGGATTCAGGGCACGACTCTCGCACACATCGCGGGCAAGGCGGATGTCTCGCCCGGGCTCGTGGCGCATTACTTCGTCGACAAGGATGGCTTGCTGCAAGCCGCCTTCCGCGAGCTGCTCTCGCGTCTGCGGGAACAGACCCGCTGGCGCGTGACCGCGGCCGGCAGTCCGATCGATCGGCTGCGGGCCTATCTCGAGGCGAGTCTGTCCCCCGAATGTCTGCGTTCGGCAGACAGCCGGGCCTGGCTCGCGTTCTGGAGTCAGGTGCACTCCTCGGCGGGCATCGCCCGCATCCAGCGCATCTATCAGCATCGGCTCGACTCGAACCTGCGCGCGGCCTTGCGTCCCCTGGTGCCCGCGGCGTCGCTCGCCAGCCACGCGGCCAACATCGCCGCGCTGATCGATGGGGCCTGGTTGCAGGCCGCACTCTCGTCGCGGCCCGACGCCGACAGCCGCAAGATCTGCGAGCGTGTGCTGTCGATGGTATACGCCGCGATCGGTCAATCGGGCGCCGGTGCGGCGCCGGCCGAGACCTCGGCGGGCGACGCCATCGGCACGGATGCGCCACCGATGCGCCGCAAGTCCTCTCCGGTACGCGCCGGGCGGCTCCCGAGCTACAACCCCGCCACCGGTGAACTGTTGGCGGAGCTTCCGGTCGCGGGTGCGCAGGAGATCGACGAGGCCGTGCGCCGCGCGCGTGCGGCGCAGCCCGCTTGGGCGGCACTCAGCGGCACCGAGCGTTCACGCGTCCTGCGCCGGATCTCGGATTTGCTGCGCGAGCACAACGATAGGCTCTCGCTCATCGAGATGCGTGACACCGGCAAACCGATCCAGGAGACGAAGGTCGTCGATATCGTCTCGGGCGCGGAGTGCTTCGAGTACTTCGCCTCGATGGCGACGGGAGCTGCAGGCGAGCACATCGACCTCGGTGCGGCTGGCTTCGGCTACACCCGACGCGAGGCCTTGGGCGTCGTCGCCGGCATCGGTGCCTGGAACTATCCGATGCAGACCGCCTGCTGGAAGACCGCGCCCGCGCTCGCGTTCGGCAACGCGATGATCTTCAAGCCCGCCGAACTCACGCCGCTCAGCGCCGCCGAACTGCCGGCCCTCATGAAAGAGGCGGGCGTGCCGGACGGCATCTTCCAGGTCGTGCAGGGTGCCGTCGACACCGGGCGGTTGCTGGTCGGCCATCCGGGCATCGCCAAGGTGTCGGTCACGGGCGCTGTCGAGACGGGCCGCGCGGTGATGGGTGCCGCAGCGCCGACGCTCAAGCACGTCACGCTGGAGCTCGGCGGCAAGTCGCCGCTGCTCATCTTCCCGGATGCGGACCTCGACAACGCGGTCTCGGGCGCCTTGCTCGGCAATTTCTATTCGGCGGGTGAGGTCTGTTCCAACGCGACGCGCGTGTTCGTTCACCGCTCGATCAAGCAGGAGTTCCTGAAGCGCCTGCTCGCCCGGGTCGAGAAGATGAAGATCGGTGACCCCGAGGACCCTGCGACCCAGGTCGGTTCGCTGATCTCGGAGGAGCATCTGCGCAAGGTCATGTCCTACATCGAGCGCGGCCAGGCCGAGGGTGCGCGGATGCTGATCGGCGGCAAGCGTCTGACGGAAGGCGCACTCGGACGCGGCTTCTTCGTCACGCCGACGGTGTTCGACCAGTGTCGCGACGACATGGCCATCGTGCGTGAGGAGATCTTCGGACCGGTGATGATGGTGCTCGACTTCGATGACGAAGAGGAAGCGATCGAGCGCGCCAATGCCACGCACTTCGGTCTTTCGGCCGGCGTGTTCACGCAGGACGTCAACCGTGCGCACCGCGTGATCGGTCGTCTGCAAGCGGGAAGCTGTTGGATCAACCACTACAACATCTGCCCGATGGAGCTTCCTTTCGGCGGCTACAAGCACTCGGGCATCGGCCGCGAGAACGGCCGCATCACGATGGAGTACTACACGCAGCTCAAGAGCGTCTATGTCGCCAAGGGCGGCATCGACGCGCCGTACTGACCATGGCCGTACTGACCATGGACGAGTACGACTTCGTCATCGTCGGGGCCGGGTCCGCGGGCTGCGTGCTCGCGGCACGGTTGACGGAGGACCCATCGAACCGGGTGCTGTTGCTCGAGTACGGCGGCTCGGATCGGTCGGTGTTCATCCGCATGCCCTCGGCGCTCGCCATCCCGATGAACCGCAAGCGCTACAACTGGTTCTACCACTCCGAGCCGGAGCCCGGCCTCGGGGGGCGCAGCCTGCACACGCCGCGCGGCAAGGTGCTCGGCGGTTCCTCGTCCATCAACGGCATGGTCTATGTGCGCGGTAACCCCTTCGATTTCGAGCGTTGGCAGCAGGAGGGCGCGAGCGGTTGGGGCTATCCCGATGTGCTGCCATATTTCCGTCGCGCCGAGACACGCGACGCCGGTGGCGACGCCTACCGCGGCGATCGTGGGCCGTTGCAGACCCGCTACGGCAGCCTCGAGAACCCGCTGCATGCCGCGTGGCTCGCCGCCGGCAAGGAGGCAGGCTACCCGCTCACGGACGACATCAACGGCTACCAGCAGGAAGGTTTCGGTCGTTTCGACATGACCGTGGGTCGCGGTCAACGCTGCAGCGCGGCGGTGGCCTATCTGCATCCGGTTCGATCGCGTCCCAACCTCACGGTCCTGAGCGGTGCGCTCGCGACCCGCATCCTGCTGGAAGGCGGACGGGCGACGGGCCTGCAGTACGCGCGGCGCGGTGCGACGCACACGGTGCGCGCGCGGCGTGAGGTCATCGTCAGCGGGGGTCCCATCAACTCGCCGCAGTTGTTGAAGCTCTCGGGCATCGGTCCGGCGGCGGAGCTCGAGTCCCAGGGCATCCCCGTACAGCATGCGCTGCCCGGGGTGGGTGAGAACCTTCAGGATCATCTCGAGTTCTATTTCCAGATGGCGTGCCGCGAGCCGGTGACGCTCTATTCCGCGATGAACCCGTTCGCCAAGGCCTGGATCGGCGCGCGCTGGCTGCTCACGCGTACCGGTCTCGGCGCCACCAACCATTTCGAGACCGGCGGATTCATCCGCAGCCGCGCCGGTGTGCGCTATCCGGACCTCCAGTACCACTTCCTGCCGTTGGCGGTGGCGTACGACGGGTCGACCGGTGCCTCTGAGCACGGCTTCCAGGCGCATGTCGGTCCGATGCGCACCAACAGCCGCGGTTGGGTGCGGCTGCGGTCCGCGGACCCGCGCGACCCGCCGCGGATCCTGTTCAATTATCTGAGCACCCCGGAGGACATGCAGGAGATGCGTGCCTGTGTGCGCCTCACCCGCGAGATCTTTGCGCAACCCGCCTTCGCGCGTTGGCGCGGTCGCGAGATCCAGCCGGGCGAGGGCGTGCAGAGTGATGCCGAGATCGACGCTTTCGTGCGACGCCATGTCGAGAGCGCCTACCATCCCTGCGGCACCTGCCGCATGGGCAGTGCCGATGATGCGATGGCGGTGGTCGATCCCGAGACCCGGGTGCGCGGCCTCGAGGGGTTGCGCGTGGTGGACTCGTCCATCATGCCGTCGGTGACGACCGGCAACCTCAACGCGCCGACCATCATGTTGGCCGAGAAGGCGGCGGATCATATCCTCGGTCGACCCCTGCTACCGCGCGCCACGGTGCCCTGGTACGAGGCGTCCGACTGGCAGAACTCGCAGCGTTGAGACCGGTCAGTCCGCGCGGCCGGTGAAGTCCTGCGCCGACTCGGTGAGCCAGCGGATGAGGTAGTCCTCGAACGAGCGCCAGACCTCGATGTGGAACTCGTCCACGCCCCGGCGCCAGAGCACGATGTCGGTCTTGTTGAAGAGCGTGCGTGTGCCGCTGCCCACGGGGAAGCGGGCGGGATCGAGGTCCAGCGGACAGCCGCAGTTCAGCAGATCCGCGGCGAACGGCGCGGTGAGCCGCAGGCCGACCTGGCGCTGCGTCACGTCCACCAAAGAATGCGGATGACCGGTGAGCACCGCCCCGAGACGGGCGTCGAGCGTGGTGGCGCTCTCCCGCCACGCGATCAGCAGCCGCTCGTCGGGGCCCAGCCAGATCAGCGTCCTGTCATCGTCACCCGTGGTCCGACCTGCCGCGTCGGCATCGGGGATGCCGAGCGCACCCGCCGCCGCGGCGAGCGCGGCCGGACCGCCCTGCAGCACGAAGCGTGCGGACGCCGCGACCGGACGCAGCCACTCGGCGGTCGTCATCGTACGGATCGGCGCGTCGATATGCGGAGTCTCAGACATTCAGGCGCGCTCCCTTCGGGTCGTAGAACATGGGTGCGCAGACTTCGACCGCGATCTCGCCGCTCGGCATGGGCACGTGGAGCGTCTGCCCGATGCGGGCGCGACCGCCCGCGACCACCGCGAGCGCGATCGAACGGTCGAGCGTCGCGCTCATGTACGACGAGGTGACATGGCCGATGAGTTTCATCGGTGGGGCCTGTCCCGGAACATCGACGACCTGCGCGCCTTCCTCGAGCACCACGCGAGGATCCCGGGTCAGGAGGCCCACGAGCTGCTTGCGGTCGGAAGAGTTCATGGCGGGGCGGGCGAGG
>DBCG01000031.1:4131-18585 GCA_002292945.1 Proteobacteria bacterium UBA964 | reverse complement strand
GCGCGAACGACTTTTCCGCCGAAGACCTCGGTGATCGACTGGTGGCCGAGGCAGACCCCGAACACGGGCACGAGCCCCGCGAAGGCACGGATCATGTCCATCGAGGTACCGGCATCGTAAGGCGTGCCCGGACCCGGCGAGATGCAGACATGGGTGGGCGCGAGCGCGAGCGCCGCCTCAACGCTGAGTGCATCGTTGCGGTGCACCGCGACCTCGGCGCCCTGCATCAGGAAGGCCTGCACGAGGTTGTAGGTGAAGGAGTCGTAGTTGTCGATGAGGAGCAGGCGCACACCGTGGCCCGCATCGCCCATCGCTGCACGCGAGACCACGCCGCTCATGAAACTTCTCCCGCCATCGCCAACGCCCGCGCGGCCGAGCCGCTCTTGGCGAGCACCTCTTCGTATTCGCTCTGCGGGACGCTGTCGGCGACGATGCCCGCGCCCGCCTGGTAGCTGTATTCATCGCCGCGGAAGACCAGCGTGCGGATGGTGATCGCCTGGTCCATGTCGCCCTGCGCACCGAAGTAACCGACCGTGCCGCCATAGAGCCCGCGCCGTACCGGCTCGAGCTCGTCGATGATCTCCATCGCGCGTACCTTGGGCGCACCGACCAACGTGCCTGCAGGGAAGGCCGCCGCGAAGAGGTCGAAGGCGTCGCGGCCCGGCGCAAGTTCGCCGCGCACGCCGCTTACGATGTGCATGACATGACTGTAGCGCTCGATGGAACGGTAGGGCGCGACATGCACGCTTCCGGCTTCAGCGACGCGACCGAGATCGTTGCGGGCGAGGTCGACCAACATCACATGCTCCGCGTTCTCTTTGGCGTCGGCGAGCAACTCCTGCTCGAGACGTCGGTCTTCGGCATCGTCCTCGGCGCGAGGCCGGGTGCCCGCGATCGGGCGCAGCTGCGCGTGTCCACCGGAGAGCTTCACCAGCGCTTCGGGGGAGGATCCGACCACGGTGATGTCGCCGAGCGAGAGGTAGTACATGTAGGGCGAGGGATTGATGAGCCGCAGCGCACGATAGGCGTCGAAGGGATCGACCGAATGCCGGCCACCGAAACGGACCGACAACACGAGTTGATAGACATCGCCCGCGGCGATGTATTCTTTGGTTCGCGCGACGCCTGAGAGGAACTCGTCTTGGGACATGGACGCCGTCGCCGGCGAGAACCCGCCCGTCACACGCGCCGGCGGCAAAGGACCGCGCAGCGCCGCGATGACTTCGCGCCGCAGCGACTGCCGCTCGGCCTCGCTGCCCGAATGCAGCAGCGCGATGCCGCGCGTCAGGTGATCGAACACCAAGAGCGACGAGGGCGCGACATAGTGCATGTCCGGTACGGACGAGGCCGAAGGCGCGCGCGGCGCCAGACGCTCGAACCAGCGCACGACGTCATAGGATGAGTAACCGACGAGCCCACCCGCGAGGGGAAAACCCGGTCCGGCACCGGGGGCCGTCGGCCGCGGCGCCCGCGCGAGCGCCTCGCGCAGCAGGGTCAAGAGCTCCGCCTGTCCCGCCGGCAGCGCGAAACGCTGTTTGCCGAACCCGTGGCCATCGGCATCGAGCCGCAGCTCGAAGGCCGCGTCCCCGAAACCGATGAAGGAATAGCGCCCCAAGCGCTCACCGCCCTCCACGCTCTCGAGCAGGAAGGTCGGCTTGAAGGCCTGTAGCTTCAGGAACGCCGATACCGGCGTGTCCAGATCGCCTGAGATGTCGAATGGCGGCTTCATAAACGCAAAAACCCACCCCGGAGTGTTCCGGAGATGGGTTCGGGTGGTTCTATCCTCGTGTGTGAGATTCGAACAGCAGCGCCCGCGCCCTCTCCGTCAGGAGGGACGCCACCACCACCAACGGCCGAGGCCGAGGTGCGAGGTCTGGGTGTGCTGCGTGTTCATCGGGGTCGAGTATCCCTTTCCGGGAGAAGGTGAGTCAAGGGAGGATCCGGAGCGCCGTCAAGGGCCGGCGTATCACCGCCGCTCGATCGCCTCAGCCACCCCCAGCCGCCCCGTCGGCGACTGCCCGGCGATCAGGCCGCACCCCCATCCACCGGTCGGCTGCGGATCCACTGCGACAGCACCCATTTGACGCCACGCGTGGTCGGCAGACCGGCGTGCAGCGAGTCGTGGTCGAGCGCGCCGTCGGGCCGGACGTTCGCGAACATCAAGGCATCACCGGTGGCGCCGCGGTGCCTCAGCCCGATGCGCGGGAACTCGGTCTCGCCACCTTCGAAATCATCGTTCAGGTACACGAGTACGGTCGCCACACGCTGCCCGCGCTGTGCGATCTCCCGCGCCAACGCGGGTGTGGTCGGTTGCTGGAAGTCATGATGCGGCGCGAACTGCTGACCGGGCTCGTAGTGCAGCAGCTTGGCCACTTCGAAAAGCCGCGTGGAAAGACCCACGGCACGGGCGATTCGCTCGATGATCACGCGCAGTACAAGATCAGCATTGCCGAAGGTGTAGTCCGCCTCCGAGTTCGTCCGCGTGCCGGATTCCATGTAGCCCTCGGCATCCTTCCGATAGACCTGGGCCCGCCGCAGGTCGTCACGCGCCAAGCCGATCAACCACGCGCATTCCTCCGGCGTCGCGAAATCTTTGATGGCCCGCACCTTCGGCGATGCGGCGAGCACCCGCGATGCTGGGGACGCGGTCAACGAACCGATGTCCACGCGGCCGCACAACGCCGGCCAGTCGTCACCCTCATGACGCGCAAGGAAACGCAGCTCCCGCTGCGCCGGGGTCCAACCGAACTCAGCCGCGCGTTGCAGATGATGCAACGCCTCGGGCCAGCTCTGCGGCTGCAGCGCCCCCCAAGCGGACAGCCGCGCGAGCAGCGCCGCCGCTTCGCCGTCACCACGCGCAGCGGCGCCCACGAGGCAGGCGTGGCCTTCCTGCGGCGCGGAAGGCGTCCCGAGGCCGAGCAACAACCGCCTGCCGAGGACGCTCAGCGCCCGCGCATCCCCTTGTCGTGCGCGCTCACGCAGAGTGTCGATCGCGATGGCGTCCATGGTCCGTGGCCTAGAGACGTCCCATCACCCGAGCGCCATCGCCCAACGGATGATTCCGTGGACCGACAGCCCCGTCACCACGAGCCCCACGGCGATGATGGCGGTGCGCGGCGGCACATGCTTCGCCACCCAGGCGCCGAGCGGTGCGGCGATCACGCCACCGCCGAGCAACGCGATCACGAGGTCGTAACGCTGCCAGTCGAAAGTGAACAGGAAGGTGATCGAGATCGTGAGCGTGACGAAGAACTCGGCGGCATTGGTGGTGCCGATGGCGTAGCGCGGCGGCACGCCGCGCGCGATCAAGGTCGGGGTACAGACCGTGCCCCAGCCACCGCCACCGATGGCATCGAGGAACCCGGCGACGCCACCCAAAGCATGACTCGGGGCGCGCGCGAGGCCGGGCTCGTCACGTCGGAACGCACGGCGCAGCAGCAGGATCCCCATCAGGAAAAGCCACCCCCAGACCAACGGCCGCAGGATCGAGCCATCGAGGCTGGTCAGCAGGTACGCGCCGACGACGCCACCCGCCATGCCGGGCAGCACCAAGCGGAAGAAGATCTTGCGGTCGAGGTTGCGGAACCAGGCATGGGAGATGCCTGAAGCGCCGGTGGTGACGACCTCTGCGGCATGCACCGTGGCGCTGACGAAGGCCGGCGGATGACCCATCGTCGCCAAAAAGGCGCTGGCCGAGACCCCATAGGCCATGCCCAGCGCGCCGTCGATGAGCTGGGCCAAGAAACCGACCAGCACCAGCGGCCAGAATTCGGGGGACAGACCTTCCATATCGGCATGTTACCCCGCGACGAGGAGCTGTTGCCTTCGTACAATCGCGCCCACAGGGTCGCTTCCCCCCGTCTAGGATCGTGCCATGGCCGTCGACTACGAAAAACTGGGCGTCTTCTATCTGGGCAAGGAGTTCGACCCTGCGGCGAACGCGATCAAGGACGACCTGGTCCTCTACGACGCCAAAGACCTGACCACGCACGCGGTCTGCGTAGGGATGACCGGCAGCGGTAAAACCGGTCTTTGCCTGTCGCTGCTCGAAGAGGCCGCGATCGATGGTGTCCCGGCGATCTGCATCGATCCCAAAGGCGACCTCGGCAACCTGATGCTCGCCTTCCCGGAACTGCGTCCCGCAGACTTCCAACCTTGGGTCGATCCGTCGGACGCCACACGCAAAGGCCTGACGGTCGAGGAACTCGCCGCCAAGACCGCCGACACCTGGCGCAAGGGCCTCGCCGAGTGGCAGCAAGAGCCCGCGCGCATCGCGCGCTTGCGCGATGCGGTGGACATCAACATCTACACGCCGGGCGCCGAGACCGGGCTGCCGCTCTCGGTGCTACGCTCCTTCGCGCCGCCGCCTGCGGAACTGTTGGCTGATTCTGCCGCACTGCGCGATCGTGTGGGTGCGGTGGTGTCGGGGCTGCTCTCGCTGCTCGGTCGCGATGCCGACCCGATCCAGAGCCGCGACCATATCTTGCTCGCCAATATCCTCGATACGACTTGGCGCTCGGGCCAGAGCCTCGACATGGCCGGGCTCATCAACGCCGTGCAGAAACCGCCCTTCGACAAGGTCGGCGCCTTCGATCTCGACACCTTCTTCCCGCCCAAGGACCGGCTCGGGCTCGCGATGGCGATCAACAACCTGCTCGCCTCGCCGGGCTTCGCCACCTGGATGAAAGGCGAGCCGCTCGATGCGCAGCGCCTGCTCTACACACCCGAGGGTAAGCCGCGGCTCTCGATCATCTCCATCGGTCATCTCTCCGACACCGAGCGCATGTTCATCGTGACGCTGGTGCTGAACGAGGTGATCTCGTGGATGCGCAACCAGTCAGGCACCTCCAGCCTGCGTGCGATCCTCTACATGGACGAGATCTTCGGCTACTTTCCGCCGACCGCGAACCCGCCCTCGAAGATACCGATGCTGACGCTGCTCAAGCAGGCACGCGCATTCGGATTGGGCTGCGTGCTCGCGACGCAGAACCCCGTCGACCTCGACTACAAAGGCCTCGCCAACTGCGGCACCTGGCTCATCGGCCGCTTGCAGACCGAGCGCGACAAGGCACGCGTCATCGAGGGCCTCGAGAGCGCGCTCGCGGGCACAGGCAGCATGGACCGCAGCACGCTCGACAAACTCATGTCCGCGCTCACGCAGCGCGTGTTCCTCATGCGTAATGTGCACCAAGACGCGCCCTATCTGATGAAGAGCCGCTGGGCGCTGTCGTTCCTGCGCGGCCCGCTGACGGGCCCCGAGATCACGCGTGTGATGGCGGGGAAGCGCGGTGCCGCAGCACCCGCATCGACATCCACAGCGTCGCCCTCCGCAGCACCCGCTGCGACGAGCGCGGCAGCGCCGGTCACTGCACGCCCGGCCATACCCGGTGATGTCACCGAGTATTTTTTGGAAGGTCGCAGCGGCCAACCGGCCGCCGAGTACCGCCCGATGGTGATGGGCCTCGCCAAGCTGCACTTCGTCGACGCCAAGCTCGGCCTCGACCAGTGGGACACCACCGCCTGGCTCGCGCCCTTGGGCGATGACGGCAAGTCGGTCGACTGGGCCGCCGGCTCCGCGCACCCCGACCTCAAGGCACGGCTCTCGAAGTCGCCCGCCACGGGCGCGGCCTTCGCGGACCTCCCGGGCGCGGCGATGCGCGCGGCCAACTACACCGCCTGGGGCAAGTCGCTCACCAGTCATCTCTACGAGCAGACGCGCGCGGAGGTCTTCTTCTGCGATGCCATCAAGCTCGCCTCCGCACCCGGCGAGAACGAGGCGCAGTTCCGTGTGCGGCTTGCGCAGTCGCTGCGCGAGAAGCGCGACGAGGCCGTCGAAGCGCTGCGCCGCAAGGTTGCACCGAAGCTTGCGACGCTGCAGGATCGCGTCGCGCGCGCGGAGGACAAAGTCCAGCGTGAACAGGCGCAGCTCTCGCAGCAGAAGATGAACACCGCGGTGTCGGTCGGCGCGGGGATCCTCGGCGCCCTGTTCGGGCGCAAGGCGGTCTCTGTAGGTACGATCGGTCGCGCCAGTTCGGCGGCGCGCTCGGCGAGCCGCATCGGCCGCGAGTCGCAAGATGTAGCACGTGCCGACGAGAGCCTCGAGGTGGTACGCCAGAGGCTTGCCGACCTGCAGGCCGAGAGCGAGTCCGAGATCGCGGCGCTCGCCGCCTCGTTCGAAGGCGAGGCCGTGGCGCTACGCGAAGTCTCTGTCACGCCGCGCAAGTCCGACATCGCCGTCGGTCAGGTGGCGCTCGTCTGGGCACCCTTCCGCAAAGACGGCGATGGCTTTCCCGTCGCCGATTTTTGAGCCTGCCGCCCAAGTTCTCACCACACCGGTACCTGTCATGCCCTCCCCCAACACGGCCAAACGGCCGCTCCTCTGGATGTTGCCCATGATCGCCATGCTCGGCCTCGCTTCCTGTTCACGCACCGACGACGGACCACGCGACGGCGTCTGGCGCGCCGTGCTGCAGGTGCCGGGCGGCGAACTGCCGTTCGGGATCGAGTTCGTGCGTGAGCAAGGCGGCCGTGTCGCCTACTTGATCAACGGACCGGAGCGCACCCGGATCAACGAGATCGCGGTGAACGGCGACGCGGTCACGCTGCGCATGCCGGGCTTCAACAACCGCATCGATGCGAAGCTCGAGGGCGATACGCTCTCGGGAACGCTGCTGATGGTGAAGCCCAAGGGCAAAGACCAGCAGATCCCGTTCCGCGCGCGCTACGGTGACGCGTTCCGCTTCGGTCCGGGCGCAGACGGTCCGGCGGAATCCGGTGCACCGGATGTGAGCGGCCGTTGGGCCGTGACCTTCGTCGACAGCGGCAAGAACACGCCGGCGATCGGTGAATTGAAGCAGACCGGTCGCCTCGTCACCGGCACCTTCCTCACACCCACCGGTGATCATCGCTTCCTCGCCGGCGAACTGCGCGGCCGCGAGCTGCGCCTCTCGAAGTTCGACGGCGGCCATGTGTTCCTCTATCACGGGACGCTCGCGGCGGACGATACGCTCGCCGGCCAGTTCTGGTCCGGCATCGCCTTCGAGGACCGCTTCACGGCGCGGCGTGACGAGAACGCCTCGCTCGGGGATGCCGACCAGGCGACGAAGCTCGTCTCCGGTGACCGTTTCGACTTCCGCTTCCCGGATCTTGGCGGCGTGAATGTCTCGCTGCGCGACCAGTTCTTCAAGGGCAAGGTCGTGGTGGTGGCGCTCGCCGGCAGCTGGTGCCCGAACTGCCATGACGAGGCGCAGCTGTTGGTCGATCTGCACGAGCGGAATCGGGCACGCGGCTTCGAAGTGGTGTCGCTGATGTTCGAGCAGTTCGGCGACTTCGAGCGTGCCGCCGAGGCGACCTATCGTTTCCGCGAGCGATACGGCATCGAGTACACCACGCTGATCGCCGGCATCTCCGACAAGGACGACGCTGCGACGCGACTGCCGCAGCTCAACGGCGTGTTCGCCTTCCCGACCACGATCTTCATCGACCGCGGCGGCAAGGTGCGCAAGATCCACACCGGGTTCGCAGGGCCCGCGACCGGCGAACACCACGCCAAGATGGTCCGCGAGTTCGAGCGCACGGTCGACGGGCTGCTCGCAGAGCCGAAGCCGGACCTGCCGCCGACCGAACCTTCGATCCCCAAGGTCTGAGAACGCCATGCCTTCCTTCGATGTCCAATCCGAGATCGACCTCCATGAGCTCACCAACGCCGTGGACCAGGCCAACCGCGAACTGCAGCAGCGCTTCGACTTCAAGGACAGCGGTGCGGCCTACGAACTGAAGGCCAAGGAGTTCACGGTGCAGATGAAGGCCGAGGTGGAGTTCCAGCTGAAGCAGATGCTGGAGATCCTCAAACCCCGGCTCGCCAAGCGCGGCATCGATGTGGGCTGTCTCGAGGTGAAAGATGCACAGACCAACCTCGCCGAGGCCCGTCAGGATGTGCTGCTGCGCCATGGCATCGACGCAGACTGCGGTCGCAAGATCGTCCGGCTGCTGAAGGATTCGAAGATCAAGGTCCAGGCCGGCATCCACGGCGACAAGGTGCGCGTGACCGGCAAGCAGCGCGACGATCTTCAATCGGCGATCTCGCTGCTTCGCACCGAGACCTTCGATCGGCCGATCTCTTTCGGGAACTTCCGCGAGTAGCGGCTACCAGCGCAGGCCGAAGCGGGTCGAGGCGCCGAAACCGGTGGCCGTGTGGTCGATCTCGACGGCGAAGTTCACCAGGATCACCTTGAAGCCGAGTCCGGCGTGCACGCGGGTCATCGACGGGGATTCTTTTCTCAGCGGCAGGCCGAGCGACGAGGTCGCGGACGGCGTGACGCTGCTCCAGATCTGTCCGATGCCGCCATAAGGGGTGATGTTCAGCAGTCCCTTGGAGACCACGAGTTCGAGGCTCTGCGTCTCGAGGTCGAGATCATCGACCCCGGACATACCGGTGACCGCACCTCGCACCGCGAGCGCCGGCATCACCGTGCTGCCCTCGAGGATCGCGTACTTGAGCTCACCGCCCCAGAGCTTGATGTTGCTGCCCGGTGCCGCGGCATAGAAGCCGCCGACATCGATGCCGAAGGGCAAACCTTTTTGCAGCATCAGCCGCGGCATCGGCAGATAGTCGGTGCCGCTGCCGGTGGCGAGTTTCCACACGCTGCCCGAAGTCTCCGTGACCGATAACCCCACGCCGAGGTCGAAACCCGTGACGCCGAGCGACTCCGCCGGGGAGATCGCCTTGTAGGACAGTGCGGCGACGAGGTCCTCGGCGAGCATGCGGAACTGCGGTTGCGTGAGGCTCTGCAGGCTGTCGATGTCAGCAGCGCGGGCGGCGGACGGCGCGGCGAGGAGCAAGGCGCTGGCCATCAGGCTCGATAGTCTGGCGCGAGAGAACGGGTTTCGCAGACGGATCATGGGATGCACTCCTCCGTGGCTTGCGCGTCCTTGCCACACCTCAAGCTTACCGTGTGTCGCGGGCAGGTGGCACAAATGAAGGGAAGAACAGTTTACGGAACGACAACCGGATCGCCCTGCCTTGCGGGTCGAGCAACGACGGTTGGTAGTTGAGCGGCACGGCACCGACGGCGTCACGCACCTGCGGCAGCTCGTCGAAGAGGTTCTCAGCGGCGAACGTCACACGCACACCGCGCAGGAAGGCCTTGTCACGCGCCCAGGGCTGCAGTCCGAGGTCTGCGAACAACCTCAAGTCGACGCTCCAGAGAGGCTCGAACGCGAGGTCCACGGGGCCGGCCGCTGTGGCGCCACCGGTGATACGGCTGCCCTCGCGCCACTTTGCGATGACCCGACCGCCGAAGCCGTCGCGGTTCGCACCCACCTGGATCTCGAGCTCACGCCGAGGGCTGCCGTCGGTGTCGGAGAGCGTATCGCCCGCCAACAGATCGAGCTTCGGCAGACCGGGTGCGATGACCACCTCGTCCTTCAGACGCTCGGTGTAGACGAGCGTGAACTGCACGCTCCCGCGCCGCGCGACCGAGAGGAAACGCTCCGCCATCGCCGCCGGATTGAAACCGGGGGGCGGGCCACCCGGCGCAGCGTCGCGGTTACGGGTGCCGCTCCGCGCAGGCGCCGTCGGCATCTCGGGCTGCGGCCCCCACGGGCGGCTGAGGTTGACCGTGAAGCGCAACTCATCGCGCTCGCGGCCATCGAGGTTCACCGGCCGGGCATCGATCGACAGCAATCGTCCAGCCGGATCCCGCACGAAGCGGCCGGGGAAGGCCTGCTCGAACTCCGGGGTCGCGAAGGGCACCGTGGTGATGAAGCCCTGCAGGCGGCTGCGGGTGAACTCGCCGTTGAGGTCGAGGTCGACGTCCTCGAGAGGCCGTGCGCCCAGCGCGACCTTGAATATCCGGCGGTTGTCCGCCCGTAGCACCGGATTGCCGCCGTCGATGCGGACGATCTCGACGGCCTCGCCACGGACGAAATCATAGGTCTGTACGGACGGCGTCGGGATCACGGCTGCACCGAGTTGTTGCATCGTCGGCGCGTTCTCATCGTCGATCACGGACAGGAGCGCGCGCCACTTGCGCCCGAGCGATGCATTGAGCCCGACATTGGTGGTCGACAACACGCCGACTTCGGCGACGTCCTCGATCGCATGACCAAGGCTTGCCGTCACCCGGCCATCGGTGTCCTCCGTGCGCAGCAGCGGGATGTCGAGGTTCAAGCGCAGGTCTCGCTGGCCGCGCGACAGGTCGGTACGCACATCGCCCGTGACGCGGCGCGCGACGCTCTCGATGCCGCGCGTGCCGAGACCGGCCTTGACCGTCAGCCCGAGATCGCCGGCGGGCAGTTGCAGCGGCGCGCCGATGGCCAGCAGTTCGAGATCGAGACTGTCGCTTCGGCTACGGCCGGCGAGATCGCCGCCGCCGACACGGGTCGCCGCGTCCGTGCGGTCGGCGTTCAGCACCGCCGACCAACGCCATCCTGCATTCGCGCCCTGCAGCAGTCCGCCGAGATGCGCGTCTCGGGTGTCCACATCGCGACGCAAGACGTCTCCACCTTGAGGCGACGGTCGCAATCCGAGCAGCGAGCGTCGTCGCGTCTCGTCCACGGTGGCGTTGACTGTGCCCGACAGACCCTCGATCAATGGACGCGCATACACGAGGTTCATGGACAGCTGATCCACAGCCGGCAAGAGCGTGCGATAGGCGGCATCGGGACGCGGCGCGCCATCCGCACCGACGATCTCGCGCTCGCTCTCGAGCAGACGGTCGTCATGCCTGGCCTTGAAGTCCGCCTGCCACCGGGTGTCGCGCTGTACGCGCAGCACACCCACTCCAACGTTGGTTCCCTCGCGCCCTCCCTCGGTGGTACCGCGCGCGCCAGCATCCGCCGTGACCGAACGGAACCGCGGGCGCAGCACGAAGTTCAAGACGCGTTGATCGGCGCGATAGCCGTATCTGAGCGCGACCTCTTCAGAGAAGACGTCGACCCGCTGGATCGCCTCCGTCGGCAGGTCACGCACTTCAGCGAAGCCAGAGATCCGTACGCCGTTGAGCAGCACCACCGGCCGACCGCTGCCGCGGCCACCGCTGCTGCCGAGCTGCGGCCCGAGCGCGGCGACGAGTTCGGTCACGGAACCCACACCGAGGGCGCGGATCTCCTGCGAGGACAGCGAGATCTCCGGCGGGATGTCGCCGATCACGGAACCCGGGGACCGGCGTCCGCTGACCACCACTTCCTCGAGCTCACCCTCCGGCATCACGGGCGGGACACCGACCCCAGGCTGCGACTGCGCGAACGCGGGCTCGCCGCAGAGCGCGAGCAACATCACTCCCAACAGGGGCTTACCGGGTGATCGAAATTCCACAGCGCGGATTCGACCCGGAACCGACGCCGATCGCAAGTGAAAGATCTTCAGCGCGGCACGCCTGCGATCAGCTTGCACAGATCAGCGACGGCATCGAGGGCGGTCGGCCCCATCCGATCGAGACGCGGGTCGGTGTACGCGAGCATCTGCCGCTTGGCGACCGCATCGACATCGGGAAACCCGGCCCATCGTTCACGCCAATCGCGCGCCGTCACCGGCGGCGCAGCCATCAGGATGACCTCGGGGTCGCGCTTGCGGATCTCCTTGAACTCGACGATCGGCATGGGGAAGTCGATATCGTCGAAGATGCTGCGCGCGCCGCAGCGCGCCAACGCATCGGACATGACATGGCGGCTGCCGACCGTGTAGAGCGGCTCGGCCCACTTCATGAAGAACGCGCGCAACGGCGGCCGTGCGCCGGCGGCGATCTGCGCCGCAGGCTTCGGCGGCAGACGCGCGATCTTGGCGTCCAACGCGCGCGCAGCGGTGTCCGCTGCGGTGCCCGTGCCGGCCAACGCACCCAACCGGCGCACCGTGCGCGGCAGGTCGGCCAGTTCACGCACGCTGACACGGTAGACCGGTATGCGCAGCTTGACGAGGCTGACATCGATGCCCTCGGCGATCAGGTCGTCCCACACCACGACCACATCCGGCTTGAGGGCCTGCAGACGCGGATAGACGATGGCGTTCGCGTCACCGATGCGCTCGATACGCCGCGCAGCGACCGGCTCATCCGCGCCCGTCACGGTGGCGACGATACGATCACCGGCCCCGGCAGCGAACAACAGCTCGGTGGCGCCGGCCGAGAGACTCACGATGCGACGCGCCGGCCCTGCGAGCGTGACCTTAGCGCCGGTGTCGTCCACTAGGACGATCCTTGCAGAAGGCGCCGCTGGAGCCGCTGCCGGCGCCGCCTGCACGACGGCAGTCGCCGCACCGATGAGACCGGTGCATACCAAAGAAATCAGCACGACAGGCAGAGTGCGGAACGCGGTACGGGCAGGCTTCGGCGCCGCAGCAGCAGCGTTGCTAGAACACGCCGAGCAGCCCTGCGCTGCCTGCCAGCGCGCGAGGGCGCGCCGCGCCGGAGCAGCGGTCGGTGGGAAGGTCGCCAGACGCATCGCCAGCCAGATACGCACCGCCGTGGGGGACAACACCCAAACCAGGTATCCCGCAGCGACCGATACGAGCACCGCGATGATCGATGTTTCGAGCAAGGGGTGCATGGCCCGCCGGTCAGCCGGCGCCGAGCGCGACAGCGGTGTGATAGGTGATGCCCGCTGCGACGTATGCGAGCGCGAAGAGATAGGCTGCCATGAGCAGAGGATAGCGCCAACCGTTGGTCTCGCGCTTCACGACTGCGAGCGTCGCCAGACATTGCGGGGCGAAAACGTACCAGGCCAGCAGTGCGAGCGCTGTGGCGAGGCTCCACTGCGAAGCGATCACGCCGGAGAGCCCTTCGGCGACCGTCGCCTCATCACCCGACAGCGCATACACCGTGCCGAGCGCCCCGACCGCGACCTCGCGTGCCGCGAGACCCGGCACCAACGCCACGGCGATCTGCCAGTTGAAGCCGATCGGCGCGAGCAGCGGCGCAAGCGCGTGACCGATCATGCCGGCGTAGCTGTACTCGATCGGAGGCAAGGTGGCGCCCACCGGCGGCGCGGGATAGGTCGCGAGGAACCACAGCAACACGACGAAGGCGAGGATCAGACCGCCGGCGCGGGCGAGGAAGATCTGCACGCGTTCGATCAAGCCGAGTGCGAGGTTTCGCAGGTTCGGCCACTGGAAATCGGGCAGCTCGAGCATCAACTGATGCGCATCGCCACCGCCGCGCAACCGCTTGAGCACGAACGCCACAGCGAGCGCGGCGAGCACGCCGGCGAAGTACAAGGCGAACAGCACGAGGCCCTGCAGGTTGAACGGCCCGATGTCGCGTCCCGGGATGAACGCACCGATCAGCAAGGCATACACCGGCAAGCGGGCCGAGCAGGTCATGAGCGGCGCGACCATGATGGTCGCGATGCGGTCGGGCAGGTTCGGGATCGTGCGCGTGGCCATGATGCCGGGGATCGCGCAGGCGAACGACGACAGCAGCGGGATGAACGCCCGACCCGACAGCCCCACGCCCCCCATGAGGCGGTCGAGCAGGTACGCCGCACGCGGCAGATAGCCGCTGTCCTCGAGCGCGAGGATGAAGAGGAACAGGATGACGATCTGCGGCAGGAACACGATGACGCTGCCGACGCCCGCGATGATGCCATCGGCGAGCAGGCTGCGCAGCGCCCCATCGGGCAAGGCACCGTTCACCCATCCGGCGAGCGCCGTCGTACCGGACTCGATCCAGCCCATCGGCGCTTCGGCCCAACTGAACACCGCCTGGAAGACCAGGAACAGCAGCACGGCGAGCACTAGCATGCCGAGCACCGGGTGCAGCAGCACGCGGTCGGCGAGCGCTACGAGGTCGCTGCGCGCCTTCTCATGGTATCCCGCGGCCTCGAGGATGCGGGCCGCTTCACGATGGGTATCGCCGACCTGCTCGGCGCTCGGCTCCTGCCAATGACGGATCTGCGACGATGGGGCCGCCGGCGCCCGCTCCAGCGCATCGATCAATCCCTGCGCCCCGCCGCGCGACACTGCGACGGTCTCGACCACGGGGATACCGAGCTCGCTCGCCAGCCGTTCACAGTCGAGCGCATACCCACGCCGCCGCGCAAGGTCGCTCATGTTGAGCGCGAGGATCATCGGCAAGCCGAGACTTTTGACCTCGAGCGCGAGGCGCACGGAGAGCGCGAGATGCGTCGCATCGGCGACCAGCACGATGGTCTCGGGCCGCGCTTCGCTGGCGAGACGCCCCAAGGCGACATCGCGTGTGATCGCCTCATCGAGCGTGGTGGGCGTGAGGCTATAGGTGCCCGGCAGATCGAGCAGGCGATACCGGCATCCGGAAGGGCCGCTGAAGGCGCCCTCCTTGCGCTCGACGGTGACGCCCGGATAGTTGGCGACTTTCTGGCGCCCGCCGGTCAATAGATTGAAGAGCGCGGTCTTGCCGCAGTTCGGCAAGCCGACGAGGGCGATGCGCCGCTCGACGATCGGCGCTTGGGTGGCGGCGCTCATGGCGCGCCGACCGGATCGGC
>DBCG01000031.1:3964-4087 GCA_002292945.1 Proteobacteria bacterium UBA964 | reverse complement strand
AAGCCGTACCAACGCCGCTTCACGCCGCCGCAACGCGAAGGTCGCGCCACCGACCCGCACCGCGAGCGGATCGTCTCCCGGCCATTGCACCGCGACCACCTCGACGCGGGCGCCTGGATAGAA
>DBCG01000031.1:0-3860 GCA_002292945.1 Proteobacteria bacterium UBA964 | reverse complement strand
AGGATGCGGGCGGCGGGACGGGATCCGTGGGTTGCCTCGATTTCCATGGCGATGGCTTTAGGGTCATTGGACTGAACGGTCTGGCAATCTTAATGCAAATCATTCTTATTTGCAGACCCCTGTCGGGGCGACGCCCGTGGTCAGGCTGGAGGCGCTCGCCTACCCAGGTAGACCCATCGCCGCAACAGCATCTCGACCGGCGCCCACTCGTATCGCTTACGCCAAACCCCGACGAACAACAGCGATGCGAGGGCGGCCGCGGCACCGATGGGGACATACGCCGCCACACTCAACTTCCCGACCAGCCCGAGGCCATAGCCCGAGAACACCCACGACATCAGCAAGCCCTGCAGCAGGTAGGCGGTCAGCGGCGCGCTGCTGTCGACCGAAACCATAGCCGAACATCAACGCGAACAAAGAATATGACTCGAGCACGGCACCCGTGGTGATGCGGGCGAAGAAATCTATGTTCACGAGCGCGATGCCGAACAAGGCGCACGCGCGGGCCAGATCGGGAAGAGGCTGTCATCTGCCTCAAAGCACATACTTTGACCCCCAGCCCATACACCCCCTATCCTTGAGGCCACCCATCTCTGCGGAGCCCTTCGATGACAAGCCGTCTCGCCCTCCTCGCCCTCCTCGCCCTCGCGGCGCCCGCAGACGCGAAAGACAACTGCCCTACGCCGCTGGAACCGCCCTCACAGGCTCAGATGGCCGAGTTCATGAAGGCCGCCAAGGACCGCGGCGCACTCTGGACGATCACGAAGGACGGTCGCACCAGCTATCTCTACGGCACGATCCACCTCGGTCGCATGGAGTGGATGTTTCCGGGACCGAAGTTGATGTCGGCGCTGCAAGGCGTGGGCGCAGTCGCAGTCGAGGTCGATGTCACGGCGCCTGACACCGGGCCGCAGATGATGGCGGCGATGGCCGCAGCGCCGCCGATTGCGCTCACCGACACCGACCGTGCTCGCCTCGCCAAGCTGTTCGAGGCCGAGTGCCTGCCCGCCGGTGCGCTCGATGCCTTCCACCCCGTGATGCAGGTCATCACCGTCAGCGCGTTGATGGGACGGCGCGAAGGGCTGCATCCGGAACTCGCCCAGGAATCCACGCTGACGGGTTTCGCACGCGCCGCCAACCGTCCCGTCGTCGCGCTCGAATCGATCGCGTTGCAGATGGACACCCTGCTGCCCAAGGATGCCGCGACGGCGCGCACCGCGTTCGAGGAGGGGCTGCGCGACCTTGAGGCGCCCGATGCCCGCCAGAAGATGAAGCATATCGCCGAGGTCTGGGAACGAGGCGATCTCGAGGCGATGGACACCATCGAGGAAGTCTGTCAGTGCGAACCGACGGCTCTGCAGCGCGAGGGATACCTTCGGCTCAACGACGGTCGTAACCCCGGCCTCGCCCGCCGCATCGCCGAGGAGCACATGAAAAGCGTGCCGGTGCTCGCTGCCGTCGGCATCCTGCACATGACCGGCGACAAGGCCTTGCCGAAGCTGCTTGCGGAGATGGGCTTCGAGGTGACCCGCATCGCGTATTGACGCCCGCGCTGCGGTTGCTCAACACGGACCACAGCGTACGAATTAGACTCCTCGACATCGCTGGGGGAAGTCCTCCAGCCCGAGTCAGGTACGCGAGGGATACCCATGGATGGCAGCGGCGGCAACGAGAACCCTCAGGTCAATGTGTTCGGGGAACCGCTCGCGACCTGCAGCGACTCGCCGAAGACCGGGTGGTACCGCAGCGGCTGCTGCGAGACGGATGTCCAGGATGTCGGGTCGCATACGGTATGCGCGCAGATGACCACGGCCTTCCTCGAGTTCTCGAAGGCTCGCGGCAACGATCTCTCCACGCCACGCCCCGAGTTCGGATTCCCGGGTCTCAAGGACGGTGATCGTTGGTGCCTTTGCGCGGCGCGATGGCTCGAGGCCCATGAGGCCGGGCGCGCGCCCAAAGTCTTCCTGAAAGCGACGCACCGACGAGCGCTCGAGATCGTGCCGCTCGCCGCGCTCAAGACACACGCCCTCGATCTCGCTTGACCCGGCACGACGCGTTCCGGCGCGGCATGCGCGAGATGCTGCCGTTCGGGCCTGGCGTGTTCGCCTGGGGCCTCGTGACCGGCGTCGCGATGGTGAAATCCGGTCTCAGCATCGTCGAGTCTCTCGGCCTCAGCCTGCTCGCCTACGCAGGCAGTGCGCAGCTCGCCGCACTGCCGCTGATGGCGGTGTTCGCGCCGCTCTGGCTGGTCACGCTCGCCGCGATCATCGTGAATCTGCGTTTTGTGGTGTATGCCGCACTGCTGCGCAGCCACCTGGGGCATCTCCCGGCGAACACGCGGCTCTGGCTCGGTTACTTCACCGGTGATGTCATGTTCGCGCGTTTCTCGGCCTTGCTCGCCGAGGAACCGGACTATCCGCACCGCGTGGCTTACTTCGCGGGCGGCGCTACCGCGAACTGGATCATCTGGCAGGTGTCCTCGGTCATCGGCATCTTCGCCGCCGGGGTGATCCCGACCTCTTGGGGCCTTGAGCTCGCCGGCACTTTCGCGCTGCTCGCGCTGTTGATACCGCTCTGCCGGCAGTGGCCTGCGCTGGGGGGTGTGGCGGTGGCGGTCATCGTCGCCGTGATCGCCCACGAGCTGCCCTTGCGCCTCGGCCTGCTCGCCGCCACGCTCGCCGGCATGACCGCCGCGATCGCCTTGGAGCGTCGGCTGCGCTCGACGGCGACTTGAGGGCACGATGGACGAGACGATCTACATCTGGTCGGCGATCCTCGGGGTGACGGCAGCCACCTTCATCGCGCGATCGAGCGTCCTGCTGCTCGGCGAGCGCTTGCGGCTGCCGCAGACCGTGGAGTCTGCCCTGCGCTACGCCCCTGCCTGCGCACTCGCCGCCATCGTCGCGAACGACCTGCTGTTCACCGCCGGGGCCCTGGACCTGAGCTTTCACAACCCTCGTTGGTTGGCCGGAGGGGTCGCTATCATCATTTTCGCCGCCACTCGCAGCACGATCGGCGTCATTGCCGGCGGGATGGCCGCATTTTGGCTGCTCCGAGCGTGGTTTTCTGGCTGACGGTCATCTATATTTAATATAGATGTCCAAAGGTTGACGCCGTGTCAGCGGGGCAGCAAAATTGTGCCCATGAGCGAAATCACGGAACGTCGTCTCGAGGAGAAGGAACGCCGTCGCATCGAGATCCTCGATGCGGCCGAAACCGTCGCCGGGGTGGTCGGTGTCGAAGCGCTCACGATGGACCTCGTGGCGCGCAAGGCGCGGCTGTCGCGTGCGCTGCTGTACGTCTATTTCCACGACAAGTCCGCGCTGTTGTTGGCGCTCTGCGTGCGCGCGCTCGATGCGCTGCACGCGCGATTTGAAGCGGCGACCGCCAGCCACCCGGTCGGCATGCGGCAAGTGGTGGCCTGCGGACGCGCCTATGTCGCCTTCGCCGAAGAGTTCCCCGCGCGTTTCGAGGCGCTCGCGCATGTCGAGGCCCAGCAACCGGGCGGTGATCATGACCCCGCCTACGATGCGTTCCTCGCCGCGGGCGATCGCACGCACGGCACGATCTGCGCCGCCATCGAGCGAGGCATGCAGGATGGCAGCATCCGCCCGGAAGCCGGCCCGCCTTCGCTCATCGGTCTGACGCTCTGGGGCTTGATGCATGGCCTGATCCAGCTCTCCATCACGAAGAGCGGCAGCCTCGAACGCGAAGGCGTCGGTCGTGAACAGCTGATCGAGCAGGGCTTCAGTCTTGCCGTCGAATCGCTCGCCACGGACGCCGGTCGTGCCGCGCTGCGCGCCGACGCCGTAACGCCGGGCGTCTCCACCACATGAGCGGCGTGCACATGAGCGGCGTGC
>DBCG01000129.1:39026-42313 GCA_002292945.1 Proteobacteria bacterium UBA964 | reverse complement strand
CTCGAGGTCAAGGCGACCGTCACCCAACTCGATGTCGCGACGCGGCTCATGACCCTGCGAGGCCCAGCCGGCAACGAATTCACCTTCGAGGTCGACCCTGCCGTGCGCAACCTGCCGCAGGTGAAGGTGGGCGACGATGTCGTCGTACGCTACTACGAGACCATCGGCGCCGCCCTACGCAAGCCGGGCGACTCCACCGAAGCCTCGATCGCGCTCGCCGATGGCGTCGCCGATCCGGGTGACCGTCCGGCCGCCGCGATGGGCACACGCACCACGCTGCCGGTGACCATCGTGTCGGTCGACAGCAAGACGAACGAGGTGCGGTTCTACGGCCCCGACAAGCGCGTGCGCACCGTGGAACTCGAGACGCCGGAAGCGCAGGCCTTCGCCAAGAAGCTGAAGGCGGGCGACGAAGTGGTCGTCACCTTCACCGAGGCACTCGCGGTATCGGTCGAGCCGGCGCGCTGACGCAGGCCGTTTAGCAGGCGATCGAGCGAACGCGGAATCACCGCGTTCCGTTCGTGCCGTCTACCCTGAAGACCGTCGCGGTCGCCGCGTCGCTCCAATCGGCGGCGCGAGCCACACTGCTCAGATAAGGCTTCCGCGCAGCCACCAGGCATAGCAGCCCGAGGCCGCCGGCCACACCACCGACCAAGGCCAAGGACCAGGCCAACGCAGCATCGTCGCGGAACACGAAGTCGGTGACCAAAGCGATCAGGGTCGGTCCGATTCCGAGCGCTACGACCTGCGCGATGAGAAAATAGACTGCGATGACTTGTGCACGCAGCTGGTTCGGCGTGATCAGCTGTAGCGCGACCGGCGAGTAGCCTTGCTGCATGCCGATGAAGAACAGCAAAACGGCCAGCACCGCGAGCGAGGCTTCGGCGGTGGGCATCAACGGTGCAGCCACCGCCGCGGGCACCAGGAACGCGAAGGCGATGATGGACGCACGCATCGGAGCGTCGCGGTACCCTCGTCGTGCAAGGCGATCGACGAACCAGCCACCGAACAGGGTTCCGGCGGTGCCGAAGACGGCCATGATAAGGCCGAACGCGTAGCCGATGTCCGACATCTCCCAGCCGAACGAACGCCGCAGCGACTCGGGAACCCACGCGAGGTAGCCGACGACGGCGATGCCGCCGAACGAGAACGCGGCGATGATGCGCGAGACCGTCGCGAAATTGCTGCGGAAAAACCTGGTCAATTCCGCCGAGCCAGCCCCGCCGGACGCGGTACGCGCGACGCCGCGGCGCGCGGGTTCCTTCACCGTAAGCATGATGACCAAAGTGAGCAGCACCCCCGGCGCGCCGACCACTAAGAATGCCAACTGCCAATTGCGCACCTCCCCGAGGATCGGCAGCGTCGTCGAGTCGGCACCGGATAACGCGCCGATGACGGCGCCACCGACGATCAGTGCGAGTCCGCCGCCCAAGAAAAGACCGATCGAATACGTGCCGATCGCGCGTCCGAGCCGATGGGGCGGGAAATAGTCGCTCAGCATCGAGTAGGCCGACGGCTGGAGCGCAGCCTCCCCGACCCCGACGCCCACACGGGCCAGGAACAGCTGCCAGTAGTTCTGTGCAAGGCCGCAGAGGAAGGTCATCACACTCCAGAAGAAGACGCCGATCGCGATGATGGTGCGCCGAGGTCTGCGATCCGCCAGCTTCGCGATCGGGATGCCCGCCACGGTGTACAGCACAGCGAACGCCAGCCCGATCAGCAGACTCAACTGTGTATCCGTCAGACCGAGATCGCGGCGGATCGGCTGCACGAGCAGGGTGAGGATCTGGCGATCCACCAAAGCGACCAGATACGCAACGATCAGGACGCCGACGACGTACCACGCCGCGAACGGGTTAGGCCACGGCTGCCCGGACGGGTCGTCAGACGCTTCGTTTTTCATGCATGGACTCCCGGCACTATTGCTACGATTGACCGATGAAAGACCGCGCACCCAGAGATATCGAAATCAACGGCCGCTACGCTTGGTATGTCGTCGGCGTGCTGATGTTCGCCTACATCGTCTCGTTCATCGACCGGCTGATCCTGGGGCTGCTCATCCAGCCCATCAAGGAGTCCCTGCAGGTGAGCGACATCGAGATGGGCCTGCTTGCAGGCATCGGATTCGCACTCTTCTATACGGTCATGGGCATACCGCTCGGACGGCTCGCCGACTCCGGTAACCGCAAATGGCTGATCATCGCCGGCGCCTCGATGTGGACATTGATGACGGCAGCGAGCGCGTTCGCCGAATCGTACACGCACCTGTTGATCGCGCGCATCGGCGTCGGCGTCGGCGAAGCCACGCTGACGCCTGCGGCGATGTCGATGATCGCCGACTATTTCAGTCGCGACCGCGTCTCGCGGGCGATCGGCACCTACTCGATCGGCCTCTACCTCGGCGCAGGCGTCGCGCTGCTGGGCGGAAGCGTGGTGGTGCAGGCGATCTCGGGTATGGATCTCAGCGGCGGCGCGTTCAGCAGCTTCGCGCCGTGGCAGCTCGCCTTCCTCGCGGCAGCCACGCCAGGCATCGCAGTCGTATTGCTGATGCTCACGGTGCGCGAACCGCCGCGACAAGAGCTGTCCGGCGCCGTCGCAGATGCGCGCGTCACGCTGCCGCTGCGTGAGGTGTTCACATTCATGGGCGCCAACCGGCGTCTGCTCGTCGGTCACTTCATCGGCTACGGTCTCGTGGGCACCGCGGTCACGGCCTACCTCGTCTGGGCGCCGGAGATGCTGCGGCGCAGCTTCGACATCCCGATCGGCACCGCCGGTTTCGCCTACGGCATGCTGCTCGTGACGCTCGGCGCCCTTGGGCCCTTCATCGGCGGTTGGTGGGCGCAGCGCGCGGCGACCCGCGGTGAACCCGATGCGGAGATCGCTGTGTCGATCCGCGCGCTGGTCTGGCTCGCACCCTTCGCGATCGCCGGTCCGTTGATGCCGACCTTGACGAGCGCCGTCATCGTACTGGCTCCGGTCGTGTTCTTGCTGTCGATCCCGCAGGGACTGGCGCCTGCCGTGCTGCAGCTCGTCTCGCCCAACCGCATGCGGGGCCAGGTGCTGTCGGCGTTCGTGCTCTGCGCGGTGATCTTCGCCTACACCATCGGCCCGACGGCCGTGCCGTTCGCTGCGAGCCGACTGTTCGGCGATGAAGCTGCGCTCGACAAGGGCATAGCGCTGGTCGGCGGACTCTGTGTCCCGCTCGGCGCGTTGGCGCTCGCCTGGGCGCGCCGCCCTTTCGGCGAGGCCATGCGGGCGGGTGGTCGATCCGGTTGAACCGACCACCC
>DBCG01000129.1:14391-38990 GCA_002292945.1 Proteobacteria bacterium UBA964 | reverse complement strand
CACCCGCCGCTCCGCATCACTTCCAGCGATATTCCGCGCTCAACCCGTAGGTGCGCGGCATACCGTAGACGATAACGCCCCAGCCGTTCGAGGCCGGCGTGCTCAACGTGTCCATGATGTACTCCTCATCGGCCAGATTGCGGCCGTAGAGCGACACGTTCCAACGATCGTCCGTGGAGCGCCAGCTGACGCTGCCGTTCCAGAAGCCCTGCTCCGGCACCTCCAGCGCCACATTGTTCTGGATCTCCTTGAACTGTTTCCCGGATCGGTTGATGTCGGTGGCGAAACGCAGGTAGCCACGCTCGCCCATCGGCACGTCGTACTGCATCGCAAGGTTCACCGTGTACGGCGGCGAGTTCGCGAGCTTGCGCGGCGCTTTCACGCCAGCCGCGGCGAACGGTCCGTCGAACAACGGCTGCGGATCCTTGTTCTCGGTGCGCAGGAGGCCCAGCCCGGCACGGATCTCGAAGTTGGGCGTCGGTCGCGCCGTCACATCGAACTCTGCACCGTAGATCTCAGCCTCGGAGACGTTGGCGAGGAAGTTCTGCACCACGCCGGTCGCTGACGGACGCGAAGACACCGCCTGCAGGTTGGTGTAGTCGCTGTAGAAGAACGCGCCGTTGAAGATGACGCGCCGGTTCGCCCAATCGCTCTTGAAGCCGATCTCGTAGGCCTTCACCTCTTCGGGCTTGTACGGGATCCACTGCGCGATGTTGGTCACGAAACCACCGTTGAAACCACCGCCTTTGTAGCCCTTAGACGCGCTCGCGTAGAGCAGGAGGTGGTCGGCAGGCTTCCAGTCGAGGGCGACGCGCCAGGTGTTGGCCTTGTCCTCCGTCTTGCCGGTGACCGGGATCGGCGTTTGCCCCGCGACGGTGATGACGCCGGGGACCGTCGCCAGCACGACGCGGGTCGCCTGGTCGAAACTCGGCGGACGCAGGAAGGCGGACTCGCTGGTGAACTCGATGTCTTCCTTCAGGTAGCGGGCGCCGAGGGTCAGCTTCCAACCTTCAGCGAAGCGCCAATCGACCTGACCGAAGCCGGCGATCTGCGTCTGGTCCTGATCGTAGATCACCTGCGCGCGGTTCACGAGGAAGTTGTCGACGAACAGCACGCGCGGCGGATCCTCGGCCACCCACTCATCGGTGTAGTGCGCGCCGACGATCCACGAGACGTCGCTGTCTCCCGAGGAGGCGAGACGGAACTCCTGCGCGTAAGCCTCGATCTTGCTCGCGAAGTACAGGTCGAGGAACAGCAGCGGCTGCGCGTCAGACTCCTTCGGCTGGAACCGTTCGTACTCCTCGTAGGACGTGACCGATGTGAACGTCATCCCGTTCGCGAGCTCATAGCTCAAGTTGAGCCCAGCGCCCAAGTTGCTGTTGTCGAGCGGCCACTCGTCGAAGTTGAGCGCCTTCCCGTTGTAGCTGATGTCGTTGCGGGCGGTGTAATCACCGGCGTAGATGTTGTTGTCCGTGTCGCTGTACTGCAGCAGGTCCACGCAGTTGGCCGGGTCACGCTGGCCGCGCAGCACCGCCGAACAGAACCGGCTGGCCGCCGGCGTCGCGCCGGTCGCGCCCTTGTTCCAGAAGCCGACGTGCTGGAAGTACGAGCCTTCCGAGCTGTCCTGACCGCCGTGGACATTGAAGTTGATGTCCAGACGATCGGAGGGCTGGAAGCGCAATTGCGCGCGCCAAGCGTTGATATCGACCTCACCGTGCTTCTTGCCGCTCGTACGGTTGAGCACGTGACCCTTACCCTGCTGGATACCGAACACCGCCAACCGGCCAGAGATCGTATCCGTCAGACCACCACCGATGGCGGCCTCGTACTCGAGCCGGTCGAAGCGGCCGAAGGAGCCTTTGACATGGGCGTCGGTCTCCTGCGTCGGCTTGCGCGTGATGTAGTTGATCGCGCCGCCGTTGGTGTTGCGGCCATAGAGAGTGCCCTGCGGCCCCTTGAGGACCTCGAGCCTCTCCATGTCGAACAACTGCAGACCCATCAAGGCGATCGACGGCAGGTAGACCTCGTCGACATAGAAGCCGACACCCGGCTTGCTGTTGGCCTGGAAGTCGTTCATGCCGATGCCACGGATGGTGGCCACGGGCATCGAGTTGCCCCAGACATATTTGATGTCGAGGTTGGGCGTCTGCGACGCGACCTGCGTGATATCCGTCCAACCACGCGCTGCCAGATCATCGGCGGAGAATGCCGAGATGGCGATACCGACATCCTGGAGCTTCTCGGCACGCTTCTGGGCGGTGACGACCACCTCTTCGAGCCCGATGTCCTCCGCAGCGGTGACGGGACCGACAGCGAACAGGGGCAACATGATCCCCAATGTCCCGCCGAGCATCCCCGTCAGGGAACCTTTTTTATGCGTTTTCATCTTGGTCTCCTGATTGATTCCTGATTGATCGCAACCATCACTGCGGCCGGGCCGCTCACTCGAAAGCCTTATATTTCGCGAGATGCCGGACGGGCTTGGACAGCGCGTCGCGGCGGAACGGATCGCCGAGCTCCTGCGTCACCATCATCTCGAGGATCGTGGTCTTGCCCGCCGCCTGGTTCTCGACAGAGGCACGCAGCGCGGGTCCGACGTCTTCCAGACGCTCGACCGTCACGCCCTCGCAACCAAAGGCACGCCCCACCGCAGCCCAGCTCGGGTTGTCGAGGTTCACGCCCTGGAAGCGACGGGAATAGAAGTCCACGTGATTCTTTTTCTCTGCGCCCCATTGGCCGTTGTTGAAGACCACCGCCGTGACGCCGATCCGCTCGCGTACGCAGGTCAGCATCTCGTTGAAGCTGATGCCCCAGGCGCCATCGCCGACATACGCGATCGCGGGACGCGCGGGTGCAGCGACCTTCGCGCCGCAGACCACCGGGAAGGCATAGCCGCAGTTACCGAAGCTCATCGCAGCGAACATCGATCGGGGACGGTCGAAACGCAGGTACGAGTTGGACACCGAACAGATGTTGCCGATGTCGGTGGCGACCATCGCATCCGCCGGCATCGCCCGCTCGAGCTCGCGCAGCACCTCGCGCGGATGCATGTGGCGCGAGTCGCGGGCGACCTCGGTCGAGAAAGGATCGCGTTCTTGCGTCCAAGCGGAAAGCTCGGACTCCCAGGCCTCTTTCTCGGCGCGGATCCGCGCGATGCGCCCGAGCTCATCGGACTGACAGGCGAGGCTGCGTGAGCCCAGCCGCTCGACGAGCGCATGCGCCACAGCGCGCGCATCACCGTTGATGCCGACGCTGATGGGCTTGACCAAGCCCAGCATGCGCGGGTCGGTGTCGATCTGGATGATCTTGGCGTCGCGTGGCCAGTAATCGAGCCCGTGCTGTGGCAGCGTGCCGAACGGTCCGAGCCGGGTGCCGAGCGCGAGCACCACATCGGCCTGCGCGATGAGCTTCATCGCGGCCTTCGACCCTTGATAGCCGAGCGGACCCGCCCACAGCGGGTGTGAGGCCGGGAACGCGTCATTGTGCAAATAGCTGGTGCAGACCGGCGCACCGAGACGCTCAGCGAGGCGCACCGTCTCAGCATGGGCGTCGGCGAAGATCACACCGCCTCCAGCCAGGATCACCGGGAAGCGCGCCTGCGCGAGCAGATCGACCGCACGGTCGAGATCCGCCGGATCGCCGGGGCCACGACCGATGCGGATCGGCGCCGGGATCGCGGTCTCGAAGTCGCCATAAAAGTAGTCGCGCGGGATGTTGAGCTGCGCTGGGCCCATCTCGAGCATCGCACGGTCGAAGCAGCGCGCCGTGATCTCGGCCATGCGCCGCGGGTTGTTCACGTGACCTTGGTATTTGGTGATCTTCGAGAAGATCGGTAACTGCTCGGTCTCCTGGAAACCGCCGAGCCCCATGCCCATCGAACCCGACTCCGGGGTGATGAACACCACCGGGGAATGCGCCCAATAGGCGGCCGCAACGCCGGTGACGAAGTTGGTGACACCGGGACCGTTCTGCGCGATGCAGACCCCGTGACGTCCCGATGCGCGCGCATAGCCGTCGGCCATGTGGATCGCGCCCTGCTCGTGGGCGACCGGCACGAACCGTATACCGGCGGCGGGAAACAGATCGAGGGCGTCCATGAACGCCGACCCGACGATACCGAAGACATGGGTGACCCCGTTCGCCACCATCGTCTCAACCAAGGCCTCGGAGGGCCCCATTCGCTGCACTGTCATATCTGCCCGTCTTGCTGTTAGAGAGGTTTCATCTGACCCGGTGAAATGGTATATACGCAAAACCGCTTCGCTAGACAAGCGGTCTCGTCTAGTAACGTTTTATGTCTCGCTGAGCGGAACAACTCGGCATTCCGTCGGACAGGAGTCGAAACCATGACCGGACAAGTCATCTCTTTCCCGCGCGAAGCCCCGGACGTCGTCAACGAGACGTCCTCCACCCTCAAGGCGTTCGGGGTCCTCGAGGTCTTGGTGCGGATGGGCCGGCCTGTGACCCTGTCGGAACTCATGCTGGCCACCGAACTCCCTAAGCCCAGCCTGCACCGCACCCTCGCCCTGTTCGAGGAGGCCGGGCTGCTGTCCCGCGAGCCGGACGGGCGGGCTTACACGTTGGGTCAGCGACTGTCCCGCTTCGGTCTCGACATCCTGCGCAACGACGCCGCGGCGGCCGAGCGCCGCATCATCCTTCGCCGGGTGGTCGCCGAGATCGGTGAGTCCTGCAACCTCGCCGTGATGCATCGCGGCGATCTCATCTACCTCGACCGTATCGAGGCCGACTGGCCGCTGCGCCTGCAGTTACCGGTCGGCGGCGCCTCGCTGCGTCCGCATTGTTGCGCGAGCGGGAAGCTCCTGCTCGCTCACCGTGGTGTCGCGGAGCGGGACCGCCTGCTTTCGAAAATGGCGCTCGAGCGCTTCACCGACCGCACCATCACCGACCAGCAGGTGCTGCAGTCGGAGCTCGACCGCATCCTGCAGAACGGCTACGCGGTCGACAACGAGGAATACGTGATCGGCGTGGCCTGCGTGGCCGTGCCCGTCGCCGACTCGCGTGGCGAAGTGGTGGCCGCTCTCGCCGTTCAAGGCGCCACCGCGCGCCTGCCGCTGATGCGCGCCATCGAGTTCGTACCGCGCCTTCGCGAGGCCGCGGCGCAGATCAGTTCTACGTTGGGGTAAGACACCGGGGGGTGATCGAGATGTCCGCTTCTTTACTTGAGAGTCATTGGCTGCCGTTCACCGACAACCGCGCGTTCAAACGCGAACCGAGGCTGTTCGTGCGCGCCTCAGGCATGCACTACTGGAATGAGCGCGGTGACCGCATCCTAGACGGCAGTTCAGGGCTCTTCACCAGCGCTGCGGGACATTGCCGCCCGGAGATCGCAAAGGCGGTCGGCGAGCAGCTGCAGACGCTTGATTTCACGCCTTCGTTCATGCGCGGACATCCGTTGGCGTTCAAGCTGGCGGACGAAGTGGCCTCACTCATGCCGGCTGGCCTCGGCCATGTCTTCTTCTGCAACTCCGGCTCCGAGTCGGTCGACACCGCGATGAAGATCGCCATGGCCTACCATCTGGCCCGCGGTGAAGGCCAGCGCTCGCACTTCGTATCGCGTGAGCGCGCCTATCATGGCGTCAACATCGGCGGCACGGCGCTCAGCGGCATGGTGCGCAACCGGGAGGCCTTCGGAACACTCCTGCCCGGCGTCCTGCACATGCGCCATACGCTGCTGCCCGAGAACCGCCTCAAGCGCGGGCAGGGCGATGTCGGCGTGGAGCTCGCCGACGACCTGCTGCGCTTCGTACAACTGGTCGGCGAGAAGCGGATCGCAGCGGTGTTCGTCGAGCCGATCGCGGGATCCACCGGCGTCATCGTACCGCCGAAAGGCTATCTGGAACGCATCCGCGAGATCTGCACCCGTTACGGCATCCTTCTCGTGTTCGACGAGGTGATCTGCGGCTTCGGCCGCACGGGACAGGCCTTCGCCGCGCAGTCCTTCGGCGTCACACCCGACATGATCACGATGGCGAAGGCGCTCACCAATGGCGCTCAGCCGATGGGTGCGATCGCCGTGCGGGACGATATCTACCAGACCATCCTCGACGGCGCCGCGGACGGGGTCACCGAGTTCTTCCATGGCTACACCTACTCCGCGCATCCGGCCGCCTGCGCAGCAGGCCTCGCTACGCTCGACATCTATCGCAAGGAACGGCTGTTCGAACGCGCCCGTTCTCTGGCGCCGGCCTTCCAAGACGCAATGTTCGCGCTGCAGGACCTACCGATCGTGAAGGATGTCCGTGGCTATGGACTGCTCGCCGGAATCGAGGTGCATCCGGGAAAGGCGCCCGGTGTACGCGGCACCGAGCTGCAAGGCAGACTCTTCGACCGCGGCCTGCATGTAAAGACCACGGGTGACGTCGCGATCATCGCGCCGGCGTTCATCGCCGAGCCGGTGCACATCGAGGAGATCGCTGCCCACCTGCGCGACGCCCTGACCGATGAGCGCCCCTGAGACGGCCGCTCCGCAGGCACCTGAAGAAGCGCGTGTCCAGCGCGGTCTGAAAGGCGTTCATTTCGCCCGCTCCGGCATCAGCGATATCGACGGCCGGGCGGGGGAACTGCGCTATCGCGGTTACTCCATCCACGACCTCGCGGAGCACGCCACCTTCGAGGAGATCTGCCATCTCATGCTGGCGGGCGACCTGCCGACCGCGGCGCAGCTCGCACAGGTGAAGGCCGGGTTGGCCGAGAACCGTGTGCTGCGGCCACAGATGCGCGACCTGCTCGCAAGCCTGCGGGACGCACATCCGATGACCGTTCTGCGGACCGCCGTCTCCGCGTTCGGCGCGTACGACCCGGCATCGGACGATCGTTCACCAGCTGCGCTCGTCACCAAGGGCATCGCCCTCACTTCGCAGGCCGCAACGCTCGTCGCCGCCCACCATCGGCTGCGTCGGGGTCTGGACCCGATCGAACCCGATACCTCGTTGTCACATGCAGCGAGTTTCCTGCACCTGCTGTCGGGCGAGCGCCCGTCCGCGGAAGCCGGCAGGCTGATGGACATCGATCTCATCCTGCATGCCGAACACGGGGCGAACGCCTCCTCGTTCGCCGCGCGCGTGGTCGCCGCGACTGGCGCCGACTTCTACGCGGCGATGACCGCCGCTGTCGGTGCGCTCTCCGGGCCGGCACACGGCGGCGCCGCCGAGGATGTCATGCGGATGGTGCGGGAGATCGGCGATCCGGATCAGGCGGCGGCCTATGTGCGCCGCCAGCGCGACGCGCGCGAACCGATCATGGGCTTCGGCCATCGGGTGTATCGCGTCGAAGATCCGCGCGCGCGCCATCTGCGTTCGCGCGCCGAGGCGCTGTCGCGCGAGAAGGGCGATCCCCGCTGGTTCGCGGTGCTGCAGGCCGTGGTCGAGGCGATGCGTCCGTACTCGCGGCTCGGCGTCAACGTGAACGTGGATTTCTATGCCGGCGTGATCTACCACCTGCAGGGGATCCCACAGGATCTTTTCGTACCGGTGTTCGCGCTCGGGCGCATCCCGGGGTGGACGGCGCACATCGCCGAGCAGGTGGAGGACGACATCCTCATCCGTCCGCTGACGACCTACTCGGGCGAAGGGCCTCGTGCTTATCAACCGGTCGCGGAGCGCGGCTGACCATGCGCCGCGCGCGCCAGCGTCAGGATCGCGGTCTCGACGATGTCGTCCGCGGTGGCGCCGCGCGAGAGGTCGCTGACGGGTCGAGCGAACCCCTGCAACAGAGGGCCCGTGGCGCGCGCACCAGCGAGATGCTGCACCAATTTGTACGCGATGTTGGCGGCCTCGAGGCCGGGGAACACGAGCACATCGGCACGCCCTGCGACCGCACCCACCTCACCGAGTTTCTTGCGGGCGACCCGCTCGGACAACGCGGCGTCGGCTTGCAACTCACCCTCGAACAGCAGATCGGGCCTGCGAATCCTGGCGATCGCCAGCGCCTCGACCACGCGGTCGACGGCGGGATGCTTGCCACTGCCGTGGGTCGAGAACGACAGGAACGCCACGCGGGCGGGTCGCTCCTGCAGCGCCTGCCAGGTCTCCGCCGAGGCGATGGCGATGTCTGCGAGCTGAGAGGGGTCCGGATCGATGTTGAGCGCGCAGTCCGCAAACAGGAGCTCCTCGGGCCGGCCCTCAGCGGCTTCGAAACCCATCAGAAAGCAGCTCGAGGGTGTTGTGATGCCGGTCGCCGCGCCGACGGTCATCATCACCG
This sequence comes from Proteobacteria bacterium UBA964, assembly GCA_002292945.1. Lineage (GTDB taxonomy): Bacteria > Pseudomonadota > Gammaproteobacteria > Steroidobacterales > Steroidobacteraceae > UBA964. The sequence continues at coordinate 30,770 of DBCG01000129.1, read as the reverse complement.
CTTCGATGACACGCGCCGAGGGGGAGTCCGCACCGGCCACCATGCCATCGACGAGACCGGACCGGAGCATCAGGCCGGCGTGGAAAAGCGGCTTGCGCACCAGGCGCCGCGCGATCTCCGGCCGGCTATCAGGTCGCGCCTCAAGATAGGCGGCAGCGAGACCATCAGAATGCGGCGAGGATGTCGGGTCGATGATCTCAAGGTCGCCGAGCACCACCCCTGCGGTCGCCGCAGCCTCCGTCACGGCGGCGGCAGCGCCGATCAGCACCGGCTGCAGAACACCTTCGTCTCTCAAACGGCGCGCAGCTTGGAGCACGCGCGGATCATGCGCCTCGGGCAACACGACGCGGCGGTCGAGCCCAGCGAGACGCGCCCGGCAGCGGTCGAGAAGCGTCATCGGTCTTCGGGCAAGGGCACACGGATGACGATGTTGCCGAGTTCATCGACTCGCGCCTCATGGCCGGGATACACCAGCGTCGTGGTATCCGACTGCTCGACGATCGCAGGGCCGGTGAAGACGAACCCCGCTGGCAGATCGCGGCGCGACCAGACATCGACCGCCTCGAACCCCTTGTCTGCATCGAGGCAGATCTGTCTCCGGCGGGGCGTCGGCACCGCGCCCTGCACGCGACGACCGACGCCGACCAGCGTGGTCTCTTCCGAGGCCAACGAGTGGACGGTGCGCAGCGCCACGAACTCCACCGCCGACGAGGGGTCGCTATGGCTGTAGGTCTGAGCATGCACGTCGTGGAAACCGGCGACCGCACGCTCGACGATGTCATCGGCGAGCGCGTCGCCGAGGGCGACCTCGAGCTCGTGGGCTTGACCTGCATAGCGCATCTCGGCGAAGTATCGGACGCTCGGCGCAGCAGGAGCCACTCCGTCGCGGATCATCCGTCGTCGGCACTCCTCATCGAGCGGCGCAGCCACCTCGCGGAGCCGTTCAGCGGTAGCGTCAGCGGCTGCACATTCGAAGGTCGCCATCGATTCGTGCGACACCGGCGCAAGCACGAGCCCAAGAGCGGACAGCACGCCGGGCGCCGGGGTTATCAGCACGTTGCCGATGTTGGCGGCCTCGGCGAGACGACCACCATGGATCGGACCGGCCCCACCGCAGGGGATGAGTGTGAACTCCCGCGGATCGTGTCCGCGCTTGATGGATACGAGACGCAAAGTCTGCGCCATGTTGGAGTTGACGATGGCGTGGATGCCGAGCGCCGCCTGCAGTACGGTCAGACCGAGCGGCTTGGCGATCTGTTCTTCGATGGCTTTGCGCGCGGCGTCGATGTCGATCTTGATGCCGCCCGCAAAGGTGTCCGGCGACAGATATCCGAGCACGAGGCTCGCGTCCGTCACCGTGGGCACCCGGCCGCCGCGTCCATAGCAGACAGGGCCTGGACTGGCGCCGGCGCTCTCCGGGCCGACCTTGAGACCGCCCGCGACGTCGACCTGTGCTTTGCTGCTGCCGCCGGCCCCGATGGTACGGACATCGACCATCGTCAGATTGAGCGGGTAATCCTCGAATTTACCTTCAGTTGTGACGAGCGCTTTTCCGCCGCGGATCAGCGCGACATCGGTACTGGTTCCGCCCATGTCGAGGCCGATGCAATCGGGGAAGCCGGCGGCATCACCGACTTCGGCGGCACCGATCACGCCAGCGGCGAGTCCGGAAAGTACTGTGCGCACCGGACGTTCGGTCACGTTCTCGAGCCCTGCGACACCTCCGTGCGACAACATGATGTGCAACGGCGCGGCGATCCCTTCGGCGTGCAGCGCGCTTTCGAGCGCACGGAGGTAGTCGGTGACGATGGGCTTCACATAACCGTCGAAGCCGCTTGCGACCAGGCGACGGTATTCGCGTTTGCGCGGCAACACATCGCTCGAGAGCGTCACGGGGATCTTCGGATACACGGTGTTGAGCACTTCGCGGGCACGTCGTTCATGTGCGGGGTTCACGTAGCTGTGCAGGAAGCACACCACGAAAACCTCCACACCATGACCTTCCACCAGAGTTCGGGCTGTCTCGACAAGATGCGCCTCGTCGAGCGGTGTCACGACGCTGCCATCGGCAGCCATGCGCTCGCGGACGCCAAGCGAGCGGCGACGCGGCGCCAAGAACAACGGTTCAACAGGATCCATGTCGATCTCATACATCCGCGGGCGCCAGCCGACGCCGATGTAGAGGATGTCGCGCATACCATCCGTGAGGATGAACCCGAGTTTGGCGCCCGTCTGGGTCAGGATGCAGTTGGTGCCGACCGTCGTGCCGTGGATCACGCGTGTGACGTCCTGTGGCGTTCCGCCCGCCATCTTGACGGTGTCCAGAAGACCTTGCATGAAACCACGCTCGAACTGCGGCGGCGTCGAAGGGACCTTGTTGACGGTGAAATCGCCGGTGCGCGAATCGCGCACGAAGACGTCCGTGAAGGTGCCGCCGACATCGATACCTACTGTAAGCATGTCTGTCTCTCCCGTGCGATGCGCCACGCGCTGAACGACGCTCATTGTAACTTGCATTATAAGACTGACAAGGTTTTTTTTAGGAGCCGTGCATGAGCGGGCTCTTCGATCCTTTGAGGGTGCGTGGCCTCACCTTGCGCAACCGCATCGGCGTCGCACCGATGTGCCAAGGCACTAGCACCGATGGGCACGTGAACGACTGGCACCTCGTCCATCTCGGCGCACGAGCCTTGGGCGGCGCAGCGCTGGTGATGTTCGAAGCCGCAGGCGTGACACCGGAAGGGCGCATCTCGACGCGCGATGCGGGACTTTGGGACGACGCACAGATCGAAGGCTACGCGCGGGTGAATCGGTTCATCAGCGCTGCAGGCGCGGCGCCTGCCATCCAACTCGGTCATGCCGGTCGAAAGTCGTCCTTCGGGCCGATCTGGGCTGCCCAAGGCATGCAGGGTCTGCGCGTCGCCACGTCCGCCGAAGGCGGGTGGACGGCGGCCGGGCCGTCGGCCATCCCGTTCGATACCGATACCGCGCAACCGCGCGCGATGAACGACGAGGAGATCCGCGCTGTACCCGCACAGTTCGCGCGCGCGGCGCAGCGCGCCGACGCGGCCGGCTTCGACTGGATCGAGGTGCATGCGGCGCACGGCTATCTGCTTCACAGCTTCCTCTCGCCGATCTCGAACCGCCGCACCGACGGATGGGGCGGCTCGTTCGACAACCGCATCCACCTCTGCCTCGAGACCGCGCGCGCGATCCGAGCGGTCTGGCCCGAGCGCAAACCACTCGCGTTCCGACTTTCGTACACCGACTGGGTGGAAGGTGGCTGGACGCTCGAGGAGTCCGTGGAGTTGTCGCGGCGCTTGCGTGAGGAGGGGGTCGATCTGATCGACGCAAGTTCGGGCGGTACGACCCCGGCTGCCACCAACCTCGCGCGTCACATGACCACGCGCGCCTTGGACGGTCAGGCCCGGGGCCATGACGACGGCACGCTGCGCGCCCAGATACCACTCGGGCCCGGCTACCAAGTCCCGGGCGCCGAAGCGATCCGACGCGGCGCCGACATCCTGGTCGCGGCGGTCGGCCTCATCACCGAGCCGACGCAGGCCGACGCCATAGTGCGCGAGGGACGCGCTGACATGGTGATGCTCGCGCGCGAGCTGCTGCGCGACCCTAACTGGCCGATCCGTGCCGCACTCGCGCTCGGTGAGGCCGCCCGGATGTCCATCCCTTGCCAGTATTACTTGGCGTGGTCCGACCGGGGCGGTTCCCGGTTCGACCCCGTCGCCCCGGAGACCTAAAGATGATCAAAGGAAAAGTGCAGACCGTACTCGGTGCCGTCGAGCCCTCTGAACTCGGCCTCACGCTGCCGCATGAGCACGTCATCGTCGACATGACGCTCGGCGCCTGCTCAGCGCATTCGTTGGTGAACATCACCGAATCAGTACGGCGCGCAGCGGCGTTCCCGGACGCCGGCCTCGAACCCGGCGAGGCAGGGCCTGGCATCGCGGCGTCCTGGGCCAAGAAATGGAACCAACCCATCTGCCTGGAGAACCGCGCGGATGTCGAGCGCCACTGGTTCTATTACGGAAACTACAAGATCAACGATCTCGATGATGTGATCCACGAAGCGAAGCTCTTCAAACGGCATGGGGGTGGCTGCCTCGTCGACCAGACCTCAATCGGGCTTGCCCGCGATCCGAAAGGGTTACAGCAAGTATCACGCGAGGCCGGACTGCACATCGTGATGGCGACGAGCTGGTACACGCACGAGTACCACAACGAAGAGGTCAAGACATTCGATATCGGTCAGCTCCGCGATCGCATCCTGAGGGACCTGGAGGTCGGCGTGGCGAACGGCGTACGCGCGGGCATCATCGGCGAGGTGGGTCTGAACTGGCCCATGCATCCGGACGAAGAGAAGGTGCTGCGCGCCTCCATCCAGGCGCAGAAGTTGACCGGGGCGCCGCTCAGTGTGCACACCGGATTCGGACCCGATGCGTATTGGCGCGTCGTGAAGATCATCGAAGAAGAGGGTGGCGATCTCTCGAGAACGATCATGTGCCATGTCGAGCACCGCCTCCCGACAAGGTCCGCACCCGACTCGTTCGATCCTGCGCCCTTCATCGAGCTCGCCCGCACCGGTGTATACATGGAGCTCGACTGCTTCGGTTGGGAGGGTTCCTACCGACAGCGCGGCAAAGTGGACATGCCCAATGACGCCGTTCGACTCAACTACCTCACCGCCCTCGCCGACGCCGGCTTCGAGTCGAAACTGCTCATCTCGCACGACATCGCACTGCAGCACTGGCAGCGCAAGCACGGCGGTCATGGTTGGCAGCACATCCCTGAGACCGTCACCCAGCTGATGCGCTACAAAGGCTTCGACGCCAAGCTCATCGAACGCATCCTCTACACCAACCCGCAAGAGATGCTGACCATCAAATGAGCACCGCAAAATCCACCGTCGATCCGATCACCATGGAAGTCCTCCGCGGCCGCTTCGATGCGGTGGCGGACGAAATGGAATATGCCATCCTGCGCAGCGCCTACTCGACCATCGTGACGGAGGCGCTGGACGCGACCGCCGCGGTGTTCGACGTACGCGGGCGCACCGTCGCGCAAGCCTGCGCGATCCCGGTGCATCTCGGCACCCTCACCGAGCTCGGTCGTCGCTTCGCGCAGCACTATCCAGCGGGCACCGCCAAACCCGGCGACCTCTACATCATCAACGACCCTTATCAGGGTGGGACACACCTGCCCGACATCGCCGTGGCAGCGCCGGTGTTCAGCGGCAAGGAACTGGTCGGCTACGTTGCGACCATGACGCATCATCAGGACGTGGGCGGAGCGACCCCAGGCAGTGCGTCCACCAACGTATACGACCACCACTCCGAAGGGCTGCGCATCCCGATGGTGCGTCTGGCAGCGGATGGCATCATCGACGAAGACCTTCTCGCGGTGATGACCGCCAACAGCCGCTCCCCCGGTAACATGCGCGGCGACCTTCTCGCGCAGGTCGCCGGCTGCATCACCGGTGAGCGCCGGCTCGCCGCCGTGTTCGACGAGCATGGTGTCCAGAAAGTCCGCCGGGTCATCGATGCGTTGATGGACTACTCGGAACGTCTGACCCGGCAAGCCATCGCGGACATCCGTGACGGTGAGTACACCTTCACGGACCACTTGGACAACGACGGATCGGAGCACGGCACGGAACCCGTCGAGATCAAGGTCAGCATCCGCGTGCGAGGCGAAGACATCGAGTTCGATTTCAACGGCAGCGCACCGCAGGTGCGGACCGGCATCAACAACGTCGCAACCTCGACGCTCGCCGCCGTGTACTACGCCATCCGCACCCTGACCGGCGACAGCGCGCCGAACAACGACGGTTGCTATCGCCCCGTCACCCTCCGCTTGCCTGAAGCGAGCATCGTCAACGCGAAGTATCCCGCACCGATCAACGCCCGAGGCGTGGCGCTCGCACGCATCGCTGATGTCGTGATGGGCGCGATGAGCAAGGCGCTGCCGCACCGTATGCCGGCGGCAGGCTGCGGTCATGCGACGGTCATCCTTGCCGGTGCATACGACCCCGACACCGGTAAGCGTCGGGTCGGCGCGCTCGGCGGCCCTTTGAGGAGCGGCATGGGCGCACGACCCAGCAAGGACGGCATCGACGTCGCTGATCACGACCTCTCGAACTCCTACCATGTGCCGATCGAGGTCACCGAACGAGAGTTCCCGGTCCGATATCGCATGCTCGAACTGTGGCCCGACTCCGGCGGCCCCGGCCGCTTCCGTGGCGGCCTCGGTTACAAGGTAGAGCTCGACTGGCTGAAGGGCGAAGCCAGCCTCGCCCTGCGCCGTGAACGCCATGTCTTCAGACCTTGGGGCATCCACGGCGGCGGTGAGGCTCCGGTATGCCGCACCGAAATGCGCGGTGGTGACGGTAGCAGCAGATCTTTGCCCGCGAAGATGGTGCTGCGCATCCAGTCCGGCGAAACGCTCAGATATTGGTCGACAGGCGGCGGTGGCGCATTTCCCGCGTGGCAACGCGATGTCGAGGCAGTGCTGGACGATGTGCTCGACGGCCGCGTCACGACAGAGGCTGCCGAAGCCGAGTACGGCGTCGTCATCCGCGACGGGCGGGTGGACGCCGATGCGACCTCTGCGCAACGCGCCCGGCTGGCCGGGTGAAGGACGACGCCGACATCGATCCGATCACGCGCGAGGTGATCCGCGGATGGCTGGAGACGGCCGCCGAGGAGATGCAGAACGCGTTGATCAAATCGGCGCACTCGATGCTGATCGCCGAGGGTCGCGACGCGACCGCAGCACTGTTCGACGAGCAGGGACGCACGCTCGCGCAGGCGTCGTCCATCCCCGTGCATCTCGGCGTGATGGTCGGTCTCGGCCGGCTCATCGCACAACGCTATCCCGCGAGCGTCGCACAGCCCGGCGACATCTACGCGACCAATGATCCCTATGCCGGCGGCACGCACATGCCGGACATCGCGGTGTGCGTCCCTGTGTTCCACGGTGACGCCCTCGTCGGCTATGCACTGACCATGGCGCACCACCGCGACATCGGCGGTCTTTTGCCGGGCAGCGTCAGCCTCAAGGCGCGCGACGTCCACGCCGAAGGCCTGCGGATCCCGCTCGTGCGCCTCGCGCGCGCGGGTGAGGCCTGCGAGGCCGTCTGGGACCTCATCACCGCCTGCAGCCGCACCCCACGCAGCTTGCGGGGCGACCTCGGGGCGCAGATCGCGGGTTGTCGCACAGGAGAGCGGCGGCTGGCGGAACTCTTCCGGCGTCGAGATCCGGCCGTGGTCCGCGCAGCCGTGACGTCGCTGATGGCCTACTCCGAGCGCCTCACGCGTCAGGCGATCGCGGCGCTACCGCGCGGCCGCGCCTCGTTCGTCGATCACATGGATGACGACGGGCTTGATCCTGCGGCGTCTCCGACCCGGATCGAAGTGAGCGTCGAAGTCATCGGCGATGAGATCAGCTTCGACTTCACCGGCAGCGGACCGAGCGTCGCGGCGGCGATCAACAATGTCGCAGCCTCGACCACCGCGATCGTCTACTACGCCGTTCGCACCCTGACCGGCGACCGCGTGCCGAGCAACGACGGTTGCTATCGTCCCGTGCGCATCGTGTTGCCGCCCGGGTCCATCGTGCACGCGTCTTATCCTGCGCCGGTCGGCTCACGCGGTGTCGCGCTCAAGCGCATCGAGGATGTGGTCCTCGGCGCGCTCGCACGTCTCGCGCCGGAGCGGATGTGCGCTGCACACAGCGGGCAGTACACGATCGTGTCGGTGGCCGGCCGCGACACGGTGCGCGGCGAGCCCTTGATCGGGCATATGGGCGGACCCTATGCGGGCGGTAACGGCGCACAACCGCAGCGCGACGGCATCGACTGCGCCGACCATGGCGCAACCAACGGCAGCATGGTGACCATCGAGGACTCAGAGTCGCGGCTACCGCTAAGATTCCGCAAGCTCACGCTATGGACCGACTCCGGTGGTGCAGGACGATGGCGTGGCGGACTCGGATATCAGGCCGAGATCGAATGGCTGGGCGGTGAGATCACGGCGAGCCTGCGCCGCGAGCGCATGAGGTTCGCTCCACGCGGACTCGAGGGCGGCGGCGACGCCCCATGCTGCCGCACCGAATTGGAGTCACCGCCTACCGCCCCGCGCGCACTTCCGGGGAAGATCGATTTCCCGATGCGGGCGGGAGATGTGGTGCGCTATTGGACCACCGGTGGTGCCGGTCGCGGCCTGCCTCATGAGCGCGACCGTGACCTCGTTCGGGCAGATGTGCTCGACGAGCGGATCTCACAGGCGGTGGCGCGCGACATCTATGGTTTGAACATCGACAGCACGGACGGAGGACGATGATGGACCGGGCAGCAGAGATCCAGGAGATGGTCGACCGCGAATCGCGGGCCTACGAGACCTACGACGCCGCACTGATGCTGACGCTCTTCCACCCCGACATGGTGTGGGTGTGGCCGCCGCACTCGCGCGCTTACGACCCGATGGAGTGGGTGCTGCGCATGGGGCGCTTCGACCAGGAGCGTTGGCGCGCCTATCTGCAGAAATTCTTCGACGAATACGAGATCGTGCACAACACTCGCATCACGAAAAAGATATTCGTCTCACCGGAAGGCGACGGCGGCTTCGCCGTGGTCGACATCGACAGCTACTGGCGCAAGCGCGACGGCAGCGGCGATCTGCCGAACAAGGGCCGCGCCTGCAAGATCTACACGCTGATGCCGGACGGCTGGAAGATGCTCCACCAACCCGGGACGATGCAGTATCCGGTCGGAACCTGACCTGTCTTCTGCCCACACCCGCCCGCTGGGGCAGCGTGCCACAATCCCGGTGTGAATCGACCCGACTCACCCACGACCTGCACCGCCCCAGACGGCCTGACCGTGCTCTACGACGGCGCGTGTCCGTTGTGCCGTCGCGAGATCGGCGTCTACCAGGGCCTCGCGCCGACGCAGCCGCTTGAGTTCCGCGACATCAGCGACCCGGCCGCGCCGCTGCCGGCGGACCTGCCCGCAGGACTCACGCGCAGTGGGCTGCTCGCCCGCTTCCATGTCCAGCACGGCGACGGCCGTATCGAAAGCGGTGCCCGCGCCTTCATCGCCCTCTGGGAGCGCCTGCCCTACTGGCGCTGGCTGGCGCGGCTCGGCCGGCTGCCCGGCGTGGCGTCGCTCATGGAGCTCGCCTACCGCGGCTTCCTGCGGGTGCGACCGACGCTGCAGCGCTGGGCCGTCCGACGCGGATGACGGGTTTTCCTGCCTGGATGTCGGGTTGACGCAATCCCCGATGTCGCATCTGAAGCACCGTTAAGCATGCTTATCGATATCCGGTCACGGCCATGAGACCGGGCAGCCGCACTCGCCGTAGCGGCGGCGCTCGTCTGCCGCAACTGCCCTGGACGCGCGTCGTCAACCCTTACGCGCCGCTCGAGATCCTGTCGGCGGACCAGATCGAGGCGATCCATCTCACCTCGCTGCGCATCCTCGAGGAGATCGGCATCGAGTTGATGTCGCCGACCGCACGCGCCGCGCTGCGCGCGGTCGGTGCCGACGTGGACGACGCGAGCGGCACCGTCAAACTCGATCGCGCCGTCGTCGAACGCGCGCTCGCCACCACGCCCGAGCGTTTCACGCTCACCTCGCGCAACCCTGCCAAGCAGCTGCACATCGGCGACCGTGACATGGCCTTCGGCCTGGTGGCCGGCCCACCGTTCGTACACGACTGCGAGCGCGGCCGTCGCGCCGGCAACCTCGCCGACTACCGAGACTTCATCAAGCTCGCACAGCACTTCAACGCGATACACATCATCGGCAACCAGGTCTGCGCACCGGTCGAACTGCCCGCCAACTCGCGGCACCTCGACACCTACCGCACCAACCTCGTCTATTCCGACCTCAGCTTCCACTGCACCGCGATCGGCGCAGGCCGCGCGCGCGACGGCATCGAGATGATGGCGATCACGCGCGGCTTGACGCCCGAGCAGATGGCGGACAGCCCCGGCGTCCTCACCATCATCTCGGTGAACAGCCCGCGGCGTTTCGACGAAGCGATGGCCGACGGCCTGATGATGATGGCCCGCTACGGCCAGCCGGTCGTGATCACGCCGTTCACGCTGATGGGCGCGATGGCGCCGGTGTCGCTCGCGGCGGCGCTCGCCCAGCAGAACGCCGAGATCCTGTTCGGTCTGACCCTCGCGCAGGCGGTGCGCCCCGGTGCACCGGTGATGTACGGCGCGTTCACCTCCAACGTCGACATGCGCTCCGGCGCGCCGGCGTTCGGTACGCCTGAGAACACCAAGGCCAACATCGCGAGCGGCCAGCTCGCGCGGCGCTATCGCCTGCCCTATCGCACCTCCAACGCCAGCGCCTCGAACGTCGCCGACGCACAAGGCGTCTACGAGACCGAGATGTCGCTGTGGGGCGCGGTGCTCGGCCACTGCAACCTCGTGTACCACGCCGCCGGCTGGCAGGAAGGCGGGCTCACGGCCTCGTTCGAGAAGCTGGTGCTCGATGTGGAGATGCTGCAGCTGATGATCGAGTTCCTGAAGCCGATCGTGGTCGACGAAGCCGAGCTCGGCTTCGAGGCGCAGAAACAGGTTTCGCCCGGCGGTCATTTCTTCGGTGCACCGCACACCATGGAGCGCTACGAACACGCCTTCTACCAGCCGCTCGTCTCCAACTGGCAGAACTACGAGAACTGGCAGTTGAGCGGCGGCAAGGACGCGACGCAGCGCGCCACCGACATCTGGAAGCGTGCGTTGACGGAGTACGAGCAGCCACCGCTCGACCCCGCTGTCCTGGAATCGCTCGACGCCTACATCGCACGTCGCCGCGAAGCGATCGCTGGCGGAGAGCCCTGACCGTCCGGTCCATCGTGCGCTACTCCGCCTTCAGATTGTTCACCGAAGCGCTGCGTGGCAACCGCGGTTGGCAGCCGGCATGGCGCGATGCCGCGCCGCGCCCGGCCTACGAGGCCGTCATCGTCGGCGGCGGCGGTCACGGTCTCGCCACCGCGTACTACCTCGCCAAGGTGCACGGCCTGCGGGACATCGCGGTGCTCGAGAAGGGTTGGATCGGCGGCGGCAACATCGGCCGCAACACCACCATCATCCGCTCGAACTACCTGTTGCCCGGCAACACACCGTTCTATGAATGGTCGCTCAAGCTCTGGGAAGGGCTCGAGCAGGAGATCAACTACAACGCGATGGTCAGCCAGCGCGGCGTGCTCAACCTCCACCACAACGACGCGCAGCGCGACGCCAACGTGCGGCGCGGCAACGCCATGCGCCTGCAGGGCGTGGATGCCGAGCTGCTCGACGCGCAGGACGTACGTCGCATGCTGCCCTTCCTCGATTTCGACAACGCGCGCTTCCCGATCCGCGGCGGCCTGCTGCAGCCCCGTGGCGGCACGGTGCGACATGACGCCGTCGCCTGGGGCTACGCGCGCGCCGCCGATCGGCTCGGCGTCGACATCATCCAGAACTGCGAGGTGACGGGGTTCCGCATCCAGGGCGGCGCCGTCACCGGCGTCGAGACCACGCGGGGTCCGATCGCAGCGCGCAAGGTCGGCCTCGCCTGCGCTGGCCACTCCTCGCGCGTCGCGGCGCTCGCAGGCCTCAAGCTCCCGATCGAGAGCCATGTGCTGCAAGCGTTCGTCACCGAAGGCTTGAAGCCGCTGATCCCTGGCGTCATCACCTTCGGCGCAGGGCACTTCTACATCAGCCAGTCGGACAAGGGCGGCCTCGTGTTCGGCGGCGACATCGACGGGTACAACAGCTATGCGCAGCGCGGCAACCTCGCCACCGTCGAGGATGTCTGCGAAGGCGGCATGGCGCTGATGCCGATGATCGGTCGCGCGCGCCTGCTGCGCTCTTGGGGCGGCGTGATGGACATGTCGATGGATGGCTCGCCGATCATCGACCACACCCCTGTCGAGGGGCTCTACCTCAACGCCGGCTGGTGCTACGGCGGCTTCAAGGCGACGCCTGGCTCGGGATGGTGCTTCGCACATCTTCTGGCGCGGGACGAGCCTCACCCCGTGGCGGCCGCCTATCGGCTCGATCGCTTCGCCGCCGGCCGCGTCATCGACGAGAAGGGCCAGGGCCCACACCCCAACCGGCACTGATGCGTATCCACTGCCCCCATTGCGGACCCCGCGGCCACGACGAATTCGTCCATCACGGCGATGCCGTGCCGCAGCGTCCACAGACCGACGCGACCGATGCTGCGTTCCACGACTACGTGTATCTGCGCGACAATCCCGCCGGGCTGTACCGCGAGCTGTGGTTCCATGCGGCGGGCTGCCACAGCTGGCTCATCGTCGAGCGCGACACGCGCACGCATGAGATCCGATCGGTGACCTTCGCACGGGGCGACGCATGAGCGCACGGCTCCCGAGCGGCGGTCTCATCGACCGCACCCGCCGACTGCGCTTCAGCTTCGACGGACGCCGCCACGAGGGCTTCGCCGGTGACACGCTCGCCGCCGCGCTGCTCGCCGACGGCGTACGCCTGGTCGGTCGCTCCTTCAAATATCACCGGCCACGCGGTGTGCTGACCGCGGGCCCGGAGGAGCCGAACGCCCTCGTCGAACTGCGCTCCGGCGCGCGCCGCGAACCGAACACGCGTGCGACCGTCGTCGAACTCTACGACGGCCTCGAGGCGCAGAGCCAGAACCGTTGGCCGTCGCTGCGCTTCGACCTGCTCGCCTTGAACGGGCTCTTTTCACCGCTGCTCGGCGCGGGCTTTTACTACAAGACCTTCATGTGGCCGGCGGCGTTCTGGGAGAAGGTCTACGAACCGCTCATCCGCCGCGCTGCCGGACTCGGGTCGCTCTCCACCGCGCCCGACCCGGATCACTACGAGAAAGCGACGGCGTTCTGCGACTTGTTGGTCGTGGGGTCAGGCCCTGCCGGGTTGATGGCGGCGTTGGTGGCTGCGCGCAGCGGCGCACGGGTGATCCTCGCCGAACAGGATTGCCTGTTCGGCGGCCGCTGCCTGAGCGAGCGGATCGTCCTCGGCGACGGCTCGGCGCATCGATGGGTCCAGTCGGTGGTGGCCGAGCTCGCCGCGACCCCCGGGGTGCGCCTGCTGCCGCGGACCACGGTGGTGGGGACCTACGACCACGGCGCGTACACCGCGGTGGAACGGGTCAACGACCATGTCGCCGCGCCACCACCCTTCGAGCCGCGTCAACGACTCTGGCGCATCGTCGCGAAGCGCGCCGTGCTCGCCGCCGGTGCGCTCGAGCGTCCGCTGGTGTTCGGCGACAACGATCTGCCCGGCGTGATGCTCGCGAGCGCGGTCAGCACCTACATCAACCGCTACGCCGTCAGACCGGGTGAGCGTGCGGTCCTCTACGCCGACAACGACCACGCTTGGGCGACGGTGGCCGACCTGCGCGCCGCCGGCGCCGAGATCGTCGCGATCGTCGATCCGCGGCCGGACGCGCGCGCGCGCGCAGCCGTCGTCGCGCGCGATGCGCCGCTGCTGACCGGCGTCGTACGGCGTGCACTCGGTGGGCGAACTCTGCAGGGCGTCGAGGTCGTGGGCGCCGACGGTCATGTACACCGCCTCGACTGCGATCTGCTCGCCATGTCGGGCGGTTGGGCGCCCACCTTGCATCTCACCTCGCACCTCGGTGCCAAGCCGCGCTGGGATGCAGAGCGCTCGATGTTCTTGCCGGAGCAGTTGCCGCCGGGGCTGCTCGTCGCCGGCGCCGCAGGGGGTGAACTCACCACCGCTGCAGCGCTGTCGACCGGCATCCGTATCGCCGAGGGATCCTTGCAAAGCCTCGGCATCGCGCCGCGCGGCGTCACGCCGCCTGTCGCCGGCGAAGAAGCGGATGCGTGGACGCCGCTCTGGCGCGCGCCCTCGTCCCGCGGCAAGCGCTTCATCGACTTCCAGAACGATGTCACGACCGACGACCTCGAACTCGCGCATCGCGAGGGTTTCGGCGCGTCCGAGCACGCCAAGCGCTACACGACGCTCGGCATGGCGACCGACCAGGGCAAGACCTCAGCGCTCAACGGCCTCGCGACGCTCGCGGCGCTCACCGGCAAGTCCATCGGCGAGGTCGGCACGACGACCTATCGCCCACCGTACACGCCGGTCGCCATCGGCGCGCTCGCCGGCCATCACCGCGGACCGGATTTCCGACCGACGCGGCTGACCCCCTCGCATGAGTGGGCGCGCGAGCAAGGCGCAGTGTTCATCGAGTCGGGTGCCTGGTTGCGTGCGCAGTATTTTCCGCGCGCGGGCGAGACCGACTGGTTGCCGCCCGTGATCCGCGAGGTGCAGGCCGTGCGCTCGGCGGTGGGGCTCTGCGATGTCTCGACGCTCGGGAAGATCGAACTCAAAGGCCCCGACGCGCTGCGTTTCATCGAACGTCTGTATGCCAACGGCTGGCAGACGCTCGCCGTCGGCCGCGCACGCTACGGCGTGATGCTGCGCGAGGACGGTCGCGTGATGGACGACGGCACCGTCGCGAGGCTCGGCGAGCAGCACTGGTTCATGACCACCACTACGGCCAACGCGGTCGCGGTCTACCAGCACATGCAGCACTGTCATCAGGTGCTATGGCCGGAGCTCGACGTGCAGTTCACGTCGGTCACCGAGCAATGGGCGCAGTTCGCGGTCGCCGGCCCGCGCTCACGTGAACTGCTGCGACGGATCCTCGCATCCGGCGAGGACATCTCCAACGACGCGTTCCCGTACATGGCCGCGCGCGCGGTCACGCTCGCCGACGGCCTGCGCGGGCGTCTGTTCCGGCTCTCGTTCTCGGGCGAGCTCGCCTACGAGATCGCGGTGCCGGCGCGGCACGGCGATGCCATCATCCGTCGCCTTGCGGCCGCCGGGGAAGACCTCGGCGTCGTCCCCTACGGACTCGAGGCACTCGGCGTGATGCGCATCGAGAAGGGGCATGTCGCCGGCAACGAGCTCACCGGTCGTACCAGCGCACAGCAGCTTGGGCTTGGCCGCATGCTCTCCACCCAGAAGGACTACATCGGCGCGCGCCTCGCGCGGCTGCCGGCGCTCGATGATCCCGCTGACACCCAACTCGTGGGGGTCAGGCCCGTGGACGGCAAGACACGGCTCGTGAGCGGCGCGCACTTCCTGCCGCTCGCAGCACCGACCACCTTCGAGCACGAACAGGGCTATATGACCTCGGTCGCCTACTCGCCGTCGCTCGGCCACTGGATCGCGCTCGGTCTTCTGAAGAACGGTCGACAGCGTCATGGGGAGCGGCTGCGCGCCGTCGATCTGCTGCGCAGTCAGGAGACCGAGGTCGAGATCTGTGACCCGGTGTTCATCGACCCGCAAGGAGCGCGCCTGCGTGGCTGAGACGCTCCCCACTCACTTCGCACCCGGACGCTACGGCAAGGCCGACGGCCGTCCCGGCGTACAGGTATGCGCGCGCCGCATCGGACTGTTGGCGAGCGTCATCGCACGGCGCGGCGCAGCGAAGACGCTCGCGGCGACCCTCGAGCGTGAGCTCGACGGCGATGTGCTGACCGTACTCGGCATCGCTCCGGGGCATTGGTGGATCGAGTCGGCCTCGTCCGCGCGATCGGCTGATGATCTGCAGACGATGTTCGAAGGCTCGGCTTCGGTGTTCGACCTCACGGACAGCCGCGTGGTGCTCGAGATCGGCGGACCACGGATCCGCGAAGCGCTCGCCAAGATGCTGCCGATCGACCTGCACCCCTGGGTGTTCAGGACCGGCGATGTCGCGGTGACGATCGCCAGCCACATCGGCGTGACCCTGTGGCGGATGGCGGACGCGCAGACCGCGGACGCGCCGCAGTACCGGCTCGCGGTGGCGCGAAGCTATTTCGGCAGCTTCTGGCGCGGCTTCGTGGCCTCCGCAGCCGAATACGGCTGCGAGGTCAGCCCCGAAGTCAGCCCATAAGCCGCTTGGCGTCGGCGTCGAACAACGGCTTAGGCTGCAGCCGCGCCGTCCGCCGATGCCCGAGGATCTCGATGGTCCAGCCCTGCGCCTCGTCGGCGAGTTCGCGCGACACATAGCCCATCGCGACCGAGAGCTTCGAGGCATGCGCATAGCCGCCGGAAGTGACCCAACCGACGACCTTCTCGCCGTGCCAGATCGGCTCATCGCCGATGACATCCGCGTCCGTGACATCGACCACGAAGCAGCGCAGACGCAGACGGCCTCCGGTCTCCTTCTCGCGACGCGCGGCCTGCTTGCCGATGAAGTCCGCTGGCTTGTCGTAGGCGACGAAGCGGTCGAGGCCGGCCTCGAGCGGGCCGTAGATCGGACGGTACTCGCGGGCCCAGGAACCGTAGGCCTTCTCGAGACGCAAAGAATTCAACGCGCGCGACCCGAACAGCCGGATGCCATGCGCCTCGCC
>DBCG01000129.1:7785-14316 GCA_002292945.1 Proteobacteria bacterium UBA964 | reverse complement strand
CCCGTGTAGCTGACGCGTCCCACCAGCGCCGAGGCCATGCCGACCGGGATGCGCTTGATGTCCATGAAACGGAACTTCGCCGTGGAGAGATCCGCCGTGGTCACCGCCGCGAGCACCTCGCGCGCGCGCGGACCGGCGATCGCGAGGCCCGCAAGGCCGGCGCCATGGGCGACGATGGACACCGAGCCGTCGGACGGCAGATGCTGCTGGAACCAGCGCATGTGGTAGTCCTCGGCAAGCCCTGAGCCGATGATCAGGAAGCCCTCGGCGCCGAGATCGGCGAGCGTGAAATCGCCGATCAGCCGGCCGTCGTGCTTGAGCATCGGCGCGAGCGTCATGCGGCCGGGCGCCGGGATCTTGCAGGCGAGCAGGCCGTCGAGCCAAGCGCGTGCGCCCGAGCCGCTGACGGTGTACTTCGCGAAGCCCGTGGTCTCGATGAGACCGACCTGCGTGCGTACCGCGGCGACCTCCGCCGCGACGGTGTCGAAGTCCGTCGAGCGGTACCAGCTGAACTCGTCGCGGACGCCCTCGGGCGCATACCAGAGCGGCACCTCGAGCCCGGCGGCCGCACCGAACTGCGCGCCGCGCGCCTTCAGGCGGTCGTAGAGCGGCGAGGTCTTGAGCGGACGCCCGGCCGGCAGCTCCTCGTTCGGGAAGCGGATCGAGAAGCGCCGCGCGTAGTTCTCCTTCACCTTGGCGTTGGTGTAGGCCTTGCTCGCCCAATCTCCGAAGCGCGCGACATCCATCGCCCAGACATCCATGCCGGGGTCGCCGTGGATCATCCAGTTGGCGAGTGCGTAGCCCACGCCGCCGCCCTGACTGAAGCCGGCCATCACGCCGCAGGCGCACCAGTAGCCCTGCAGCCCACGCACCGGTCCGATCAACGGATTGCCGTCGGGCGCGAAAGTGAAGGGGCCGTTGACGATCTTCTTGATGCCCGCGTTCTGGAACGCCGGGAAGTGTTTGAATCCGACCTCGAGCGACGGCGCGATGCGGTCGATATCGGGCTGCAGCAGCTCGTGGCCGAAGGTCCACGGGGTCGTGTGCTCCGACCAGGCCTTGCAGGCCTTCTCGTAGGTGCCCATGAGCATGCCGCCGCGTTCCTGGCGCAGGTAGAGCTCGCCGTCGAAGTCGATGGCGTGCAACACCTCCTTACCGGTCGTGCGGTTGATCTCGGCGACCTCGGGCATGTCCTCCGTGATGAGGTACATGTGCTCCATCGCGAGCACCGGGTGCTCGCGGCCGACCATGTGCCCCACCTCGCGCGCCCAAAGGCCGCCCGCGTTGACCACATGCTCGGCATGGATCTCGCCGCGGTTGGTGATCACACGCCAGGTGCCGTCCGCGTTCTGGATGAGTTCCTCGACCTTGGTGAAGCGCTCGATGTTGGCGCCGAGCTTGCGCGCAGCCTTGGCGTAGGCCTGCGTCGTGCCAGAAGGGTCGAGGTGGCCGTCGACGACGGTCTCGAGCGCACCGACAAAGCAGGACGGGTCGAGCAGCGGCATCAGTTCGTGCGCGCGCTCGGGGGTGATGATCTTGGCGTCGATGCCGAGATAACGCCCCTTGGCGACCGTGTTCTTGAGCCAGTCGAAGCGCGCTTCGGTGGCGGCCAGCATGACGCCACCCGTCAGGTGCAGCCCCGTGGGCTGGCCGGACAGCTCCTCGATCTCCTTATATAAGTCGATCGTGTACTTCTGGAGCTTGGCGACATTCGGGTCGCCGTTGATGGTGTGCATGCCGCCGGCGGCATGCCAGGTGGAGCCGGACGTCAGTTCGTCGCGCTCGAGCAGCACCGAGTCGGTCCAACCGAACTTGGCGAGGTGGTAGAGGACGGAGCAGCCGACGACTCCGCCGCCGATGACGACAGCACGTGCAGTGGTTTGCATGAGCCGGAGATGGTCACCGCGCCATGCGGGACGGAGTTACATCCAGCCGACATGACCATGCGATACTTCGACATCCGAGGGGTGGGGGTTTCGGCTCACAATGTCCACAACGATGGGCGAAAAACCCCCGAAGACCGCCATCATCCGGCTTGCCCGGCGCGGCAGCACCAGCACGCCCATCCGCATCGCTTTCGTCCTTGCGCCGCAGTTCCCGATGCTGGCCTTCGCCGCCGCGCTCGATCCGCTGCGGGTCGCGAACCGTCTCAGCGAGAGGCCGCTCTTCGAGTGGCTGTTGGCCTCCGTCGATGGCCGCCCCGTGATGGCGAGCAACGGCATCCCGGTCGAGGTGCAAGCGACGCTCGACGCCTTGCACGACATCGACCTCGTCGTCGTCTGCGTCGGTCTCGAACCGCTGCAGTTCGGACGGCAGCACAAGATCCACCATCAGTTGCGGCGCCTCGCCCACCACGGCGCGGTCATCGGCGCGATCAGCTGCGGCACCTTCGTGCTCGCCGAGGCGGGCCTGCTGAACGGCCGACGCGCCACCGTGCACTGGGAATACGACGAACTGTTCCGCAAGCGATACCCCTCGCTGCAGACCTCGCACGAACTCTTCATCTTCGATCGTGACGTCTTCACCTGCTGCGGCGGGACAGCCGCGCTCGACATGATGCTGCATCTCGTGCGCGAGACCTTCGGCAAACAGCTCGCGCAGGACGTCGCGGAGCAGTTCATCTATCCGCGCATCCGCGACGAAGAAGAAGCGCAGCGCGCAGCGATCCAGAACCGCTACGCCGTGGCGAGCCCTCGCCTCGCCCAGATCATCGAGATGATGGAGTCGACCCTAGACGAGCCGGTTCCGCTGTGCGAGATCGCCATCAAGGTCGGCATCTCGACCCGACAGATCGAACGGCTCTTCAAGGAACAGATGGACATCGGGCCGTCGATGTTCTACCTCAAGCGCCGTCTGGAACGTGCACGCACCCTGCTGCGTCAGACGCTGCTGCCGATCCGTGAAGTGGCGGTCGAGTGCGGCTTCGGATCCACCGCCCACTTCAGCAACGCCTACAAAAAATCGTTCGGCTTGCCTCCGACGCAGGAACGGACCAATGCGAGGGACGCATGCTGATCGACTTCTGCATCATCTCCGGATTGCTGGTGATCGCGCACCTGCTGCGCGCCGGTATCCCAGGGCTCTCACGCTTCCTGATCCCCTCGTCGATGATCGCCGGCCTCATCGGCCTCGCGCTCGGGCCGGGCGGCTACGACCTGCTGCCCTTCAGCCGCACCGAGGACGGCGCCGCACTGCTCGGCACCTATCCCGGCATCCTGATCACGCTGCTCTTCGCGACGCTGCTGATGGGGCATCGCCCGACCCAACTCACGCGCGAGACTTGGCGTGGCAGCCGCACTTCGTTCCTCTATAGCCTCGGTTCGGAGTTCATGCAGTACGGCGTGGTGCTGTGTGTGGGCACGGCGCTGCTCGCCTTCGTGTTCACGGACCTGCGCGACGAGTTCATGATCATGCTGCCCGCCGGCTTCGCAGGCGGCCACGGCACCGCGGCCGCCTACGCCGATGCCATGCCGCAGTGGGAGGCCGCGCGCAGCATCGGCTTCACCTTCGCCACGCTCGGCATCCTCTGCGCGGTGTTCGGCGGACTGGTGCTGGTGAACATCGCGCGCCGCCGCGGCTGGATCGAGCGCGAGGTCACGGCCGGCACCACGGACGGCGCGCAGACGGCACCCGAGCAGTCGTCCTTCCTGCCGCCGATGTTCCAGGCCTCGACCGGACGCGCCACGGTCAACAGCATCGCGCTCGAGCCGCTCGCCTGGCATGTGGCGCTGGTCCTCGCCGTGTACGGACTGACGGTCACCGTGATGCCCACGATCCGCGAGCTGCTGCCGCCGAAGTTCGTGCTGCCCGCGTTCGTGATCGCGATGGTGATCGGCTGGTCCGTCCAAGCCGCGCTCGATCTCGCGAAGGTCGGTCAGTATGTCGATGGCAAGACCATCGGCAGCATCGGCTCGCTGGCATCGGATTATCTGGTGGCGTTCGGCATCGCCTCGATCAACGTACAGATCGTGCTGACCCACGCCGTGCCCCTCATCGTGTTCGCACTGCTCGGTCTCGCGCTCTGTGTGAGCTGGCTGCTGATCGTCGCGCCGCGGGTGTTCGGTGAGCGCTGGTTCGAGGCCGGCATCTTCACTTACGGCTGGAACACCGCGACCATCGCCTTCGGTGTCGCGCTGCTGCGCATCGTCGACAAGCGCTCCGACTCGAAGGCGCTCGCAGACTACGGCGTCGCCTATGTCGCGATCGGGCCATTGGAGGCCATCCTCTACACCACGGTGCTCGCCGCGCTCGCGACCGGCCATCTGTTCGCGCTGGGCGTAGGGCTGGTGGCGCTGGCCACCGTCATGGCGGTGCTGGCGACGAGGTCGGGCCATACGACGCGATAGACCGCCCGGCATCGGCACCCGGAACGCCCCCTCCGCTATAATCCCCGCCGATCTTCCGGCCAATCCGGCCGCATCCCGGGTGCCATGCATACCTTCCAGTCGCTGATCTTCGCCCTCCAGAAGTACTGGTCCGACCAGGGCTGCGTCGTGCTGCAGCCCTACGACATGGAGGTCGGCGCAGGCACCTTCCACACCGCGACCTTCCTGCGCGCGATCGGGCCGGAGCCGTGGAGCGCGGCTTATGTACAGCCTTCGCGCCGGCCCACCGACGGCCGCTATGGCGACAACCCCTTCCGGCTGCAGCGCTACTACCAATTCCAGGTGGTGATGAAGCCCTCGCCGCTCGACATCCTCGATCTCTACATCGGCTCGCTCAAGATGCTCGGCTTCGACCCGCTGGTGCACGACATCCGCTTCGTCGAGGACAACTGGGAGTCGCCGACGCTCGGCGCCTGGGGTCTCGGCTGGGAGGTGTGGCTCAACGGCATGGAAGTCACGCAGTTCACCTACTTCCAACAGGTGGGCGGCATCGACTGCAAGCCGGTGACGGGCGAGATCACCTACGGCCTCGAACGCCTCGCGATGTACCTGCAGGGCGTCGACAGCGTCTACGACATCGTCTGGACCGATGGCCCGCGCGGCAAGATCACCTATCGTGATGTCTACCACCAGAACGAGGTCGAGCAGTCGAAGTACAACTTCGAGCACGCCGACACAGCGGTGCTGTTCCGTCACTTCGACGAGCATGAGGCCATCTGCCAGAAGCTGCTCGAGGCCAAGCTCGGCCTGCCGGCCTATGAGCAGATGCTGAAGGCCTCGCATACCTTCAACCTGCTCGATGCACGCCGCGCGATCTCGGTCACCGAGCGTCAAAGATTCATCCTGCGCGTGCGCACGCTGGCGCGCGGCGTGGCCCAGGCCTACTACGACGCCCGCGAAACGCTCGGCTTCCCGATGTTGCAGGGCGCCGCACCGGTCGCAACGGCCGCGGAAAAGACGCCATGACCGCCGTGCAAGATTTCCTCTTCGAGCTCGGCACCGAAGAACTGCCGCCGCTCGCGCTGCCGGAGCTCGAGCGCTCGCTCGCCGAGGGCATCACCGCGGGGCTCGCTGCGGCGGGTCTCGGGCACGGCGCGGTGAAGTCCTACGCAGCACCGCGGCGGCTCGCCGTGCTGGTGTGCGCACTGCCGACGACGCAGCCCGAACAGCAGATCAAGCGTCGCGGCCCACCGGTCAACGCCGCCTTCGACAAGCAGGGTGCACCGACGCGCGCGGCCACGGCCTTCGCCGAGAGCTGCGGTGTCGCGCTCGAAGCGCTCGGGCGCGTCACCGAGGGCAAGGGCGAGTTCCTGTCCTTCGAGGGCCGCAAGCCCGGTGCCACCACCGCGTCGCTGTTGCCCGGCATCGTCCAAGCCGCGCTCGATGCGTTGCCGATCCCGAAGCGCATGCGCTGGGGCGCGAGCGAGGCCGAGTTCGTGCGTCCCGTGCACTGGGTGCTGATGCGCTTGGGCGATGCGGTGCTGCCCGCGCGCCTGCTCGACACCGACGCCGGCGCGACGACCCGCGGCCACCGCTTCCATGCGCCGCAGGCGCTCGTGGTCCCCGCGCCTTCCGACTATGCCCAAGTGCTGCGCGAGCAGGGCTTCGTCATCGCCGATTTCGCGGAACGCCGCGCGCGCATCCGCGAGGCCGTCACCGCCCGCGCCACGGCGCTCGGTGGCCGTGCGGTGATGGACGACGCGCTGCTCGATGAGGTCACCGCGCTGGTCGAGTGGCCGGTGGCGATCGAGGGCCGCTTCGAGGAGCACTTCCTCGCGCTGCCTCGCGAGGTGCTGCTCTGCACCCTGCAGGAACACCAACGCTACTTCGCGGTCGAGGACGACCAAGGCGCACTGCTGCCGCGCTTCATCACGGTGAGCAACATCGAAAGCCGCGAACCCCTGCGCGTGCGCGAGGGCAACGAGCGCGTGGTGCGCCCGCGCCTCTCCGATGCGGCGTTCTTCCAGGCGCAGGACCGGCGCAAGCCGCTCGCCGAGTCCCGTGCGGGTCTCGATGCCGTCACCTTCCAAGCCAAGCTCGGCTCGATCGGCGACAAGGTCCGCCGCGTCGGCGCGCTGGCTGCGACGCTCGCGCCGCAACTGGGTGCGGATGGCGCGCTCGTCGCGCGCGCCGCGGACCTCTGCAA
>DBCG01000129.1:0-7688 GCA_002292945.1 Proteobacteria bacterium UBA964 | reverse complement strand
GCGGCGGCTGACGGTGAGCACGCCGAAGTGATCGCGGCGATCCGCGAGCACTACCAGCCGCGTGGCGCGGGCGATGCGCTGCCCACGACCGCCACCGGCACCACGCTCGCGCTCGCCGACCGCCTCGACACGCTCGCCGGCATCTTCGGCATCGGACAGAAGCCGAGCGGCACCAAAGATCCCTTTGCGCTGCGCCGCGCCGCGATCGGCGTACTGCGCATCCTGCTCGAGCAACGGCGCGACCTGGATGTGGGCGTGCTCGTCGATGCGGCCGTCGCACTGCAACCAGTGAAGACGGCGACCACCGCCGCCGAGGTGCGCGAGTTCATCCTCGAGCGCCTGCGCGCCCACGCGCTCGAAGCCGGACACCCCGCCGAAGCCTTCGATGCCGCGCTCGCGAGCGGGTCGACGCGGCCGCTCGATCTCATGGCGCGGCTCGAGGCGCTCGCGGCGTTCCGTCGCCTGCCGGAGGCTGAGGTTTTGGCCGCTGCGAACAAACGCATCGCCAATATCTTGCGCAAATCGGATATCGGCAGCGTTCCAACGCGGGTCGACCCCCAGTTGTTGCGCGAAACAGCTGAACGCGAGCTGCACGCCGCGCTCGACGCTCTCACACCTTCGGTCACTTCGGCCCTGCAGGCGGCGCGTTACAATGACGCGCTCACGCAGTTGGCGGGTCTGCGACCGGCGGTGGATGCGTTCTTCACTGAGGTGATGGTGAACGACCCCGACCCGGCGCTGCGCGCCAACCGGCTGGCCTTGGTCAGTCAGGTGCGTGAGCTGTTCTCGGGCGTCGCCGACCTGTCGCGGTTGCCCGGCTGACCGTCTACCTGATTCAGGAGTCCTTGCCATGAACCTCTCCCGCCACTTCCGCGCCCTGATCCTCGCCGGCACCGCCGCGCTGGTGCTCGGCGCCTGCGCCACCACCAGCGGCCCCAAGGTGCGCATCGATGCCGACCCCACGGCGAACATGGCGTCCTACGGTACCTATTCCTTCTTCGAGCCGTTCGGCACCGACCGTTCGGGCGCCGCGACGACGCTCGGCAACAGCGTGAAGCAGTCGATCCGCAACGAGATGGACCGCCGCGGCGTGCGCTACGTGGAGTCCGGCGGCGACCTGCTCGTCAACGCGGCCGTCAAGAGCTCGGAGAAGACCGATGTCTCGACCATGTCGGTGCCCGATCCGTACTTCGGCTACCGCTATGGCCGGTACAGCCCCTGGGTCGGCTACAACCAGGAGACCGTCGTCCGCCAGTACACCGAAGGCACGCTGACGGTCGATCTCGTCGATCGCGCGCGCAAGCAGCTCGTATGGAGCGGCGCCGCGTTCGGCCGCGTCACCGACAAGGTGCGCAACAACCCGCAAGCGGCGGTCACCTCCGCCGTCAGCGAGATCTTCGCCCGCTACCCGAAAGCGCCGGTCCAATAATCCGCACGCAGCAACCCCCCGCCGGCGCGGAGCGATCGGGCCTCTTGTGGCTCCGCTCCGTCGTCTTCACCGCGTTCATGTTCGCGTGGACGCTCGCGTTCGCGATCCTCTTCGTGTGCGTGGCGTGGGCGCTGCCGGTGCCGCGTCGGTTCGCCTTGGCGGCCTGGTACGCGGACATCATGTTGCGCGCAGCGCGCGTTCTCTGCCGCCTCGACTGGCGTGTCGAGGGGCTCGAGAACCTCCCCGATACGCCGCATGTCGCGCTCTGGAAGCACTCGTCGGCTTGGGAGACCTTTGCGCAGTTCCTGATCGGTCCGCCGAAGGTCATCGTATTGAAGCGGGAGCTCATGCTCATCCCGTTCTTCGGCTGGGGGCTCTGGCAATTGCGCTCCATCGCCGTGGACCGCGGCGCCGGCGCCTCGGCGGTCAACCAGGTGGTGCACAAGGGGACGGCGCGGCTGCGTGAAGGGCTCTCGTTGCTGGTGTTCCCGGAGGGGACACGGGTGGCCGCAGGCGAGACGCGACGGTACGGGGTGAGCGGCGCGCTGCTCGCGAGCCGTGCCGGTTGTGTGGTGGTGCCGGTGGCGCACGATGCCGGATATCTTTGGCCACGGCGCGGCCTGCTGAAGAAGCCTGGCACCATCACCGTGGTCATCGGTCCGCCCATCGCCGCCGCCGGTCGCGACCCGCGTGAGATCAACGACGAGGTGCAGGCCTGGATCGAGGCCACGATCGCGCAGCTGCGGGACCGGGGTCCGTAGTCGTACTGGTTCTCTGCGCCAAGGGAAGAAGTCATGGCCAAAGTCGCATCGATCTTCAAACTGCATGTGAAGGAAGGGCGCGAGCGGGAGTTCGTCGATCGCGTCAACGCCTACGCCGAGATCGTCCGCCGCACCGAACCGGGGACGCTCTATTACGAGTACTACCGGCTGCGGAAGCCTCGCTGGTATGCGGTGGTGGAGTGCTTCGCCGATCAAGCAGCCGCAGACGCCCACATGGCTTCCGCGGCGCTCGCCGAGCACGCCCCGGGCATCATCGACTGTCTGGCGGAGCCGTTCATCCAAGAGCACCTCGACCCGTTCATCGCGGACTGACGGGCCTGGGCTACACTCGGTCCGTGATCACGCTGCACTTCTACCCGAGTCCGAACGGGCTCAAGGCCACGATCATGCTCGAGGAATGCGGCCTCGAGTACCGCATCGCCTATGTGGACATCACCCGCGGCGCGCAGTTCGAGCCCGACTTCCTCAAGATCAGCCCGAACAACAAGATCCCGGCGATGGTCGTCGACGACGCGGGCGGCCCGCCGCTGCCGATCTTTGAATCGGGTGCCATCCTCATGTATCTGGCCGAGCGCACCGGCCGCTACCTGCCGCAGGAACCGCAGGGCCGCTACCGGGTGCTGCAATGGCTCTTCTGGCAGGTCGGCGGACTCGGCCCGATGGCGGGCCAAGCCCACCACTTCCGCAAGTTCGCCCCGGAGCAGGTGCCCTACGGCATCAAGCGCTACACCGACGAGGTGAACCGTCTCTACGGTGTACTGGAACGCGCCCTCGCCGAGAGCGAGTGGATCGCGGGCGATTACTCGATCGCCGACATGTCGGTCTATCCCTGGCTCATGCACCACGACAAGCAGGGCCAGCAGCTCGAAGATTTCCCGAACATCCATCGCTGGTACCAGGCGATGGGCGCACGGCCCGGCGTGCAGCGCGGGGTCGCGCACGGCCACGAGCGTCGCGCCGACGAGATCGGACACACCTACCTCTACGGCCAGACGGCCGACGCCGTGAAGGCGCGTGAACAGGCAGCGAGGAAACCATGAGCGAACTGATCCTGCATCATTACGACGCCTCACCCTTCACCCAGCGCGCGCTGCGCATGCTCGGCCTCAAAAGATTGGCGTGGCACTCGGTGCAGATGCCGATGATGCCGCCGAAGGACGGCCTGGTCGCGCTCACCGGCGGCTACCGTGGCACGCCGGTGCTGCAGGTCGGCGCCGAGCTCTTCATCGACTCACAGCTCATCGCACGCAAGCTCGAGCAGCTGCACCCGACACCGAGCCTGTTCCCGGCAGGTGATGCCGGCTTGCAGCTGGCGATGGTGAAGTGGAGCGACCAGTTCTTCCGCAGCGCGCTCAAGATCGTGCTCGGCGCGACGGCGGACCAGTGGCCAGAGCCGTTCCGCAAGGACCGCGAACACCTCTTCCCCGACATCGACTTCGCCACCGTCGGCGTCGAGGCCTCGCACTGGCGCTCGCAGTTCCGCGCGCATGCGTGGCTGCTCGAGCAGCAGCTCTCCGACGGACGCGCCTGGCTCGCCGGTGCGGCGCCCAGCCTCGCCGACATCCAAGCCCATCCCTTCGTCGCGATGATGCGCGGCGCGATGCCGGAGGCGGCGGGCGAGCTGCTGGCCGGGTTCGCGCGTCTGGCCGCATGGGAGCAGCGCATGCTCGGGATGGGCGAGGGCACGCGCACCGAGATCGACATCGCCGCGGCGCACGCGGCGGCTCGCGCGGCGTCGCCTGTGAAGATCGCGGTCGATATCGATGCCCACGATGCGCAACGCTTCACGGCCGGCACGCAGGTCGTGGTCGAACCGGACGACACGCAGCGTGGCGGATCGGTGGGCGAGCTCGTGGTGCTGCAGCCGAACGAAGTGGCGATCCGCCGCACCGACCCGCAGGTCGGTACGGTGGTGGTGCACTTCCCCCGGCTCGGCTACCGGGTGCGCGCGGCCGACTGAACCGGGCCTTCCCCGGTCAGAGCGCGTCGGCCGACTCGATCGTCTGACGCAGCGCCTGCAGGAACTGCGCACCGATCGCCCCGTCGACGACCCGGTGGTCGCAGGAGAGCGTCAGCGTCGCGACCTTCGCGACCACCACGCTGCCGCCGCGCGCGATCACACGGTCGGCGCCCGCACCCACCGCGAGGATCGCGACCTGGGGCGGGTTGATGATGGCATCGAAGCGGTCGATGCCGAACATCCCGAGGTTCGAGAGCGTGAAGGTCCCGCCCGTGATCTCCTCGCGGGTGATCTTGCCGCTGCGCGCACGTGCGGCGAGATCACCCGTCTCCGCGCCGATCTGCGCGGCGCTCTTGGTGTCGGCGCTGCGCACGATCGGGGTGACCAGACCGCCGTCGGTCGCGACCGCGACAGCGATGTCGGCATGGGGGAACTTGTGGACCTCATCGCCCTGCAGTTGCGCGTTCACCGCAGGGTGCTTCACCAGCGTGAGCGCGCAGGCGCGCACCAACAGGTCGTTGACGGACACCTCGGTGCCCGCTGCCCGCAACGCGGCACGGCGCGCAAGCAGCGCGGTGAGATCGACATCCGCTGCGAGACGGTAGTGCGGGATGCCCTGCTTCGATTCGAGCAGCCGGCGCGCGATCGTGGCGCGCATCGAGGTCATCTTCTCGCGCACCACGCCATCGCCTGCCGCTGCGGTCGGGGTGACAGCCGGGGCCGCGGCAGCAGTGCCACCGGCCTGCACGCCGATCGAGGCGGCATAGGCTTCGACATCTTCTTTCGACACGCGGCCGTTGCGACCGGTCCCTTTGACCTGCGTGATGTCGACACCGAGCCGCTCGGCGATGCGTCGCGCGATCGGGCTGATCCGCGCTTCACCGTCTGCCGCGGCGTCGGCGGCGGATGCGGTCTCAGCAGGCGCAGCAGGCGCATCAGCATGATCGAAGCTCGCGTCGGCGGGCTTGAAGCCGGCGATGAACGCATCGATCTCGGCATCGGACACCGCGGCATCGGCGAACACGGCGATCAAAGCCCCGACGGCTTCGGTCGAGCCCGTCTCGGCGACGATACGGCGCAGCGTGCCGGCGACCGGTGCTTCGACGGAGTTGACGATCTTCTCGGTCTCGACATCGAGCAGCGGCGCGCCCTTGGCGAGCGCACCACCGGGGGCGGCGTGCCACTCGGTGATCGTGCCTTGTTGCATCTCGATGCCCCACTTGGGCATCGTGATCGGGAAGATCTTCTGGCTCATGGATGGCTCACTCTCGCGGAAGACGCAGCAGGAAAGGGGTAACGCCAAGTCTAGGCGAGTCGTTAAAAACGGTCAATCCTGACGGTAACCGACAGGAGTGACTTTTTAAGGGGCGTCGAGCTCCAGTGCCCGCGGCATCGCGGGCGCTGCGCCCGGTCGGGTGACCGCACGGCTCGCCGCAGCGACCGCCCGCGCGATCGCCACCT
Organism: Proteobacteria bacterium UBA964; assembly: GCA_002292945.1. GTDB lineage: Bacteria > Pseudomonadota > Gammaproteobacteria > Steroidobacterales > Steroidobacteraceae > UBA964. The sequence continues at coordinate 2,056 of DBCG01000129.1, read as the reverse complement.
CGAGGTCGAGGCCCTGGGCGAGCGCCGCCGCAAGGACCCCGCAGAAACAATCGCCGGCGCCGGTCGTGTCGACCACCGTCACCACCGGCGCCGGGAAGTGCACCGCGTCCTCCCCGGTGACGAGCCAGGCGCCTTCCGCACCGAGCGTCACGATCACCGCCTGACAGCGGCCCTGCAGCAACACCATCGCGGCGTCGACCGGACGCGCGAAACGGATGCCGTCCGCCCCAGCCTCGCGCGCAGCCGCCGCCGAGAACACCCCGAGTTCGATCTCGTTGAGGACCACCAGATCGACATCGGCGAGCAGCGGTAGCGCGTCCACGAGCGCGGGCGCCGGGTTGAGCATCGTGCGCACACCGGCTTCACGGGCAGCTTCAAAGAATCCAGCGACGGCGACGAGCGGCGTCTCGAGCTGCGCGAGCGCGATCTTGGTGGACGACGCCCCCGACGCAGGCACCGCGAACGCCGCATGCACTTCCTCGGCCGTGAGCGTCAGGTTCGCGCCACCGTGCACCACGATGCTGTTCTCGCCATCGGCGGCGACGATCACCTGAGCCAGACCGGTGTGGGCGTCCGGCATCCTGCGCGTATCACGCACCCGCAGGTCCCGCGTGTCGATGCCCTCTGCCACGAGCAGCGCAGCGAGCGTCGCGCCGTCCGCATCGTCCCCTCGCGCTCCGACCATCGCGACCGTCGCACCCATGCGCGCCGCGGCGACCGCCTGGTTCAGACCTTTGCCGCCCGGCAGGCGCGTCAGCGATTCACCGACGACGGTCTCACCGGGGCGCGGCAGCTGCGCCACGCGCGCGACGAGGTCCGTGTTGAGGCTGCCGCAGACGATGACTTCGGCGCTCACTTCCCCTCGAGCTTCGGCAGGTCGCCGCGTCCGCTGAGCAGCCCGACGTCGGTGTAGACCCCGAGCTTCTCGCGCGTGTCGGCGATGTCCATGTTCCGCATCGTCAGCTGCCCGATGCGGTCCTGCGGCGTGAACATGCCCTCGCCTCGCTCCATGGTCAGGCGCTCGGGGTGATAGGCGAGGTGCGGCCCGGTGGTGTCGACGATCGACCAATCGTTGCCGCGGCGCAGCTCGAGCGTGACCTCCCCGGTGATCGCGCGCGCGACCCAACGCTGCGCGCTCTCGCGCAGCATCAGACATTGCGGATCGAACCAGCGGCCTTGATAGAGCAGCCGCCCGATGCGCCGTCCATTGGCCCGATACTGCTCGAGCGTGTCTTCGTTGTGGATCGCCGTGGCGAGGCGTTCATAAGCGATATGCAGCAGCGCCATGCCCGGCGCCTCGTAGATACCGCGGCTCTTGGCCTCGATGATACGGTTCTCGATCTGGTCGCTCATGCCGAGTCCATGGCGGCCACCGATGCGGTTGGCCTCCATGAAAAGCGCGAGATCATCCGCGAAACTGTCGCCGTTGAGCGCGACCGGCCGCCCCGCTTCGAAGCGCACCCGCACGGTCTCGCGCGCGACGGCGACCTCGTCGCGCCAGAACGCGACACCCATGATGGGCTGCACGATGTCGATGCCGCGGTCCAGGAACTCGAGGTCCTTGGCCTCGTGCGTCGCACCGAGCAGGTTCGAGTCGGTGGAGTAGGCCTTCTCGACGCTCATCTTGTAGTCGAGCCCCGCCCCACGCAGATACTCGGACATCTCGCGCCGGCCACCGAGCTCTGCGATGAACGCCGTATCGAGCCAGGGCTTGTAGATGCGCAGCTGTGGGTTGGCGAGCAGCCCGTAGCGGTAAAAGCGCTCGATGTCGTTGCCCTTGTGGGTGCTGCCGTCACCCCAGATATCGACGCCGTCCTCGCGCATCGCGCGTACCAGCATCGTCCCCGTGACGGCGCGGCCGAGCGGCGTGGTGTTGAAGTAGGTCGCGCCCGCGGTCGTGATATGGAAGGCCCCGCACTGCAAGGCGGCAAGACCTTCCGCGACCAGGGCCGCGCGGCAGTCGACGAGCCTCGCGATCTCGGCGCCGAGCGTCAGCGCCTTCGCCGGGATCGCGGCAGGGTCCGCCTCATCAGGCTGACCGAGATCGGCGGTGTAG
>DBCG01000022.1:32240-34345 GCA_002292945.1 Proteobacteria bacterium UBA964 | reverse complement strand
CAGGCGGCGCTGCCGCCGGATGAGTACGGCTCCCGGATCACCGTGGTGCTCGGAGCCCATGCCGAAGCTGTGCTCGAAGGCGTTATCGAGCAGCTAGCCCCACCACACCCGGCGGTCATCGTCTGCCCTGACTGGGAGCACGGCATGGCGCATTCCCTGCGCTTCGGGCTGGCGGCGTTGGAAGCCGTAGGGCCCGATGCGCCGAACGCCGCGCTCGTCCTGCTCGCTGATACGCCCTACATCACGACGGACGACCTGCGGCGACTGATCGACGCGTGGCAGGTCTCGCCCGATGTACCTGCAGCCGCGCAGTACGCGGAGACGGTCGGGGCTCCTTGCGTCCTGCCGCGTGCCGTGTGGCCGGAACTCGAGACGCTTGAGGGGGATCGCGGTGCCGGCGCTTGGCTGAAGACGCGTCTTGCCGCAAATAGCCCTCTCACCCTCGTCGCGATGCCGAGGGCCGCTCACGATGTCGACCGTCCACTATTCATGGATTGATCTCGGGCGTGATCTCGGGGCTGATCGGCGCTGGCGGAACCGGACCGGGAGGCAGATCGGGAGTCGGCAACGGTATTGGCAGCGGCACTGGGGGCAGCGGAGCTGGGAAGTCACCGGGCAAGGACCGCGGCTCCCAGCGAGGCCGAAGCACCAACGCCCACGCCTCGATGGGAACCCGCTCCCGCGCCAGACACGCCTGCTCGAACGGCGAACCATTTGTCCAACGAGCCACCCCGGAGATCAATTGGCGGGCCAACGGGAAAATCAGCTCCCGGCAGTAGCGCACCCGAAGGCGCCATGCACCGCCGCTCTCGGGCCAAGCGATGGCGCCAAAGCCGGGGTCTGCAACGGCTCCGTCCGGTGACTCGAAGCGCACATCAAGGAGATCAGGCCGGAAGGTCTCACGATAAGCGACGGCAAGCGCCGCGAGACCCGGCCCTGCCTCGAGTCCCGCTGACGCCGGTCGTGGCGCGAGTGCTGCGGCAGGATCGGATGGCACGAACAGCGGCAGCAGCCCATACGCGAGCGACTGCCGAAGACCGACGCCAGAGGGCGGACCGAATCCCGCCTCTCGCGCGGTATCGTTCACGGCATGCTGCAACGCATGGCTTGTCACGACCAATCGCGCAAGCTCCAAGGTCACGAATGTCATGGGCAAGACGACCAGTATCGCGGCGAGCATGAACTCGACGAGCGTGGCACCGCGCACCCGACGCACATTCAATCGTCCGCCGCGGGCGATTCCGAGTCGCGCCGAAACCCCAGCCGCGAACTCCCAGGTGGCGCAGGCCGCCGGCTCCGATCGAACGCGCCAAGGCGCCACTGCGCGATGGACGACCAGCACGCGACCTTCCTCGTCGGTGAAGACCACATCGAGCGGCCGCGCGAGGCCACAGGTATGGACCGATCGGCAACCCGGGAGCAACAACGCCTGCGATGTAGGCCAGCGTCGGTCGGGCCAGACGCCGCGAGCCCGATCGAACCAACCTTCAGCGCGGCGCACCCCCACTGCGCTCGCCCAGCCATCGACGAAGAGGATGTCTTGGACCGAACCCATGTCGTCAGCCCTCCCCGACAAAGCGCATCACCAAAGGAAAGGCCAGCACGAGGAATGTGCACGGGAAGATGCACAGGACCAACGGCCCCAACATCTTGACCGGCGCTTCCAAAGCAAGTTTCTCTGCTCTTGCGAACCGTTCATGCAGCCGCTGATCGGCCTGTGCCCGCAGTACCGTTGCCAGGCTTGCACCACTCGACTCCGCTTGCACGAGCGCTGCGACCAACGGATCGACCGCCGGCAGCGACAACCGCTCGCCTAACGCCAGCAACGCCTCACTGCGACTTCGTCCGGCACGAAGATCTCCCTGCACCCGCATGAATGCTCGGCGCAGAACGCCATCCGGCGCGCGATCGGTCGCCACTTTGAGCGCCACGCTCAAGGCGCCACCGGCTTCCAACGCGAGCGTCAGCATGTCTACATATACCGGTAGATCGCGGATGACTTCCTGAGCGCGGCACGTGACCGCATCGCGCATCCAGAGCATCGGCATCATGGCGCCGAAAACCGAAAGACCGAGCATGGCCCATGGCTCGGCTCCGGCCGCCCG
>DBCG01000022.1:14035-32214 GCA_002292945.1 Proteobacteria bacterium UBA964 | reverse complement strand
CGAGCAGCGCCGATGCGCCGCCGACGGCCAACCATTGCTGCGGGAGGACCGCCTCATCGATCCCCGCAAGCCGTAACCGACGTTGCAAGGACTGGCGCAAGCCGGTCGGCATCCGCGGCCCGAGCCAGACGGCCGCCGGCTCGGAGAGCGGCATCAGCAGCCGCAGGAACCACGGCAGCTCAGCCGCTCGCGATGCGGACCGTCGGCCATCAGCGATGTTCACCCACCAGGCAGGCAACAGTCGGCCGAGCGAGAACACAAGGATCGTCACCGCGACGGCAGCTGCGAGGGCGATCCACAGACTGCTCATACGCGGATGCTCACGATGCGCCGCAGCAACATCAACCCGCCTAGCTCCAGCAGCAAGATACCGCCGATGGTCAGCCAACCGACCGGATCCGTGAAGAGTTTGCGCATCTGCACAGGTTCGAGCACGAACAGCACCGCGCCTAGCGCGATCGGCAAAACACCCATGACGATGCCTTGCAACCGACCTTGCGCAGTCAGCGCACCGATGCGATCTTCCATGACCAAACGTCTACGGATCGACGAGCCCAATCGTTCGAGCGCTTCGGCCAAGCCGCCGCCCAGATCACGCGCGATGCCGAGTGTCGCCACCAGCATATGCAGGTCGCGAAGGTCGCTACGAACAGCGAGATCGGATAACGCCTGCTCGAGGGGTATTCCAAGCCGGTGTTCACGCACCAGCAAGGCGAACTCCTGCGCAGCAGGGGGCGGCTGATGTTGTGCGACGCGTGCGATCGCCTGACCGAGACCGAGACCCGCACGCAGGCTGCCGGCGATCGAATCGGCGATGTCTGGCAGTTGTCTCTCCAGCATCCGCAGTCGTCGCTTGCGCAGCCAGATATAGAGCGCCCTTGGCGCCACGGCGGTGAGCAGCATCGCGAGCGCAGCGCCATAAAGGCCTGCCAACCAGCCGAACCCGACCGTCGCGACCAACAGGACGGCCAGATTGATTCGCAGGAACGTCGCAGGCTCGACGAACAGGAACAGCTCGACAAGCTGCACCTGGTTGAGGTGCGCGAGTTGCCGACGGTGATATCCGAGCGCCCGCACGGATATCCGCGCGATGACCCAGCCGACGATCGCCGCACCCAGACCGATTGAAAGTGTGGGGACCCACAAGGGCGTATTCATGACGTCACCTGCGACCCGCTTCCACATTGAAAGATACGCAGGTCCGCGCGGGATCCGCGTGGAGCACCGCGCTCCAAGAACTGAGGGATATGGCCGGTCGCGTGGAATCCGCCCTGCCCGCTAGGTCGACCACGATCATCGACCGCTTCGAAGCGGAAGATGTCCTGGGTCTGGACGGTCCCGGCGACGAGACCGGTCACCTCCGTGATATGCGTGATCCGACGTGCTCCACATGCAAAGCGCGCTTGGTGGGCGATGACGTGGACCGAACTGGCGATCTGCTCGCGGATCGCGGACACCGGCAACTCCACGCCGGACATCAGGACCATGACCTCGAGCCGCGATAACAGCTCGCGAGGACTATTGGCGTGAACCGTACTCAATGATCCATCATGGCCGGTGTTCATCGCCTGCAACATATCTAGCGTCTCGCCACCACGACACTCTCCGATCACGAGCCGATCCGGTCGCATCCGCAAGGCATTGCGCACCAGCTCACGGACCGTCACTTCGCCCCGCCCCTCGATGTTCGGTGGCCGCGTCTCGAGAGCAACGAGGTTCGGATGATCGAACGCAAGCTCTGCGGAGTCCTCGATCGTCACCACCCGTTCCTCTCGCGGGATCAAGCTCGAGAGGACGTTGAGCAACGTGGTCTTGCCCGAACCGGTGCCGCCGGACACCAGCATGTTCCGCCGCCGCGCCACACAGGTGCTCAAGAACTCCAGCATCGCCGCGTCCAAGGTCTGACGATCGATGAGCTCCTGCGGGCCGAGGCGATGACGACCGAAACGTCGGATCGTCATGGCGGTGCCGCGCAATGCGAGTGGCGGCACGACCACATTCACACGCGAACCGTCCGGCAAGCGAGCATCGACCATCGGCGAGGCATCGTCGATCCGGCGACCGATCGGTGTGACGATGCGCTCCACGATGCCGCGCAAGGCCGCTTCGCTGCTGAACCGGAGAGATGTCTCCCTCAGCAGACCCTTGGATTCGACGAATATCCTCTCAGGCCCATTGACCATGATCTCGCGAACGTCATCGTCTGCCAGCAACGGCTCCAATGGACCGAGCCCGAGCGCCTCGTCGAGAACGAAGCGCTGCAGGTCGTCGGCGTCGATCGGATCGAGAGAGGCGGCATCTGCCGCCAACGGCGCAAGCAATCGCCCGGCGAGCATACGCAAAGCGCTGTCATCCATCGTCGCGACATCGCGTCGGCGCAGATCGAGCTGCTCAAGTAGCCGACGATGAAGCTGGTGCGCCATCTCGATGAACCGGGCGGACGCGTCTCCTCTACCACCACGCGCGGTGGATGGCGGCGACGGGACATTCTGCGGACGCCCGATGACCTGGACTGTGAACTCATCATCGCCGACACGGATGACATCGATCTCGCCCAAGTTGTCTGCCACCACCACCCGCTCGCCATTGACGCGGGTCCCACCCGATGCACCGAGATCCGTGACCCGATAGGTCCCCTCGGGTGCGAGATCGATGCGCAGATGGTGGCCGCCGACACCCGCACCGCGCAACCGGACCGAGCAGTCGTCGGCCTGACCTGCCAGATGCGGCCCGGGCGGCAAGCGCTCGACACGCACCTCGCCGCGCACTATCCGGTCATGCGCCCTCACGGTGCACGCTCCAGCGCCGGGACCGTGCCGCGAAGCGCTTCGATGCGCTGCTGCGCCCGGCGCAGCATCTCGCGCTCCGATGCTTCGGCTGCCTCGATCCGCGCTGCATCGATGCGGGTCGCTCCCGGGCTCGAGGGCTCCGCCTGTCGCGCCACACGCGGGGTCAGGAAGATCACGATCTCGGATTCCTCACCCCGCTGCCCACGGGTCCCGAACAAGCGTCCTACTCCAGGGATCCGGACAAGACCCGGAAGGCCGGCGTCATCGGCACTGCGTTGTCGACTCGCAAGACCTGCAATGACGAGTGTTTCGCCGCTGCGCAGGTTGATATCCGTCGTCGAGCGGCGCTTGAGCAGCCCCGGGATGCCGTTTATTCGTTGGGCACCATCGATCTGACTGAGTTCAGTCTCGATCCGCGCGAAGATCGCACCGCTCGTATCGGCGACCGGCTTGATGTCGAGGATGACACCGTATTCCCGGTACTCGACATCCGTTGATCCAACGCCGTTCACCACAGGTACCGGGATCTCCCCGCCGGCGACGAATCGCGCGGCACCCCCGCTGCGGCAACTCAACTGCGGCTCTGCGACGATCGTCGCTTCGCCGACCTGCTCGAGCATACGAAGCCGTGAATCCAATGTGCTTGCAATGCCGAGATAGCCACGGACAGCGGTCTTGACCGGCAATGGATCGAACGCCTCCGGCGGGATACCGGTATCCGGCGGGGTCACTCTGAAACGGTCATTGGCGAGCAGGTCTCCGATCACCCCGGCACTAGGACCGTCCGTTTCGTCACGCCAACGGATCCCAAGTTCGCGCAGTCGACCGCGCCTGAACTCCACGATCCGAACATCCACATGAACCATCACCTCCCACCCCGGTTTGGCGACGAAATCCACCACCGTACCGGGGAACATTGCAGCCACAGAAGCCGCTCGTTCCCGGGCACGTGAGTCGGCTGCATCACCTTCGAGCACGACGCGCGATCCGCGCAGCGCCGCCGTCACGCCACGAGCGTCGTGAAGCAGTTCGTTGACTGCCGATAAAGTAGCGACAAGATCGTTGGCCACCACGGTGACGGTCATCCGATGGAGACCGCCCCCGCGCAACCAGAACTGCACCACGGTGCTGCCGATGGACTGGCCGATGAACACCAGCTGCTGACCGCCGATCGGCGAGACCGATACGATTTTGCCGTTGCCGACCGCAACGCGCACCGTACGCAGATCGAACACCCGGCTATCGCCGACGAAAAGCGTCATCTCCAACGGGATTTGCACCGCACCAGGGCCGCCGATTGAAGCGGACGATGGCTGCATGACGGACGAATCAGCAGCACGGACCACGCCTGACATGAACAGGCCGAGGATCAGAAAGAACACATTCTGCGGAACATTTTTCATCGGAGCCCCCAAGGGTTCATAATGTTCGGTTTGCGCTTGAACCACGGTTATGGTTCAGCAAAGAAGTGCTTCGACAAAGCGGGCGATCCGGAGCCACCGACCAGAAGCTCGAGGCTTGCCGTCGAGGCACGACCCGACCGTCGCGCGGACGCCATCACAGGCTCGCCGAGCGTCGCCGCGTTGCAGGCGGTGCGACCGGAAGCCCCGGCGACCGCTGGCGGCGACCGCTTTTCATCTCCCTCTGGTCGCAGCAACGGCACGAGCTCGCCGATCCTCAGCCCGACCGCCAACAATTGGGCCTGCTCGGGTGTGACATCTAGTGTGATGGTCGAGTAATCCGCTGCGAACGCGGGATCTTCGAACATCCCAGCCGGGGCGATTCCCACTCCCGGCAACGCACGCTGCGATCGCCCGGTGGCGAGCACGGTCACCGCTTCGAGCAAAGGGCGTACCACCACACAGCGACCGCTGACCTCGGTGCGCTCCTCAGCGAGCATCAAGTCGATGCGATCGCCCGGTCGGACGAGACCGGCCTGCGAGCTCACCTCATCCACAGGGACCGTCACCGCACGCGTCCCCTGCTGCAACCTTGCCGACAAGGTCGGACCCGAGCGTCCGGCCAAATGGGCTTCGACCAACGCATCCCCAGCTTTCAGCGCAAATACAAGTTGCTGCCCGACGACACGGACCTGTGTATCAGCCGGCAATGCCCCACCCGGCACGAAGGCGGAAGGCATGTCCCGTCGCGCCAGATCGGCCTCCCGTAGCACCCGTCCTGCCGGTAGATCACGCGCCGCGACGATCACCTTCGTCGGGGAGTATCGCTGCTGCCAACGTTGTTCGACCGATGCAGCTCTTTCCGCCAGATGCCGCTGCGAGCCGAGGAACGCCACCAGGCCGCAGATCAGCGCGACCGGCAACAACCACCAAGCAGCCAACAGATCGAGGATCTTTTTTACCATGTCATCGTCTCCAGGAATCGTTCAAAGAATCGCAAGCCACGCCGGAAAATCGCCGGCGGCTTCGACGATGGCGCCAAGCAGCCACTCGGCGGGTGACAGCCCCCCGGCCCAAGGGAGCAACAAGGCAGCCGCCAATGACGCTGACACCAGCGCGAACTCCACGCTCGCTTGCCCTAGTTGCATCCGAGGCGCTGCGTACAGGTGGTCAGCGCGCATCGGCGGACACCTGGACGACAACCGCGGTTCTTCGACCGCTTCGAACCGTCACCGCATCCAATCGCTCACCACGGCGCCCGGCCCATAGCGCTTGGCCGGAGGGATCGGTACGGACGATCCAGCCGCCCACCTGCAAGACCTCGCGCAGGCGCGACGAGGCGATCGCGGGAGTGTCTGCAGCGTCCAGCACGACCACCGTCGCGCCGCCCGGGGCGTCCTGCTCGATCACGGTGACGGCGCGAAGACCGTACGGCGGACGGAAGGGCAAGCGCGGAAGTTTGGCCGCAGGGCGGGAAAGATCCGATACCGAGACCACGATGCTCGTGCCGCCCGAGGGGGCGTCGCGCAGGCTGATGACCTCGTGCAACCTACCTCGTTGGCGTCCGATGACCGTCCGCTCGGCGTCTCGTCGAAGCGTCATCGATGCCGGCGGCGTCGAAGACGAGTCCTTGGTGTCGAGACGGTGCGCTTCAGCACTCCAAAGTGTTGAAAGGCGCTCGGTGAGAAGCACACGGTCCATCGCCACCGATGTAGCGCGCGTCTCAAGCGGGACACCGTTGACCCGCACCCGATCGACCACCCATCGCTGCGCCGGGGTCGCCAGATTCGGTCGGGGCCCCGCGTGGACCATGCTGCTCGGGGAAAGGCCATGTACGGCGAGGACGAGGCACCCGAACCCTAGGCCTACGAGCGGCCTCGTCAACATGGCTGAGTCCTCAGGTCGGACATGCCGGGGCGGATGCCCGTAAGTCGATCGGTCGGCACGATATCGGGCTCGATGCGACCGAGACAAAGCCGTGCGATAGCGGGCTCGAAAAGACGCAGCGGCGTAGCCATGAGTTCCAATGGTGTCCCCCAGGCTGCGATGCGGCCGGCGCTTGAGATTGCCGCCGTCCGCCGTCGTACCGTTTCAGCGTTGTCGGCCTGCCAGTCATCGACGAGGATCGAAAGCTCCGCCTGAAACGTCGGCGACGATCCGGCACGGAGCCACTGCAGCGCAGGCCCCTCGCTCAGACGCGCCGTCGATCGCGCATTCCGTGCCTGGTTTCGTGCCAGATCGAACTGCCCGACGCCGATCACTTGGGCTGGTACCAACAGCCCGAACGCCCATTCCTCAGCGGTCTGCGCTGCTGAAGGCTGCGGCGTCGCGATGACCGTCACCTCGGATCCGCTGACCGGTCCGTCGGGGCGAGCGGCGTAGGCCTCGACATCGACGCCGTGATGGAACGCCAGCACGCCGGCACGGGCGGACGATTGCACGGACTGGATCGCAGCCTGTCGCCGCCACAGATCGATGGTTGCGATCAAAAGCGGCACCAGCAGCAGGACTGCCACAATCGTCTCGATCAAGGCCTGGCCCCGCGCTGCGTTACGCAGGATCACCGCGGCACTCCCGCCAACCACACGGGAGTGCCATCGAGGGTGGCCAGCAGTACGCGGTCTTGGATCGAAAGGGGCGCCAGCGTCGAGCGCCAGTAGGGTGAATAGAGACTCGGCGCCTCCTGTGCGCCATCGCGACGAGGTTCGAGGCGGAGGAACCGCGTCGAGGCGGCGGCCTCCGCGAACAGATCTCCTGAGCCGTTGGACGGGTCCGGGACAAGCGCGACCGGATCACCCGCGGCATCCGGCACGGAGCCGAACCCGAGCAGTTCGGCTGCACCACGCCGCGATTGGGCAGGCAGCCGTAACCGGACCACAACGCGAGGCGGCCCGGACTCCGCGCGCTGCGCAGCAGAGAGATCGTAGAGCGACGGCAACCCGCGATAGCCCCGCTGCCGGCTGATGCTCCGTTCAGCAGCTCGTGCCGCTCGTGGATTCCGCCGTAGTGCGTCGCCGTGCCGACCCCGCAGCGCACTCCCGACACCGTTGTCGGCACCGCCCCACGCGATTGCGGCACGCTCGCGCATCGACCCGAAGACCACATAGCGCGGCTGATGGAGGGAGAGCGTATCGAGCGCACGCCAGGTCTCGAAATCGAGCAGATCGGTCCCGGCGCGCTTCTCGAAACGGACCAGACGACTGCCGAGCAAGGGACTCAGAGTGAAGTTTCTCTCGTGGCTGAAGCCGTCAAGCGAACGCAGCAGCACATCTTGTTGGCGCCAGCGCCATGAACCGCCATAGAAGGAACTGAAGTTCTGCCATTGGGCCGCCCATACGAGCAGCTGTGCCTCACCACCCTCCGTCACTCGAAACCGCGGATCGGCCGCCTCGACGGTGTCGCGAACGATCTGTGGCACCGTCAAGAGCGTTGCCGACATCATGAACCGCTGCGCGGCTGCCAAGGAGTGGCTCACCCCGCTCGCGAGCGACTCGAGACCGCGCAATGACGGCTGCAAGACGGAATCGAATCCAGACCACCAGCGCTGCAAGGTGGCAGCCGCTGCGTTGAGATATGGCACATAAGTGGTCAGCGCCGCTGCGGTCGGCAGCAACCGGCTCATGTAGTCCGACCACGAACGCAGACTGACGGACTGAGCGATCACCGCTTCGTTGGCGATGACCGCCCGGTTCATTGCCGCTGCGAAATTGAGCGAGCGCGCCTGCCACACAGCGCCGCTGAGCGCTGCCGCCTCGGCGACATCGCGCAGACGTTGTTTCTCCGTCACCGCTTGGCCGGCTTCGAACGCCCACCAAGCAGCCGCGCCGAGCACAGCCAGCAACGGCAGCAGGAACACGAGGACCTGCCCGCGTGGAAAGCGCGCACGCCGCCTCATTCCTCGAAATCCTCCATCGTGCGCTGACGCGCTTCGAGGTTCGCGCGGCCCCGTGCGGCGCCGACAAGACCGCGACCGGCGGTGTTGTCCTCGCCCGACAGTGCGACGGCGGCCACGGACGCTTGTCCGCGGACGATGTCGCCGAAGGCCGAGTACACGCCGATCGCGGCGATGGCGACCAACGCGACGATGATGATGTACTCGGTCATCCCTTGGCCGGCCATGCGCCGGCGTGCTTGCCTGATCATCTGAATGTCTCCTTGGATAGCCGCCGGTCGTTGCCCGGCGCGGCCATTGCACCGCAGAGACACCCGCAGGTCAGGAGCCAAAACTCGGCGTTTTCACAGTTAAACGTGCCCGTGCAACCAATCTCTACGAACGAGGCAGAAATGGCCCGGCTGATCTAGAATCAGAGCCATCGATACCTGCATCTACGGAGCCTCCGATGAATCGCGCCGCCTTCCTCTCGACCGCCGTTGCGCTCGCTGCCGCGCTGCTTGCCTCGACCGCCACCCACGCCGACGAAGGCATGTGGACCTACGACAACTTCCCCACGGCGAAGGTGAAGCAGCAGTACGGGGCTAACCTCGATGGCGCCTGGCTCGACCGGGTACGCGAAGCCTCCGTCCGCCTCTCGGGCTGCTCTGCGTCGTTCGTGTCACCCGAGGGGCTGATCCTCACCAACCACCACTGCATCACCGCCTGCCTCTCGGAGAACTCCTCCAAAGAGAAGAGCCTGCTCGACGACGGCTTCGTCGCCCGCAACCGCGGTGAAGAGATCCCCTGCCGCACGCAGGTCGCCGATGTACTCGTCGGCATGGAGAACGTGACGGACAAGGTCGAGGCGGCCACGCGCGGACTCGACGAGCGCGCCGCCAACGAGGCCCGCAAGCGCGCCATCACCGGCCTCGAACAGGCCTGCGAGAAGACCACCGGACTCAAGTGCCAGGGCGTCGCGCTCTACAACGGCGGCCAGCAGTTCCTCTACCGCTACAAGCGCTACACCGATGTGCGCCTGGTGTTCGCACCCGAGACGGGCATCGCGGCCTTCGGCGGCGACCCGGATAACTTCCAGTTCCCGCGCTGGTGCCTCGACATGGGCCTGCTGCGCGCCTACGAGAACGGCAAGCCGGTGACGGTGGCGCGACCGCTGCGCATCAACTTCGACGGCCCGAAAGCCGGCGAGTTGGTGCTCGTCTCGGGCCATCCCGGCTCCACCGACCGCCTGCTGACGGTCGATCAACTGCTGGCGTTGCGCAACGATGAACTGCCGCCCTCGCTGCTGCGCAGCAACGAGCTTCGCGGACGCTACATCGAGTTCGCAAAGAAGGGAGATGCCGAGCGACGCATCACGGCGGACACGCTGTTCGGTCTCGAGAACGGCATCAAGGTGCGCCGCAAGCAGCTCGACGCCTTGCTCGACGAAGGCATGATGGATGACAAGCGCGCGAAGGAAGCGGAGCTGCGCGCCCGTGTCGCCGCCGATCCTTCCTTCGCTGGCTTCGGCGATCCCTGGGCAGACATCGCCGCAGCCAACGCCCGTGCCCGCGACATCGACACCGAACTCGGTTATCTCGAGGGCGGGGCCGGATTCCAGAGCCGCTTGTTCCGCGTCGCACGCACGCTGGTACGCGGCGCCGAGGAGCGCACGAAGCCGAACGGCGAGCGCCTGCGGGAGTTCACCGATGCGCAACTGCCGCGGGTCCAGCAGCAGCTCGCGGCCGCGACCCCCGTCTATCCGGAGGTGGAGCGGTTGACGATGTCCTTCGGATTCGAACGCATGCGCGAGTGGCTGGGTCCCGACCATGCGGTGGTACGCAAGCTGCTCGCCAAGGATTCACCCGACAGTCTCGCCGCCTCGCTCATCGACGGCAGCAAGCTCGCCGATCCCGCCGTGCGCATGGCGCTGTGGAACGGTGGCGCCGCGGCGATCGCCGCCTCGGATGATCCGATGATCAAGCTCGCCCGCGAGATCGACGGCCCGGCGCGTGCGCTGCGCAAGCGATACGAGGACGAAGTGCAGGCGCCGACCGCCGCCGCCGAGGAGAAGATCGCCCGCGCGCGCTTCAAGGTCTACGGCACCGAGGTCTACCCGGACGCCACCTTCACGCTACGGCTCAACTACGGCACGGTGCAGGGCTGGGTCGAAAAAGGCAGCCCCGTGGAGCCCTTCACCCGCCTCGGGCGCGCCTTCGAGCGCGCCACCGGCCAGCCGCCGTTCAGCGTCCCGGCCTCGTGGGAGCGGGCGCGTGGGAAGCTCGACCTGTCGACGCCGTTCAACCTCAGCTCGAACAACGACATCATCGGCGGCAACTCGGGAAGCCCGCTGCTCAATGCCCGCGGCGAGGTCGTTGGATTGATCTTCGACGGCAACATCCACTCGATCTCGGGATCGTTCTGGTTCGATACGGTGAAGAACCGCGCCGTCGCCGTGCACCCGGCCATCATGCGAGAAGCGCTGCGCAAGGTGTACGACGCACCGGCGCTTCTCAAGGAACTCGGCGACCGGTGACCGACTACGCCTTCGATGCGCCGCAGCCGGTGACGACCCGCATCGCGGGAACCGATACGCTGTTCCCGGTGCGGCGCATCTACTGCGTGGGCCGCAACTATGCGGCGCACGCCCGCGAGATGGGTCACGACCCGGACCGCGAGCCGCCGTTCTTCTTCGGCAAGCCGGCGGATGCCCTGCTGCCCGACACGGAGGCGGTGCCCTACCCCTCCGCCACCGCGGATTTCCATCACGAGGTGGAACTCGTGGTGGCACTCGGCGGCGGCGGACGCGACATCCCCGCAGCCGACGCACTGACGCGCGTGTTCGGCTACGGCATCGGCATCGACTGGACCCGTCGCGACCTGCAAGCCGAAGCGAAAGCACAGGGCAAACCCTGGGACGCGGCGAAGGGTTTCGACCACTCGGCGACCCTCGGACCGCTGCATCCGGTGTCAGCGGTCGGTCACCCGACGCGGGGTCGCATCTGGCTCTGCGTGAACGGCGCGGTACGCCAGGACGCCGATCTCGCCGGCCTCATCTGGGCAGTGCCCGATGTGATCGCGGCGCTGTCGGGTCTCTTCGAGTTGCGCGCGGGTGACCTCATCTACACGGGAACCCCGGCGGGCGTCGGCCGCGTGCTCCGCCAAGATCGGATCTCTTGCGGCATCGAGGGTCTCGGCTCTATCGAGACCGTCGTCGCCTGATACGACCGCTCCGCCCTTAGAACGCGAACAGCGACGCCTCCGGCGCGGTCGCGACGACCCACCAAAGCAGTGCGCCCGTCACCGCAAGGATCGCGATCGCGAGCAGCGTGCGCGATCGGCTGATCCCCTCCGCCCCGGCGGGCAACGATGATCCCGGCTTCCGACCCGTGATCATCGGCAGGATCAGGTTCTCGCGCCGCACCCAAAGATAATACAGCGCGGCACCGACATGGATGGCGATGGCCACGACGATCAGGTCGAAAAGCTGTTTGTGCAGGGTCGTGAGCCGATCGCTCGTGGCGCCCTCCACATAGCCGTACAACGGCCCCGCCTCGAGCACTTGGTCGTTGGCGAACAAGCCGAGGACCGACTGGGTGAGCAACAGACCGAGCAATGCGAGGATCATCAGCGCACCGAGCGGGTTGTGACCGGTCACCGGCGCCACCGACCCACCGCGCCCGGCGCGCAGGTACGCGAGGATCGCCCGGGGTCCACGCACGAAGTCCGTGAAAAGCGCGTGCCGGGTGCCGACGAATCCCCAGACGATACGCGTCGTCACGATGAGCAAGACGGCGTAACCGAATCGCACATGCCAGGCAAACCAGTCACCCTCGAGTTCGCGGGTGAGCCACGCACCGAGCACCGACAAAGCCAACCCCCAGTGCATCAGTCGGACCGGAAGGTCCCAAACCCGTTGCGTCGTTCCCGGCTCGGACGCCATTGTCATCCTCCCGAGATCGTCCGCTGGTTGTACTCGATGAAGTAGTCATCCGGATCCCACAAACTCAACGAGTTCATCGACAGCATCGCACCGTCGGCACCGCGCACCTCATAGCGGTGCGGCGCGGCATGGATGCGGGCGCCGAAGGCCACCGCACGGTCATGTACGCCGTAGACATCCTCGCCCTGCATCACGAAGATGATATCGCCGACGCCCAACCGATCACGACGCGGCGGCTCGGGCAGACGCGGCTGCGTGAACTCCAGCAGCCCGATCTTGCCGACCACGGGATCGGAGGCTTGCATGATCACGAGGTGGGTCTCATCGCCACGCGCGCCGGCAGCGAGACCGACCCCGGAGAGCGTCACCCGATCGTCGTACCAGACCGAGAGCCCGAGCACATCGCGGTAAAAAGCGACGGAGCGCTCGATGCTGCGGACGATCAGGGTGGTGCGTTTCACTAGCGTGGTCATCGTGTCCTCGCGATCAAGAACAAGGCAGCGGCGCCCATGACGGCGGTCGGCACCCAGGCGAGCAGGACCGGGTCTCCGCGGAAAACCACCGCACCGCTCTCGATCATCTGCTGCAGCAAGAAGAAGAGGATACCGAGCACGAGGCCGACAGCGATCCGGCCACCCGCCCCGGCCCCGCGCAGCGACCCGAACACGAACGGCAGCGCCAACAACACCGCGAACAGCGGTGCCACCGTACGCGCGATGCGCGACCAGAACGCGAAGGTGGGCTCGCGCGAATCGAGCCCGTTCGCTTCGAGGTGACGGATCATGCTCCAGAGCGACGCGGAGGGCAGATCGCCCGGCGCGGTCGCGGCGATCCCGAGGAACGCGGCGCTGACATTGGACTGCAGCGTCCGGCCTGCGCTGCGGCTACCCTCGACGAGGTCGCCCTCGAAGCGGCTCTCGGCGTACTGCTCGAGACGCCAAGCGCCGTCCTCGGCAGCCCTCGCCGTGGCCGCACGCCCGATCGCAAGCAACCGATCGTCGGCTCCGAGCTCGTAGACCATCATGCCGCCGAACAGCCCTTCCCCGGTCTGACGCTCGACATTCACGATCAGGCCACCGTCGCGTACCCAGGCTTCACCGGATCCGGCGAAGCTGACATCGGAGAACTTCGCGAACGCCTTTTGTTGGCGGGCCATCTGCTGCAGCGGCGGCGCGAGCGTCTCCGCGAGCACAGCGCCGAATCCCACCAGAAGCACACCGGCGATGGCCACCGCGCGCGCAAGGCGCCAGGGCGAAAGACCTGCGGCCCGCATCACCGTGAGCTCGCTGCCGCGCGCGAGCGTACCCAGACCGAGCAACGCGCCGATGAGCGCGCCGATCGGCAGCAACGCCCACGCCTGCTGCGGCAGGTTGGAGACCACGAATGCCATGGCGTTCCAGACCGTGTAGGTGCCGACACCGATGTCGTCCTGCTGCCCCATCAGCAAAAAGAGCGCACCGAGGCTGAGCAACACCGCCATCACCATCAGAACGCCACCGAGCACCGCCCGGACGATATAGCGGTCGAGCGCCGTCATGCAGGCACCCAGTTTTCACGGTGGCGCCGACGCGCGATCCACCCGGGCGCGAGAAGAAGCGCGAGGGTCCCCATCGCCACCAGCGCATGCACCCACCAAAGACCGAGCGGCGCAGGGACGATCTCGCGACCCAGCCAGACCCGCGCCGCCGAGGCAAGGCTGAAGTAGACGAAATACACGGTGATCGCGAGCCACAGGCGCGAGTAACGACCTTGTCTCGGGCGCAGCCGCGACATCGGCACCGCGAGCAGGGCGAGCACGAACACCATCACCGGCAAACCCACCCGCCAGGCGAGTTCAGCCCTGGCTTCGGGGTCTCCTCGCCCGCGCAACATCGCCGTCGGCACAGACTCGATGTCGAAGCGCCCGGATGACGACGGCGGGACGCGTACAGGGATCGTGTTCTCCTTGAACCGTACGCGACGGAACTCCGCCGAGCCGGGTTTACCTTCGTAACGTTCGCCGTCGAACAACGTCAGGGTATGCAAGGTCCGGTCGGGGGAGATCTCGTGACGGGCACGCTCGGCGACCGTGATCTCGTAGGTGTCGCCGCGGCGACGCTTGACGAAGATCCTCTCGAGCGTACCGTCCGCGGCCTGGGATTCCGCATAGAACACCGCGGAGCCGCCGCCGAAAACGCGGAACCGACCTGGCGTGATCGGCGAGAACTCCCCGGCCTGCAGGGCCGTGCTGCGCAGCGTCTGCACGCCTGCGGCTGCCTCCGGTCCGGCGCGCAACGACAACCAACCGACCAGCATCGCCACGGCGAGTGCAAGCAGTGCGATCGGCGCGTAGATGCGCAGTGGCTCGACGCCACAGGCGACCACCGCCGTCATTTCGCTGTCGTGGTACAGCCGACCGAGCGCCAGCATCACCCCAAGCAGCAGCCCGACGGGCAAGAGCACCGCGAGATTGCGTACCACTCCGAGCCCGACGAGATCGAGCACCACGGTGCGGGGGAAACCGCCCTCGGCCGCCCGCGCCAACACCGACGCCAGCTGGTTGGTCAGCAGGATCACCAGCAGCACGGCGGTCACGGCCAACCAGGCGACCAGTACCTCGCGCAGCAGATAACGGGACAGGATCCGCGCCAAGACCGCTCCTCGACCGGCAAGCGCCGGGAAACGATAGAATAGCAGGTCAACCGAAACCCCCTGCGGAGCGCCCCATGCAGTTCGAGATCTTCACCAGCAGCCCAGCCCGTATCACGGTCGATTGCCTCGTGGTCGGTGTCCACGACGGTGGCGAGCTCTCGGCTGCGGCCGCCGCCATAGACCGGCAGTGCAACGGCGCCCTGGGTCGCTTCCTGAAGCGCGGCGATTTCCCGGGCCGCCTCGCCGAGACGCTGCTGTTGCCCGCATTCCCGCGCCTCAAGGCCACCCGGCTGTTGCTCGTCGGCCAAGGCGGCAAAGAAGTCTCGCGCCGCAGCTGGCGTCGCGCACTCGCCGCGGCCGTCGGCGCACTCTCGCGCACCAAGGTGGCGAGTGCCGCGGTCGCGCTCACCCGCCCCGAGCCGCGCGCGCTCGACGACTATCTTTTCGGTCGTTCGGCAGCCGAGACCGCGCATGGCGCGCTCTATCGGGTGAACGATCTCAAATCGGGTACCAAGGCCGCCGCGCCCGCGCTGTCGCGCCTCGTGTTCGGTCCGGTGCGCCCGTCAGGGGCCGCAGCAGCCCGCCGCGGCCTCGTCCACGGTCAAGCCTCGGGCCAAGGTGCTCGCATGATGCGCGACCTGGCGAACCTGCCGGGCAATGTCTGCACCCCGAGCTATCTCGCTGAACAGTCGACCGCCCTCGCCGCCCGTTTCCCCTCGATCCGCGTACGCGTCCTCGAGGAAGCGGATATCCGCGCCGAGAAGATGGGCTGCTTCCTCGCTGTCACGCAGGGCAGCGATCAACCGCCCAAGTTCATCGTCATCGAGTACAAGGCCTCGCGGGGTCCGCGGGCGCCGATCGTGCTGGTCGGGAAGGGGATCACGTTCGACACCGGCGGCATCTCGCTCAAGGACCCGGGCGCGATGGACGAGATGAAGTTCGATATGTCGGGCGCCGCCGCCGTCATCGCCACGATGTCGGTCGTGGCGGAACTCGGACTGCCGCTCAATGTGGTCGGTCTCGTACCCACCTGCGAGAACATGCCGAGCGGCCGTGCGATCAAGCCCGGCGACATCGTCACGAGCGCGGCGGGTGTCACCGTCGAGATCCTCAACACCGACGCTGAGGGACGGCTGATCCTCTGCGACGCGCTGCACTATGCGCGCCGCTTCAAGCCGCAGGCCGTGGTGGATCTCGCCACGCTCACCGGCGCCTGCGTGATCGCCCTCGGCATGCACCACACGGGCGTCATGGCGAACGACGACGACCTCGCCCGCGAACTCGTCGAGTCCGGCCTGCGCGCCGACGATCGCGCCTGGCAGTTGCCGCTCACCGAAGAGTATGGCGAACAGCTCAAGAGCAACTTCGCCGACCTCGCGAACGTTGCCGGCCGTGACGGCGGTGCGATCACCGCAGGCGCATTCCTCGCACGCTTCACCAAGGGCCTGCGCTGGGCGCATATGGACATCGCCGGTTCGGCCTACGTGGGCGGCGGCGCCAAGGGCAGCACCGGACGGCCCGTGGCGCTGCTGACCGATTTCCTGCTGCGTCGCGCCGCGTCGCGTCGCTGAGCCCCAGTCAGCGACCATGGACAAGGTCTACGCGCCTGCCGACATCGAGCAGCGCCTCTACGCGCAGTGGGAGGCCTCCGGCCTCTTCGCGCCGCAGGGCGACGGCCCGGGCTATTGCATCGTCATCCCGCCGCCGAACGTCACGGGCACGCTGCACATGGGGCATGCGTTCCAGGACACCATCATGGACGCGCTCACCCGCTACCGCCGCATGCGCGGCGATGCGGCGCTTTGGCAGCCAGGGACCGACCATGCCGGCATCGCCACGCAGATGGTCGTGGAGCGGCGGCTCGAGGGCGAAGGCCTGACCCGCACAGGTCTCGGTCGCGAGGCATTCATCGAGCGGGTCTGGCAATGGAAAGGCGAGTCCGGTGGCACCATCGCTCGCCAGATGCGCCGGCTCGGCGCCTCGGTCGATTGGTCGCGCGACCGTTTCACGATGGACGAGGGCCTCTCGCGCACCGTCACCGAGGTGTTCGTACGCCTGCATGAAGAGGGCCTGATCTACCGCGGCAAGCGCCTCGTCAACTGGGACCCCGTCCTGCAGACCGCGGTCTCCGATCTCGAAGTGCTCAACACCGAAGAAGACGGTTCGCTCTGGCACCTTCGCTATCCGCTCGCCGACGGCAGCGGTCACCTCGTCGTCGCCACCACACGGCCCGAGACGATGCTGGGCGATGTCGCGGTCGCCGTCCACCCCGGTGACGAACGCTATGCCGCGCTCGTCGGCAAGACGCTGCGGCTGCCGCTCGCTGAACGCGAGATACCGGTCATCGCCGACGACTACGTGGACCCGGAGTTCGGCTCGGGCTGCGTGAAGATCACGCCGGCCCACGATTTCAACGACCACGAGGTCGGTGAGCGCCACGGACTGCCCCGCATCAACGTCTTCACGCCCGACGCACGCATGAACGACGAGGTGCCCGAGCGCTTCCGCGGTCTCGATCGCTTCGAGGCGCGCAAGCTTGTCGTGACCGAACTCGAGGCCGCGGGCCTGCTCGAGCGCATCGACCCGCACAAGCTCATGGTGCCGCGTGGCGACCGCTCCGGGGCGGTCATCGAGCCCTACCTCACGGACCAATGGTATGTGCGCATCGCGCCGCTCGCCGCGCCTGCGATCAAGGCCGTCGAGGACGGCTCCATCCGTTTCGTCCCGGAGAACTGGTCGCGCACCTATTTCGAGTGGATGCGCAACATCAAGGACTGGTGCATCAGCCGGCAACTCTGGTGGGGCCATCGGATCCCGGCGTGGTACGACGACGCCGGACAGGTCTATGTCGGTCGCACGCTCGAAGAGGTGCGCGCCCTCCACGGCCTCGCTGATGACCTGCCGCTGCACCAAGACGAGGATGTGCTCGACACCTGGTTCTCCTCGGCACTCTGGCCGTTCTCCACGCTCGGCTGGCCGGAAGATGTCGACACGCTCAAGCGTTTCTATCCGACCGCGGTGCTCGTCACCGGGTTCGACATCATCTTCTTCTGGGTCGCCCGCATGATCATGATGGGCATCAAGTTCACGGGCGAGGTCCCCTTCCGCGAGGTGTATGTACACGGGCTGATCCGCGACTCCGAAGGTCAGAAGATGTCGAAGTCGAAGGGCAATGTCATCGATCCGCTCGACATCGTCGACGGCATCGCCCTCGAGGACCTCGTACGCAAGCGCACCACGGGGCTGATGCAACCGCGGCTCGCCCCGGGCATCGAGAAAGCGACCCGCAAGGCCTTCCCGCAAGGCATCGAGGCGCACGGCACCGACGCGCTTCGCCTCACCTTCGCCTCGCTTGCGACCCAAAGTTCGGACCTGCGCTTCGACCTCGCGCGCGTCGGGGGCTACCGGAATTTCTGCAACAAGCTCTGGAACGCCTCGCGCTTCGTGATGATGATGGCCGAGGACGAGAACGGCGCCCCGCTCGACCCGCAATTGCTCAGCGGTGAGGTCACCCCGGGCGTCGCCGACCGCTGGATCTTGTCGCG
>DBCG01000022.1:13378-13860 GCA_002292945.1 Proteobacteria bacterium UBA964 | reverse complement strand
ACGCTGCTCGAGGTGCTCGAGACGCTGCTCAGGGCCTGGCATCCGCTGATGCCTTTCATCACTGAAGAGATCTGGCAGCGTGTCGCGCCGCTCGCCGGGGTCGCAGCGACCTCCGGCAAGACGATCATGACCGCGAGTTGGCCGACCACGGCAGGATCCTCCCTCGATCCGGACGCCGAGGCCGATGTCGAGTGGATCAAGGCGTTCGTACTGGGCATCCGCCAGATCCGCGGCGAGATGGATATCAGTCCTGCGCGGCGTCTGGCCGTGCTGTTGGACGATGCGAGCGGACAGGATCGCACGCGGGTCGCAGCCCATGGCGCGTACCTCAGCCGTCTTGCCGGCCTCGAGAGCCTGCGGAGTCTCGACGCAGGTGAGACCGCTCCGCCCGCCGCGCTCGCCGTGGTCGGCGCGATGCAGGTGCTGGTACCGATGGCGGGACTGATCGACCCGCGAGCCGAACTTGCGCGCCTCGATAAGCG
>DBCG01000022.1:12868-13367 GCA_002292945.1 Proteobacteria bacterium UBA964 | reverse complement strand
GCGACGAAGCTGCGCGAGGAGATCCATCGTGCCACCGCCAAGCTTGCCAACGAGAACTTCGTGCGAAATGCACCGCCGGAGGTCGTTGCGCAGGAGCAAGGCCGGGTGGCCGAGTTCGAACGGACCCTCCTCAGCCTCGAGGCGCAGTCGGGCCGGGTCCGGATGCTGCTCTGAGCGCCATGATCGTCGAACGACCGCTCGATGAGCGGGTGCGCCTCTGGCACCGTCTACCGCCCGACCTGCAGACCCGTCTGCGCACGAGGGTAGAGTCGTTCCTTCGCCGGGTGCCCTTCATCGGTGCCGGGGGATTGGAGGTCGATGAGTCGATGCGGTGGAGCATCGCCGTGCAGGCTTGCCTCGTGACCTTGGGACAGGCTGACGATGGCTATGAGTCGCTGCACGGCATCACCCTGCACCCGGACGAGTTCGTGGTCGAGGAATCCTTCGAAGACGAGGATACCGGGGTGGTGACCGAGGGCTGGCGCGCGCTCTCAGGGCT
>DBCG01000022.1:12244-12738 GCA_002292945.1 Proteobacteria bacterium UBA964 | reverse complement strand
GGCGGCGACCCGGCGGCGCACGCTGAATTGGAGGCGGCTTACGCGGAACTCTGCGATGCGGTGGACCGGGGCGAGCCGACCTTGCTCGACCCTTACGGCGCCGAGGATCTCACCGAGTTCCTGGCCGTGTCAGCCGAGCTGTTCTTCTCGTTGCCCATCGATCTGCGCGACCATCACCCGGACCTGTACCGGCTGCTGGCGACCTCGTTCGCGCTCGACCCTGCAGCCTGGCCGATGGACCCGTCGCCTCGTTGACGTCAGTACTGCGACGGATGTCGCGCCATGCCGGCATGGAAGAACTGTTGCAGCCGACGCTCGTCCGCATCGGCGTCGGCTGTCGGCTCGACGGGTGGGCCGAAGGTCACCGCCCGACGCGAGAAATCGATGGCCACCGGCACGATCGGCACGCCGGCCCGCAGCGCGATGCGATGGTAACCGCGTTTCCAAGCCGGGACTTTCTTGCGCGTACCTTCCGGTGTGATCACCAACACCAA
>DBCG01000022.1:7434-12162 GCA_002292945.1 Proteobacteria bacterium UBA964 | reverse complement strand
GGGATACCGCCGAAGCGGCGACCCAGCCGACCGAAAGGCCCGGAGAGCGCGGCCTGCTTGGCGAGCCAAGAGGCATCCATGCGCATCGCGAGATACGCCAGGAACCCGAAGACGAAGTCCCAGTTGGAGGTGTGCGGGGCGACCACGATCACGAATTTCCGCAGCGGCGGGTAGGAACCGTCGATGCGCCAGCCAGCGAGCCATAAGCCGAAGACACCGACCACCCGTCGCCAAAGGCTGCGCACCTGCGGCACCTGCGGCGGCAGCAGCGGAAAACGACCCTGTCCCTCGACCGACATCAAGCACCTCCTCGTGTCGGGTCAGGCACACGCCACAACACCCAACCGCCGAGCACGAACAGCACCACGAGCGAGCTGATCGACAAGCGTGAGTCGCCGGTCAGCAACGCCACCGTCGCGATCAGGATCGGACCCAAGAAACTCGCGAACTTACCCATCATGTTGTAGAAACCGAAGAACTCACCGCCCTTCCCCTCGGGAACCAAACGACCGAAGAACGAGCGCGACAGGCTCTGCACACCGCCCTGCACCAATCCGATGACGACCGCCAACGCGAAGAACTCGATCACGGTGTCTAGGAACCAGGCATAGAGGGTCGCAGCCAGATAGACCGCGATGCAGATCAAGATGCCGCGCTTCGGTCCGATCCGGTTGCCGAGCCAGCCGAGCGCCAAAGCCGAGGGGAAGGCCACGAACTGGGTGAGCAGCAGTGCGGCGAGCAGGCTCGAACTGGGCAGACCGAGCGCCACGCCGTAATCGACCGCCATGGTGTAGATCGTATGCACACCATCGATGTACAGCCAGTACGCCAACAGGAACAGACTGACCTCGCGATATTGACTGATGTGCGAGAGCGTCGTCCGCAGACCGCGCAGACCCTCCCTTATGCTGACCGAAAGACCCACGGCCGGACCCTTGGGCGGTCGCTCGCGCACATTGCGCGCCGCCGGAAGCATGAACACGAACCACCAGACTGCGGCGCTGATGAACGAGACACGGACCGCCTCTGCGGCATCAGCCAGACCGAACCAATGCGGCTTGAGCGTCATCAGGACATTGAACGCGAACAACAGGCCGCCGCCGAGGTAGCCGAGCGAATATCCGAGCGCCGATACCCGGTCGTAATCCTGCGGCTCCGACACATCGAGCAAGAGGGCGTCGTAGAAGATGTTGGCGGCATTCGCGCCGATCGCAGCGACCATGAAGCAGGCGGCCGCCCACCACCACTCGCCCTCGCCGACGAAGCCGAGCGCAGCCGTACCGGCGACACCGAGCAGCGTCCAGCCGACCAATTGTCGCTTCCGCCCACCCGCCCGGTCGGCCATGGCACCGAGCACCGGCGCAAGGATCGCCAGCAACAGTCCGGCGATGCCGTTGGCGAAGCCGAGCCGCGACGTGCTCACCGTCGGATCGACGCCCACGCTCCAGAACTTCTGGAAGAAGACCGGAAAGAAACCTGCAAGCACCGTGGTGAAGAACGCCGAATTCGCCCAGTCGTAGAACGCCCAAGAGATCGTATCGCGGCGCTTATAAGGGTGCGTCACACCGCATGCTCGCGGGTTTCGCGGAACGATATCTCGGGCCAACGCTCGATCGTGAGACCGAGATTGACGCGCGACGGAGCGAGGTACACGAGCGACCCGCCGTGGTCGACGGCGAGATGGTCGTAGGCCTTCGTGCGGAACTCGGCGAGCTTGCGCTCATCGTCGCAGTAGACCCAACGCGCGGTCTGGACGGAGATCGGCTCGAAAGCGCACTGTACGGAGTACTCGTCCTGCAGGCGGAAGGCGACCACCTCGAACTGCAGCGGACCCACCGCGCCCAGGATCTGGTCGTTGTTGCGAAGCGGCCGGAAAAGCTGCGTCGCCCCCTCCTCGCAGAGTTGACCGAGCCCCTTGGACAGGGCCTTGGCTTTGAGAGGATCCTTGAGCACCGCGCGACGGAACAGCTCCGGTGCGAAGTTCGGGATGCCGGTGAACACCAGCTCTTCGCCCTCGGTGAACGAGTCGCCGATGTTGATGGTCCCGTGGTTGTGCAGGCCGATGATGTCCCCGGCATACGCGTCATCGGCAGCGGAGCGGTCGGCAGCGAGGAAGGTCAGCGCATCGGCGATGCGCACGTCCTTGTCGAGACGGACATGGTGCATCTTCATGCCGCGCGTGTACTTTCCCGAGCACAGCCGCAGGAAGGCGATCCGGTCGCGATGCGCGGGATCCATGTTCGCCTGGATCTTGAAGACGAAACCGCTGAGCTTCGGCTCGGCAGCTTCGACAGGTCGCTGACGGGTGGCGCGTGGCTGCGGCCCCGGCGCGAAGGTCGTGAACGCCTTGAGCAGTTCCTCGACCCCGAAATTAGAGATCGCGGAGCCGAAGAACACCGGCGTCTGGCGACCGGCGAGGTAGGCCTCCGTCTCGAAAGCTTGCGTGGCGCCCCGCACGAGCTCGATCTCGTTGTCGAAGCTCGCGGCGCCATCGCCGAGCAACGCACGCCCGGCTTCGCTGTGCAGCCCGTCGATGATCTGGTTCTCACCGACCCGGCCGCGCTCGCCGGCCTCGTAGACATAGATCCGGTCTTCGGCGAGGTGATATATGCCCTTGAGCTCGCGCCCCATACCGATCGGCCAGGTGACCGGCGCGGTGGCGATGCCGAGCACGCGCTCGATCTCATCCAGCAGCTCGATGGGCGCACGACCCTCGCGATCGAGTTTGTTGATGAAGGTCATGATCGGCGTGTCGCGCAGCCGGCAGACCTCCATCAGCTTGATCGTGCGCTCTTCGACGCCCTTGGCGCAGTCGATCACCATCAGAGCGGAGTCCACCGCGGTGAGCGTCCGGTAGGTATCCTCCGAAAAATCCTCATGCCCCGGTGTATCGAGCAGGTTGACGACGCAACCCCCATAGGGGAACTGCATCACCGAAGAGGTGACGGAGATGCCGCGCTGCTGCTCAAGACGCATCCAGTCCGACGTGGCGTGGCGCGCCGCCTTGCGACCCTTGACCGTACCGGCGAGCTGGATCGCGCCGCCGAACAGCAACAATTTCTCCGTGAGTGTGGTCTTGCCGGCGTCCGGATGGGAGACGATGGCGAAGGTCCGGCGACGCTCGACCTCTTGGGAGAGATTCATCGGGCGAGGCTCATGGCGCGAGCCGCAGACGCATCACGATCGCGTCCTCGCGGCCGTCCGCAGCTTGGTAGTAGCCGCGACGCAATCCGACCTGCGCGAGTCCGAGCGACTGGTAGAGCCGGATCGCGGTCGCGTTGCTCGGCCGCACCTCGAGGAACAGGTCGGATGCCCCGTACGCCCGTCCGAGATCGAACATTCCGGTCACGAGCCGCCGACCGAGTCCGCGACAGCGGTACTCGGCTCGCACACAGACATTGAGGATATGCGCCTCGCCCGCGCCGACGCTGAGGATGCCGTAGCCCACCAATCGGTGGTCGATCTCGGCCACGCGGCAGATGTAGCCGGCGCGGAGGCAGTCCCGGAACACCCCCTCGCTCCAAGGGAACGCGTAGGAATCGCGCTCGGCCGCGGCGACGCCGGGCAGGTCATCCTCGCGCATCGCGCGGAGGCTGAGGGTCGGAGTCGGCAGGTGTTGCGGAGCGGTGGCCATGGCGTGTCGGCTGCGGTCATCCCCTGATCGGTTCCAGTCCGGCGTGCACCTGGCGCGCGAACTTGAGATCTTCCCATGCCTTGCGTTTGTCGCCCGGGCTGCACAGCAAAGCTGCGGGATGATACGTGACTACGACCGGGGTGTTGACGCCAAAGCGATGGACCGAGCCCCGCAGCCCGTCGAGCGGCCCATCGCGCGACACCGCAGTGCCGAGCAGGCCTTGAGCGGCCACAGGGCCGAACGCCACGATGATCCGCGGCCGGACCATCGCCACCTGCTGCAAGAGATGGTCGCGGCACTGCGCGATCTCATCGACGCGCACGTCGCGATCACCCGGTGGCCGACATCGAAGCGCACCGGCGATGAACACGGCATCGCGCGACAGACCGATCGCGCCCAGCATCGCATCGAGCAGCTGTCCTGCCGCACCGGCGAAAGGCAGACCTTGTCGGTCTCCGTCCTCATCCGGCGCACCGCCGACGATCATCCAATCGGCAGCCCGATCACCGGCTCCGAACACCGCTTGCGTGCGCCCCTGGTGCAGCCCACAGCGCCGGCAGTCCCGCACATCGCTCTCGAGTGCCGCCCACCCGGACAGCGGCATCGGCGACTCGGGTGCGGGTGCGGGTGCGAGTACGGGTGCGGGTGCGCGACGCAATACCCAGTGATCGATGCCGAGCACGCCGAGATAGGCGGCGCGGCGCTCCGCGTCAGCCATGGCGGGTCACCGTCATGCGATCAGCCCGGGGCAGCGGGCGGCGCAGTGCCACCGGGACGCCGGAGCAGGCGCAACAGCCACACCGTCGGCGCCGACAGCACATACATCGTGAAGAGGAACAGCAGCATCGGCGGCGGATCGGCGACCACCAATGCCAGCGATAGCGGCACGATCACGAAGTAGAAGAACTTCACGCGCACGTTCCAGTCGACCTGCTTGGCGCTCGAGTAGGGGAACCGGGACACCATCAACATGCCGGCCACCAGCGGCACGGCGAAGAGCACCACCAGACCGACGAGCCCGGGTTCCCGCCATTCGCTCGTGAACCAGACATAGGCGGCGACGAATCCGGCAGCGGACGGGCTCGGCAGCCCCT
>DBCG01000022.1:7025-7341 GCA_002292945.1 Proteobacteria bacterium UBA964 | reverse complement strand
GCTACCCAACCGAAACGAACCCAGGCATCACCGTACTCCGCGATCCGGGCGATGCCCCATTGGTAGGCGATCAGCGCGGGGGCGACACCGAACGCCACCATGTCGGCGAGACTGTCGTACTCCTTTCCGAAGGCGCTCTCGGTACCGGTCCAACGGGCGACCCGGCCGTCCAATCCGTCGAACAGCAACGCGAAATAGATGGCGGCACAGGCCCGGCCGAAGTCGCCGTTGATGGCGGAGATGATGCCGAAGAAGCCGCAGGCGAGGCAGCCCGTGGTGAAGAGGTTCGGCAACAGGACGACGCCCAAGCGGCGGG
>DBCG01000022.1:6742-7009 GCA_002292945.1 Proteobacteria bacterium UBA964 | reverse complement strand
CCGCTGCGGGGTGTCAGGTGTGGGGTCGGTGCTCACGATGGGGGGTCGAGCCTTGGAATGGCAGAAAACATCCGCATCATAGGGTCGGGAACCTTCCGGGACAATCGCCGCGACCGTAACATGTCGCACCCTGCCCCTCCGAGGCTGAGTCCTACCCATGCGCTGGTCCCGATATCCCGTCAACACCACGAAAGAGACCCCGGCAGAGGCCGAGGTCGTCAGCCACCAACTGATGCTGCGGGCGGGGCTGATCCGTCGGCTCGCCGC
>DBCG01000022.1:4708-6673 GCA_002292945.1 Proteobacteria bacterium UBA964 | reverse complement strand
CATCCGCGAGGAGATGGACCGCGCAGGCGCGCTCGAAGTGCTGATGCCCGCTGTCCAACCCGCCGAGCTCTGGCAGGAATCGGGCCGATGGGAGCAATACGGACCGGAACTGCTGCGCCTCAAGGACCGGCATCAACGCGACTTCGTGATCGGCCCGACCCACGAGGAGGTCATCACCGACCTCGCCCGCCGCGAGCTCAAGAGCTACCGGCAGTTACCGGCCAATTTCTACCAGATCCAGGTGAAGTTCCGCGACGAGATCCGCCCGCGCTTCGGCGTGATGCGCGGGCGCGAATTCATCATGAAAGATGCCTACTCCTTCCATGCTACGCCCGAGTCGCTGCAAGAAGGCTATGACGCGATGCGGACCGCTTACATCCGCATGTTCGGACGGATGGGCCTCGACTTCCGCCCTGTGAAGGCCGATACCGGTTCGATCGGCGGTACGGGTTCAGAAGAGTTCCAGGTGCTTGCCGACTCCGGTGAGGACGCGATCGCGGTCTCCGACGGCGCGGATCACTACGCGGCCAACCTTGAACTCGCACCGACTTTCCCGTCCGACACGCCGCGCCCGCCGCCCGGCGCTGCGCTCGCCGAGATCGCGACGCCAGGCCAACGCACCATCGCCGATCTAGCGGCCTTCCTCGGCGTCCCGAGCACGCAGACGCTCAAACTCCTGATGGTCGACGGCGCCGAGGGTGGCGTGGTCGCGCTCCTGCTGCGCGGCGACCATGAGCTGAACGCCATCAAGGCACAGAAGCTGCCCGGTGTCGCGAGCCCCCTACGCATGGCCGCCCGTGAAACGGTCGTCGCTGCCACTGGCTGCGAACCGGGGTATCTCGGTCCGCGCGGCCTCTCCTGTCTGGTCTATGCGGACCATGCGGCCCTCGCCCTCGCGGATTTCGTCTGCGGCGCGAACCGTCTCGACATGCATCTCACGGGTGTGAATTGGGGGCGCGACCTGCCCGAACCTGCGCCTGCTGACCTGCGCAATGTGGTGCCCGGCGACCCGAGCCCGGGCGGCGATGGCCGCTTGACCATCCGTCGCGGCATCGAGGTCGGGCACATCTTCCAGCTCGGCCGCAAGTACAGCGAGGCGATGCAGGCAAGCGTCCTCGACGAGGCCGGCAAACCGGTGACGATGTATATGGGCTGCTACGGCATCGGCGTCACCCGCATCGTCGCGGCCGCCATCGAGCAGAACAACGATGCGGCTGGGATCTGCTGGCCCGAACCGCTGGCACCGTTCAGCGTCGTGGTGGTGCCGCTCAACGCGGGCAAATCGCCACGGGTCGCCGCTGCCGCAGAGCAGCTCTACGCAGAGCTGCAGGCGATCGGCCTCGAAGTGCTGCTCGATGACCGCGATGCACGACCGGGCGTCAAGTTCGCCGATGCGGAACTGCTCGGCATACCGCACCGCATCGTGGTCTCCGACCGCGGCCTCGATGCCGGGCGGCTCGAGTATCGCCACCGGCGCGCGAGCGCCAACGAGGATTGGCCAGCCGGTGAAGTGGTCGAGCGCTTGAGCGCCGCCCATCAGGCCGCCTTGGGTCGGGTGCAACCGTGAGCGGCGATGCCGAGATCCTGGTCATCTACTACTCGCGCCACGGCGCCACGGCCGAGCTGGCGCGCCAGATCTGTCGCGGCGTGGAGAGCGTGCCCGGCGCCATCGCGACGCTGCGCACGGTACCGCCCGTCTCCGCCGAGAGTGAGCGGCCGACGCGCGCCGTCCCCGATGAAGGGTCGCCCTGGGCGACGCTCGATGACCTGCGACGCTGCGACGGGCTGCTGATCGGCAGCCCCACCCGTTTCGGCAACATGGCCGCTGCGCTCAAGTATTTCCTTGATGGCACCAGCGCTCTATGGGCCGATGGAGGCCTCGCCGGCAAGCCCGCGGGCGTGTTCGGCGGCAGCAGCAGCCTTCACGGCGGACAAGAGACCACCCTGCTCACCATGATGCTGCCG
>DBCG01000022.1:1975-4590 GCA_002292945.1 Proteobacteria bacterium UBA964 | reverse complement strand
TGCCTGCGTTGGATGGTTCGGTACGGGCGCTCGCGCAGGCCCACGGCGCACGGGTCGCAGAGGCTGCGCTCGCGCTCAAGGATCGCCCGCCGCGTCGCCGATGATGGCACGCACGAACGGCACCGTGAGCCGGCGTTGTGCGCTGAGCGAAGCCTCGTCGATCTGCTCGAGCAACCGGCCGAGGCTGGTCATGTCGCGGGGGAACCGGCGCAGCACATAACGCAGCGTCTCCTCGGGCAGGTCGAGGCCGCGGGCAGATGCGCGCTGGCGCAAGGCCTGCTCCTGTTGTGCGTCGTCGAGCGGACGCAGCTGGAAGATCTCAGCCGCCCCGCAACGCGAGCCGAGATCGGGCAAGGCCCACGGCAATGCGGCAGGTGGTGCGCTGGCCGCCACGACGAGCGCATGACGCGCCTCCTCGATCGCGCGGTATGCGCCGAACATCGCAAGCTCGAAGTCTCGACCCCCGACCCGACTGTCGAGATCATCAAGACAGAGCAGGTCGAGCGAACCCGCGCCCTCGAGCAGATCCTCTCCTGAGGCCTCAAGCCCGAGCAGCGGAAGATAGCCGACACGGTTCGATGCAGGCGCCGCGGCACAAGCGGCCTGCAGCAAGTGCGACCTCCCGGTGCCTTGCGCACCCCACAACCAGAGCACGCCGCGACCGCCGTCCGCGAGCGCCTGCAAGCGCGACACGGCTTCAGCGTTGGCGGGCGACACGACGAAGGCGTCGAAGGTCGCACGTTCACGCAGACGGACGCCGAGCGGCAGTTGCTGCATCAGTCGGCCGCAGGGTCGCCGAGCTGCCGCCAGCCACGACGGGAGAAGACCGCCAAGTAAACGGTGCCCGAGGCGATGGTCGTCGCCAAGGTCGCGACCGCCAACGCCTCGATGAACACGGCAGGCGGCTGACCGGTCAGGGCTGCAAGCAAGGCCGCGACCACCACCGTGATCTGCAGTGCCGTATTGACCTTCGACAACAAGGTCGGCTGCCCCTCGACCGCCCCGAACCACAACCGATAGATGATCGCCCCGCCGATGATCATGAG
Organism: Proteobacteria bacterium UBA964; assembly: GCA_002292945.1. Lineage (GTDB taxonomy): Bacteria > Pseudomonadota > Gammaproteobacteria > Steroidobacterales > Steroidobacteraceae > UBA964. The sequence goes on along the minus strand of DBCG01000022.1, from coordinate 3,544 downwards.
GTCGCGGGCGATGACCGCCACCGCGAGCCAGGTGGGCACCAAGCCCTGCCACACGCAGGTCATGAACACCGCGACCAGCAAGAGTTTGTCGGCCAACGGGTCAAGGATGGTGCCGAGCCGGCTGGTCCAGCCATTGCGCTTGGCGAGGTAGCCGTCGAGCCCGTCCGACAACGCTGCAACGACGAAGAACCCGAGCGCCTCGCCATGGTCACCGCGTGAGATCGCAGCCACTGTGGGGACGGTGAGCAGCATGCGCAGCACGCAGATGAGGTTGGGGATGTGACGCAGCATGTCCACGATCCTCGCAGGCTCAGCGTCCGAGCAGATAGACCAAGGCAGCGTCTTCGCCCCGCCGTCTCGCAAGCTCAGGGCGCGCGAGGAGTGCTTCGGCAAGCCCCTCACTCCCGCGCGGGATCTCGACGCGGAAGCGGGTCCTCGGGCCGCCGAGCGCGACCACGGTCGTGTTGCGCGCACCAGGGAGGGACTCGAGCAGACGCTGCACGCGCACCAGATCGGCCAATGACCCGATACCCTCGACCTCGAGCTCGGCCGCGCTGCCGGGGCCGCTTGCGGCTGCAACGCCGAGTGCGAAGTGATCTGCGGCGCCCTCGACGCCCGCCGCCGGACCGCCCGTGAACACGGTCATCGCGCCGCCCTCGAACAGCGTCCACTGCCAATCCGGTCCGTCGACGGTCCCAAGCAGCAAAGCATCGGCGCCGAGCCGTCGTGCCGCGGCGATCGCCTCCGGGGCAGCCACCTGTGCTTGGGCCGGCAAACCGGCTGAAGACGCCGAGGAGAGCTTGAGCGGCAGCCCGCGCTCGCTGGCGGCCGCCTCGAGTTCGGCACGGACCTTCCCGGGATCGGCGCCGGCGGGCGGCTGGATGATGACGCCGAGCACCACGGGACGCGTGCGCGTCCACGTGGTCTGCCCCAAGGCCACGACGGCGCGCTCGACCGCCGCAACATCGAACGTGATACGCGCTGGCGCACTGCCGCTCGGGGGCCGGTAGACCTGCACATAGCGCCGGGCACCGGAGACGAGCGGCGCGAACACCGGGTCTGTCGCCGCTTGACGACGGCCGGTCAGACGGACCAGTACCGTGCGCATCCCTTCGGCGAAGGCGGCGTCGCCACCGATGTCCGTCGTGACGTCGCCGACGGCCACGGCCTGCGCGGCCAAGGCCCGCGGCGGACCCGCCAGCATCGCGAGGCAGAGGGGGACGGCCAGCCAGAGTCGGCGGCGGAGATTTGCGGAAGGCATCATGACGGGACGATAAGATACCATAGCGTTTTGGCCTTCCTCGCAAAGCACATGGATCCCGATACCAAACGCACCGGCCTGACCTATCGAGATGCTGGCGTCGACATGGACGCCGGCGACGAGCTCGTCGAACGGATCAAACCTTTGGTCCGAAAAGCGACCCGTCCGGAGGTGCTCGCCGGGATCGGCGGCTTCGGGGCATTGGTGGAATTGCCCGAGGGACGCTGGCGGCGTCCGGTCTTGGTCTCCGGCACGGACGGCGTCGGTACCAAGCTGCGACTCGCGATCGACACCGGTCGCCACGACAC
>DBCG01000022.1:1684-1818 GCA_002292945.1 Proteobacteria bacterium UBA964 | reverse complement strand
GCCGGCTGCGCCTTGGTCGGCGGCGAGACGGCCGAGATGCCCGGCATGTACCACGGCGGCGACTACGACCTCGCGGGTTTCTGCGTCGGCGTGGTCGAGAAAGACGCCATCATCGACGGCAGCAAGGTGCGCCC
>DBCG01000022.1:1462-1658 GCA_002292945.1 Proteobacteria bacterium UBA964 | reverse complement strand
GGTGATGCGGTGATCGGACTGGCCTCCTCCGGCCCCCACTCGAACGGATATTCTTTGATACGCAAGCTGGTCGCGATGGCCGCTGCGGACGCCACCACACAGCTCGGGGGACGCCCCCTGTTCGACCGGCTGCTCGCCCCGACCCGCATCTATGTCCGCTCGATGCTGGCGCTCGCCGCAGCGCTGCCGGTGCACG
>DBCG01000022.1:1083-1303 GCA_002292945.1 Proteobacteria bacterium UBA964 | reverse complement strand
ACCTTCAATTGCGGTATCGGCATGGTGGTCATCGTGTCCGCCTCCGACGCCCCAGCGGCGCTGGAACTGCTCTCGGCGCAAGGCGAGACCGCCACGATCATCGGCGCGGTGACCGCGGGCGACGGGGAAGTGTCGATCCGGTGAGCAGCCCCGCCGAGTGCGAGCCGGCCGCGCCTTCCGGGCGCGTCTTGCGCCTTGCGGTACTCGCCTCAGGCACCGG
>DBCG01000022.1:616-1070 GCA_002292945.1 Proteobacteria bacterium UBA964 | reverse complement strand
AGCAACCTCGGCGCTATCCTCGATGCCTGCCGCAGCGGGCGCATCAGAGCACAGGTGTTGGTGGTCATCTCCGACCGCCCGGGCGCACCAGCGCTCGGGCGCGCACAGGCCCACGGCATCCCGACGCTGGATCTGCCGCCTCTGACGGGCGAGTCCCGCACCTCCCACGGCGAGCGCTTGCTGGCCGCACTCACCCGGTTCGATATCGATCTCGTCGTGCTCGCCGGATACATGCGGATCCTGTCGGCCGAGTTCGTGCAGACGCTGGCCGGACGCTTGATCAACATCCATCCCTCGCTGTTGCCGCGCCACAAGGGCCTGCATACCCATCGGCGGGTGCTGGAGGCCGGGGAACTCGAGCACGGTTGCACGGTCCACTTCGTGACGGCGGAGCTCGACGGCGGGCCGCCCGTGCTGCAGTCGCGGGTCACGGTGTTGGAGGGCGACGACGAGG
>DBCG01000022.1:438-563 GCA_002292945.1 Proteobacteria bacterium UBA964 | reverse complement strand
CCGCCTCGCAGCGCGGGTGCTCGAGCGCGAGCACGTCATATTCCCTCGCGTCATCGGTTGGATCGCCGACGGGCGCCTGACCTGCGACCAAGGCATTCCGCGGCTCGATGGCCACGCGTTAGACG
>DBCG01000022.1:0-385 GCA_002292945.1 Proteobacteria bacterium UBA964 | reverse complement strand
CTCCTCCGCCGGCGAGGCCACACCCCGATGAGGACCGAGTGACGACCCCAAGACGGACCGCCGCCCCCTCTGCGATCGCGCTCATCAGCGCGTTGCTCGCGATTTCCGTCGTCGACGCCCGCGCCCAGACCCCGCTGACCCCGTTCAGCGCAGACTTTGAAATCGTCTACCGTGGGATGAACGCCGGCAGCACCACCCTGGAACTGACCGCCGAGGGCGGCGAACGTTGGCGCTATGTCTCGCGAGCGAACGCGCGTGGCGTGTTCAAGCTTGCCTTGGCGGGTGAGATCCGCCAGACCAGCCAGTTCGTGCTCTCGAACGGCACGCCGCGTCCCCTGCGCTATGTCGCGGACGACGGCACCGAGGACGTGCAGCGCGATATCCG
>DBCG01000003.1:8289-8508 GCA_002292945.1 Proteobacteria bacterium UBA964 | reverse complement strand
CGCCGAAGTGCTCGACATGATCGGCGAGCATGTGAAGCCCGGGGTCACCACCGACGAGCTCGACCGCCTCTGCCACGACCACATCGTGCAGGTGCAGCAAGCCGTCCCGGCGAACCTCAATTACCGTGGTTTCCCCAAGACCATCTGCACCTCGGTCAACCATGTGGTGTGCCACGGCATCCCGAACGACCGGCGCCTGAAGAACGGCGACATCATCAA
>DBCG01000003.1:8056-8226 GCA_002292945.1 Proteobacteria bacterium UBA964 | reverse complement strand
GTCACGGTCATCCACGACGGCTTCCACGGCGACACCAGCCGCATGTACTTCGTCGGCAAGCCGTTGCCGCACGCGCAGCGGTTGGTCGAAGGCTGTTTCGAGGCGATGTGGCAAGGCATCCGCTGCGTTCGCCCGGGTGCGCGCCTCGGTGACATCGGCCACGCGATCCA
>DBCG01000003.1:5312-8030 GCA_002292945.1 Proteobacteria bacterium UBA964 | reverse complement strand
CGATCGACCGAATCCCAGAGCTTCACCGTCGTGCGGGAGTACTGCGGCCACGGTATCGGTCGCATCTACCACGAAGACCCTCAGGTCCTGCACTACGGCAAGCCCGGCACAGGCCTCGAACTGCGCGCCGGCATGACCTTCACCATCGAGCCGATGATCAACGCCGGCAAGCGCGACGTGAAGCTGCTGCCCGACGGTTGGACGGTGGTGACCCGCGACCACAGCCTTTCGGCGCAGTGGGAACACACCGTCCTCGTCACCGACGACGGTTTCGAGGTGCTGACCCAGGGCTCGCGATGAGCCTGGCCAACTGGCCGTTGCTCGAGCTGCTGCCGGCGAGCCTTGCCGAGGCGGGCGGCACTTCCGCAGCCTATGCCACGGCATTGCGCGAGGCGCAGGCCGGGCTGAAGGCGCGTTTCGAGGCCGAGGAGCCGGTCGAGACGCTGGTCCATGCGCGTGCCCAGCTGCTCGACGCGGTGCTGCGAGAAGCTTGGCGCACGCGGTTGCCGGATCACGATGAAGATTGGTCGCTGGTGGCGGTGGGTGGCTACGGCCGCGGCGAGCTGCACCCCTCCTCCGATGTCGACATCCTGATCCTGGTGCCCTCCGCACTGGATGAAGCCGGGCGCGCGGCGCTCGAACCGTTCATCGCCTTCCTGTGGGACATCGGCATCGAGATCGGCCACAGTGTGCGCACGGTCGCCGAGTGCGCCGAAGCGGCCGCCGGCGATGTGAGCGTGATGACCACCCTCGTCGAGGCACGCTGCGTGGCCGGAGACACCGCGCTCGCCGCACGGATGACCGAGGCCCTCTCGCCCGCGCACCTCTGGCCGGTCAAAGAATTCTTCGAGGCCAAGGTCCGCGAGCAGGCCGACCGGCACACCAAGGCGAACGACACCGCCTACAACCTCGAACCCAACGTCAAGACAGGCCCCGGCGGACTGCGCGACATCCAGACCATCGCCTGGGTCGCCAAGCGCCACTTCGGCGCCGAGACGCTCGATCAGCTCGCGACCCTCGGCTTCCTGACGCCCGCCGAAGTGCGGCGGCTCGAGGCGGCGCAGAGCTTCCTCTGGAAGGTCCGCTTCGCGCTGCACACCGTGACCGGTCGCCGCGAGGATCGTCTGCTGTTCGACCACCAGGCCCGGATCGCCCGGATCTTCGGCTACGAGGACGCCTCTTTCACGCTCGCGGTCGAACAACTGATGCAGCGCTACTACCGCACCGTGATGGATGTCACGCTGCTCAACGAACTGCTGCTGCAGCTGTTCCGCGAAGCGATCGTCGAGGCGGCGCCCGGCGGCGACCATGAGCCGCAACCGCTCAACGCGCGGTTCCAGGTCACCGACGGTTACCTCGAGGCGCTGCACGACGACGTCTTCGTGCGCCAACCTTGGACGCTGCTCGAGGTGTTCGCGCTGCTGCAGCAGAACGCGGACATCCGCGGCGTGCGCGCCCACACCATCCGCGGCATCGTCCGGAACCTTTGGTTGATCGACGAGGAGTTCCGCCAGAACCCGCGCAACCATCGCCTCTTCCTCGAAATCCTGCGCGCACCGGACGGCGTCACCAACGAACTGCGCAGGATGAACACCTACGGCGTGCTCGGACGCTACATACCCTCCTTCGGCCGCATCGTCGGCCGGATGCAGTACGACCTGTTCCACGCCTACACCGTCGATGCGCATACCCTGTTCGTGGTCAGCAACCTGCGCCGCCTCGCACTGCCGCGCTTCGACCACGAGCTGCCGAACCTGTCGCGCATCATGCAATCGTTGCCGCGACCCGAGGTCGCCTACCTCGCCGCCCTTTTCCACGACATCGCCAAAGGCCGTGGCGGCGATCACTCCGAGCTCGGCGCCGTCGATGCCGAGGCGTTCTGCCTGGAGCAAGGTCTCACGCGCTACGACGCCCGGCTCGTCGCCTGGCTCGTCCGCAACCATCTGCAGCTGTCGCTCACCGCGCAGAAACAGGACATCGCGGATCCGGAGGTCATCAACGGTTTCGCGCGCTTCGTCGGTGACGAAGCCCATCTCGACCACCTCTATGTGCTGACCGCGGCCGATGTCCGCGCCACCAATCCGCGCCTCTGGAATTCGTGGAAAGCTTCGCTCTTCAGCGAGTTCCACGACCGCGTGAAGCGCGCGCTTCGGCGCGGCCTCGAGAGCCCCATCGATCAGGAGGAGCTCAAGCAGCTCAACCAGGAGGACGCGCGCACGCTGCTCGCGGCTGCGGACATGGACGACGCGCGGATCGCTGCGGCCTGGTCGCACCTCGCCGACGACCATTTCCTGCGGCACACGCCGCAGGAGATCGCGTGGCACACCGCGCTGCTCGCCGGGCGTCCCGTCGACGCCGAGGAGCCGGTGGTGGCGGTACAGGCCGAGAGCGAGCGCGGCACCACCGCCATCACCACCGTCGCGCCCCATCGCAGACATGGTTTCGCACGCACCACGGCTGTGCTCGACCAGCTCGGACTCAACATCGTCGACGCGCGCATCACGCCGACGCTCGATGGCGACAGCATCGACCTCTACCATGTGCTGGAGGATGACGGCTCACCGATCGGTGATGCCGAGCGCCGCGAAGAGATCGAATACGCCTTGCAGCGCTCGTTGGCGGCGCCACGGGATGCGCTGGTGAGCGTCTCGCGCCGTACGCCACGGCAGGCGCGGATGTTCAACACGCGCACCCAGATCACCGTCACCGCCGACGGAA
>DBCG01000003.1:2345-5298 GCA_002292945.1 Proteobacteria bacterium UBA964 | reverse complement strand
CCCCGCCGCTCCATCCTCGAGATCATCGCCGCCGACCGCCCGGGCCTGCTGTGCGATATCGGCAAGGTGATGGTCGAGGAACGCATCGACCTCATCGGCGCCAAGATCATGACGGTCGGCGAACGCGCGGAGGATGTGTTCCATCTGCGCGGCGCCGACGGGCTGCCGCTCGCCGAAGACGCCGCGCAGCGACTGATCACGCGCCTGACCGACGCGCTCGACCGACGGCAGGCCGCATGAACCCTGACCTGTCACGCCTGCTGCCCTACCCGTTCGAGCGCTTGGCCGCGCTGAAAGCGGCGGTGACGCCGCCATCGGGACTCGCACACATCGACCTCTCCATCGGCGAGCCCAAACACCCGCCGCCGCCGTTCGTTCTGGAAGTGCTGCAACGTGAGCGCGCGGGCTTCGGCAGCTATCCGACCACGGCAGGCACAGCCGAGCTGCGCGCCGCCTGCGGACGCTGGCTGGAGCGGCGCTTCGGGCTGACGAAAGACTCGGTCCGAGAGTCCATGGTGCTGCCCGTGAACGGCACACGCGAAGCGCTGTTCGCGTTCGCACAGGCCGTGGTGGACCGCGGCGGTAAGCCGAGCAAGGCGGGTGCCGATCAAGGCACAGCCGGTGCGCCGATCGTCGCGATGCCGAACCCGTTCTACCAGATCTACGAGGGTGCGGCGTTCCTCGCGGGCGCCGAGCCGCTCTACCTCGACACGCGCGCCGAAGACGGCTTCCTGCCGGATCTCGACGCCGTGCCGCCTGCCACCTGGGATCGTTGCCAACTGCTCTATCTTTGCAGCCCCGGCAACCCGGCAGGGGCTGTGATGGACCTCGCCTTCCTGCGGCGGGTGATCGCACTCGCCGAGCGCCACGATTTCATCATCGCCGCAGACGAGTGCTACGCGGACATCTACCCCGACGACACGCGTCCGCCGCCCTCGCTTCTCTCGGCAGCACAGGCCGCGGGCCACGACACCTTCCAGCGCTGCGTCGTGTTCCACAGCCTCTCGAAACGCTCGAGCCTGCCCGGCCTGCGCTCGGGGTTCGTCGCGGGCGACCCGCAGGTGCTCGAGCGGTTCCTGCGCTATCGGACCTACCACGGCTGCTCGATGCCGGCGCCGATCCAGCGCGCGAGCCTCGCCGCCTGGGACGACGATGCTCACGCCGCGGCCAACCGCGCGCTGTACCGGGAGAAGTTCGCGAAGGTGCTGCCCATCCTCGCGCCCCACACGCAGGTCGGCGCACCGGATGGCGGATTTTATCTTTGGCCGGATATCGGACGGGACGATGCGGCTTTCGTCCGCGACCTCTACGCCGCCAAGCATGTCACCGTGCTGCCCGGCTCCTACCTCGCGCGCGACGGGGGCGCTGGCAATCCGGCGGCCGGTCGGGTGCGCATCCCGCTCGTCGCCCCGGTCGAGCAGTGCATCGAGGCCGCACACCGCATCGCCGACTTCCTCCAAGGACGCTGACATGACCGACACCGCAACGCTTCAAGCCCTCATCGAGACCGCCTTCGAGAAGCGCGCCGACATCAACCCGCGCAACATCACGCGCGAGCTGCGCATCGCCCTCGACGAATGTCTCGACCTGCTCGATTCCGGCGCGGCGCGGGTCGCCGAACCCCATGAAGGCGGATGGCGGGTCAACGACTGGCTCAAGAAAGCCGTGCTGCTCTACTTCCGAGCGCATGACAACCGCCTCATCGAGGGCGGGCACACGCGCTTCTTCGACAAGGTGCCGCTGAAGTATGCGGCGATGGACGAGGCCGCGATCCGCGCCAGTGGCGTGCGCATCGTGCCCGATGCCGTGGTGCGTAAAGGCGCCTATATCGGACCGAACACGGTCCTGATGCCTTCGTTCGTCAACATCGGCGCCTGGGTCGGAGAAGGCACGATGGTGGACACCTGGGCGACCGTCGGGTCTTGTGCGCAGATCGGGCGGAACGTGCACCTGTCTGGCGGCGTCGGCATCGGCGGCGTGCTAGAGCCGCTTCAGGCCACGCCGACGATCATCGAAGATGACTGCTTCATCGGCGCCCGCTCGGAGATCGTCGAGGGCGTGGTCGTCGAGCGCGGAGCCGTGATCTCGATGGGGGTGTTCATCGGCCAGAGCACCCGGATCTACGACCGCGAGAGCGGCCTCATCACCCAAGGACGGGTGCCCGCCGGCGCAGTCGTCGTCCCGGGCAGCCTGCCCTCCAAGGACGGCTCGCACTCGCTCGGCTGCGCGATCATCGTCAAGAAGGTCGACGCTCAAACGCGCGCCAAGACCTCCATCAACGACCTGTTGCGATCAGCCGACTGACGGGTCTTCAGAAGCTCGCGCTGATCGACGCCGACAGCTTGACGCCCTGATCGTAGCGGTTGAAGTAGATCCGGTTCGGACCACGCTCCTGGAATTCGCGATAGTCGCGACGCAGCAGGTTGCGGGCCTCGAACTTGAACTCCATCGCCTTACCCATGAAATCGAAGCCCTGCCGGGCGACGAAGTCCACGGAGAAACCCGGCGACTCGTAGATGTCCGGGAGACCGGCCGCGCCACGGCTCGTGACACGATCGCTGGCGTACGAGATGAGCAGCGTCTGCTGGGACAGCGAATCTTCGTCCTCGAGGCCGATCTGGATATTGGCCAGGTGTTCGGACTGGCCGGTCAGCGCGGCTCCGTCGCGGAAGAAGTTGCTCGCCGGCTGCGTCACCGTACCGAACACATCGGTGGTGTCGCCGTCCTTGACGCTCAGCTCCGACTTGGACCAGGTGTAGTTGCCGATCAGCACCAGACGGCGGGACGCGAAGAACGCGCTCTCGGACATGTCAGACAGGTAGAGGTACTTCTGTGACTCGATCTCGAGGCCATAGAGCGTCGCCGACGGCGCATTCGCGAAGCTCGTCACCGGGTTGTTGTCGTTGAAACCGGTGAAGGCTTCGATCGGCTTGTCGATCTCCTTCCAGAAACC
>DBCG01000003.1:0-2314 GCA_002292945.1 Proteobacteria bacterium UBA964 | reverse complement strand
CCGGCGGCCGACAGCCGCTGGTCGCGCGCGAAGTACCACTCCCAACGCAGTTCCGCGTTCTTGAACTCGCTGTCGATCAGCAGAGGGTTTCCGCGGTAGGCGCGGTTGCTCTCGGGGTCGTAGTACGCCTGGAACATCAGCTCACGGAACTGGGGACGCGCGATCGTCTGCGAGGCGTTGAAACGCGCCTGCATGTCGTCCGCGAACTTCCAGGTGAGCGTGAGCGCGGGCAGGATGTAGTCGTTGTCGAGGCGCGTCACCGCGGACGATCCCGCCGGTGTGGCGAAGACCTGGCGCGGCTCCACCAGCTGCTCCGCCTGCTCGTAGCGCACGCCCGCGTTGATCTCGAAGCCATCGGCCACCTCGGCCTGCGCCTGCAGGTATGCGGCCTGGGTCTCGAGCGTGGCCGTGAAGGCCGGGTCAGACTCGGTGGTCTCGAGAGAGCGGATATCGTAGAAGTCGACGACCTCGGAGCCGAGCAGGTAATCCGGACGGAACATCGCGACGCCGCTCGGGAAAGTCGAGGGCGCGATGGCGAGGAACTCGCGGCGCTCGGAATCGCGCTCGGTGTCCGTACCTTCCAATCCTGCAGACAGGACGAGCTGCGGCGTGACCTCCCACGACGCGTCTGCGCCATAGGCCAGAAGGTCCTCGTCGAGCTCGGAGAACACGATGCTCGCGAAGCCGGTCTGACCGTTGTCGAGGCGGTTGATGAAATACGCGCCGTAGGGATCGGCGGCGATGTTGGAGCGGGAGTAGCCGAACGCGAGCTCGAAGGGCGCCTTGCGGCTGGAGTTCGCGTAGGCGACCCGCATGTCGAGCTTGACCGGATCGAGGTTGAAGCCGCCGCTGAGCTGGGTGCTCCAGACCTGCCGCTCGTACCAGCCCGTCTCCTGCTCGAGGAAATCCCGGTCCGGGCGTTGGCTGTTCTGCTTGCCTTCCGAGAGGCTGCTGCGCTTCAGGGTGTCGCGGATGATGAGGTTGGTCCAACGGAGCTTGTTGCCCTCGCCGAACTCGTAGCCGAGACCGAACAGTCCGTTGACCACGATGCGGTTCTCGGTCGAGACCTGCCGATAATCCTTGTCCAGCACGGAGAGCTCCGCGTCTGCGGCGCTCTGCTCGATGTTGTCCTTGGTGCGCCAGGACTGGCTGTAACCGGCGGTGGCCACGATACCGAGTTCGCCGTCGCCGAGTTCCCGGGAGGTGCCGCCGCTCAACGAAAGCGAGGTGTTCACCGGGATCTTGTCGTTGCGCTGGATGAGCGCCGTGTTGGTGTTGGCGAACTCCTTGGCGAGGTCCCCGGAGTCCACCGCACCCGAGCTCAGTCGAAGGCCGCTCGCGAAATAAGCGGCCATCGCAGGCGGCACGTCGCGGACGCCGCTATCGCTGCCCGTCCAGTCGTACTTGCTGCCGTAGTGCGTGTAGCCGAGATGGCCGGTGGTTTCCGTGTCACCGCTCAGCCCGAAACCGAACTTGAGGAACGGTTCGCGAGGGACCGCGAGCGTCGTGAGATTGATGAGACCGCCACCGAACTCGCCCGTGAAGTTGGCCGAGTAGCTCTTCTGGACGACCGAGGACGCGATGACATCGGTCGGGAAGAGATCGAGCGGCACAGCACGGCGCAGCGGCTCCGGGCTGGGCAGCGGCAGGCCGTTGAGGAAGGCCTGCGAGTAGCGATCGCCGAGACCGCGGACATAGACGAAGCCGTTGCTGGCGACGCTGAGACCGGTCACGCGGCTCAGGGCGCCCGCGATGTCGCCCTCGCCCGTCCGAGCGATGTCATCCGCCGACAGCACCGAGAGGACCTGGTTGGCAGCCTGTTGGACGTTGCGGTCCCGACGACCGACGATGACGATCTCGCCGACCGTATCGATATCCACCGTCTCTTCAGCCGTCTCCGGGACCGCGGGCTCTGTCGGCGGTTGGGCGCCGGCGGCGGGCGGGGTTTCTTGGGCCGCTGCGGCCGCCGTCAGCACTGCGAGCGCAGCGATCAGCAGCGAGCGGTATCCCGCGACTAGATTATCCATGCCAGTCCTCGTGTCGACATTCGGTCAGGCGGGGTCGGGCGGCGACGGCCAGCGCCGCCCCCGCCCCGCACCGGGCAGATCGCTTACGGCGTGATCCGGGGCAAGCTCGTGCAGGCGGTTCCCGTCGCGCCGAAGTTCGCCGTCGCCGAGTTGCAGGTCCAGCCGGCGTACCACGTGTCGGTCGCGTCCTTGACCGCTCCGACATAGGTCGTGGTGTCGAAGCCGGCGTCCACCGTCTTCGGATCGGTCGCCGCGCGTGCTGTCTCGTTGGCGCCGTTGACGAACAC
>DBCG01000068.1 GCA_002292945.1 Proteobacteria bacterium UBA964 | reverse complement strand
CGCACCCACTGCGCTCGGCGCCCCTGCGCTCGCGCCGGCCGCCGCCGCCGCGCTGCGCGAACGCCGTATCTGGGCGCACGAGGCTTCGGAGCTCAAGCCCGATCCGGCCGTCACCTACGGCCAGTTGCCGAACGGGCTGCGCTACGCACTCATGCGCAACGCGCTGCCGAGCAAGACCGCTGCGGTGCGCATGCGCTTCGGGGTCGGCTCCATGATGGAAGCCGACGACCAGCGCGGCCTTGCCCACTTCCTCGAGCACATGGTGTTCAACGGCAGCCAGAACATCCCCGAAGGCGAGATGGTGAAGCTGCTCGAGCGGTTGGGGCTCGCTTTCGGTCCCGATACGAACGCGTACACCAGCTTCCTCGAGACGGTCTACCAGTTGGACCTGCCTGATACCCGCGACGAGTTGGTCGACAAGTCGCTGATGCTGATGCGCGAGACGGCGGACCGTTTGCTTCTCTCGCCCGCAGCGATCGACCGCGAGCGCGGCGTGGTCCTCTCCGAGAAGCGTACCCGCGATTCGCCACAGTTCCGCGCGCTGGTGGCCCGCTTGAACTTCCTTTACCCGGACAGTCCGATCGGTCAGCGTTTACCGATCGGCACCGAGGAGGTCATCCAGCGAGCGCCGCGCGAGCGTTTCCTCGACCTCTATCAGGGCTGGTACCGGCCCGACAACGCGCTGCTCGTGGTGGTGGGCGACCTCGATCCCGTGGCGATCGAGCAGAAGATCCGCGCGCAGTTCGGCGATTGGCAGCGCCCATCGACGCCGATCGTCCAGCCAGAGCTCGGCAAGGTCGCGCCGGCGAAGCTCGCCGCGGGTTTTTTCCAGGATCCGTCGCTGCCGACGGTCATCAGTTTCGGACCGCAGCGGCCCTATGAATTGACGCCCGACACGGCGGCCGACCGCCGCCTGAACCTGGTGCGTGACCTCGGCTTCTCGATGCTGTCGCGCCGCTTCGACACCCTGACCCGCAAGCCGGGCACGGTGCTGATCAACGGCGGCGCCGGTTACTCGGGATCATTCGATATCGCTGAGGGTCCCTCGGTCAGCGTGGTCTCCAAGCCCGAGAACTGGCAGGCGGCGCTCGCCGTCGGCGAGCAGGAGTTGCGCCGCGCCCTGCAGCACGGTTTCAGCGATGCGGAGCTGCAGGAGCAGTTGAGCAACCTGCGCACCGCCTACCGCAACGCCGCCGAGGGCGCCGCGACGCGCCGCACCCGTAACCTCGCCAACGCCTTGGTGGGGGAGTTCGATGGCCGCACGGTGTTCACGACGCCCGCTGAAGACCTGCGCCTCTTCGAGGCAGCCGCAGTCGGCATCACCCGCGCCGAGGTCGAGGCGGCGTTCGTCGCCGCCTGGGGCGAGGACCCACCGCGCATCTTCATGTCGAGTGCCGCCACGCTCGATAAGCCCGAGGCCGCGATCCTCGCCGCCTACGGTGCGAGCCGCGCGGTTGCAGTGGCCGCGCCCGAAGCGGCGAGCACAGCCGCTTTCGCCTACGCGGATCCGGGCACGCCCGGGCAGATCGTCGCGCGCACCGAGGTCGCCGATCTCGGTGTGACGCAGGTCAAGTTCGCCAACGGCGTGCGGCTGAACCTCAAGCCCACGCCCTACCAGAAGGATCGCGTGTCGATGCAGGTGCGTTTCGGCGACGGACAGCGCGCGATGCCGAAGGACCAGCCGGGTCTCGAACTCTGGATCGACAACGCGTTCGGCAACGCAGGCCTCGGCAAGCACTCGGTGGATGAGCTGCAGCGCATCCTCGCCGGGCGCAACTGGTCGCTCGGCGTCAGCGTCGACGAGGACGCGTATCTGATGGGATCGACGGTGCCGCCGGCCGATCTCGACCTGCAGTTGCAGCTGTTCACCGCTCAGTTGACGGATCCGGGCTATCGACCGGAGTCCTTCGAGCAGTTCCGCGAGCTCGTCGGTGTATGGCGCAAGACCGTCGAGGCGACGCCGCAGGGCGTACTGTCGCGCGATCTCGCACGGCTGCTGCGCGACGGCGACCCGCGTTTCGGCGTACCCACGCTCGAGGAACTGCAGGCCCGCAAGCCAGAGGAGATCCGGGCCGTGCTTGAGCCGGCCATGCGCGAAGGCGCGATGGAGGTCGCGATCGTCGGCGATGTCGAGGTCGACCGCGCGATCGCCGCCGTGGCAGCCACGCTCGGCACGCTGCCGCCGCGCCGCGGGGACTTCGACCGTAGCCGTGGTGTTTCGCCGATGCGCTTCCCCGTCGCCCCCAAGGCGCCAGTGGTGCTGCGCCACGGCGCCGAAGCCGACAAGGCCGTGCTCGCGGTCGCCTGGCCGGCGGGTGACAGCTTCGATCGCCGCCGTTCACGCGTGCAATTTTTGGTCGGTGAAGTGCTGCAGATCAAGATGACCGACGAGCTGCGCGAGAAACTCGGTGCGACCTACTCGCCGGGCATCGCGGTCGACGCCTCGGATCTCTACCGCGGCTACGGCTCGATCTACACGAGCCTCGACGTGAAACCTACGGAGATGGATGCGGCGAACGCCGCCATCGATCGCGTGGCTGCGCAGATGCGCGCCGGGAGCATCAGCGCCGATGAGTTCGAGCGCGCGCGTAAGCCCGTGGTGGAGGGTCTCAAGTCGCGCTTCGAGAACAACGGGTTCTGGTTGGAAGCGATCTCGCAATCGCAGTCGCGCGCGGATTGGCTCGAATGGACGCGCACGCTGCGCGCCGATTTCGAGTCGATCACGCTCGATGAGGTGAAAGGCGCGGCGGGTGGTCTCTTCGATCCCGCGAGGGCGCTGCGGGTGCGGGTGGTGGCCGAGGGGGCTGTGAAGGCACCGTGAGGTGCTGATCGGCCAGCGTTGTCCACCAGATGGTCGCGAAGACGCTTGCAGGCGGCCACAATGCGGTCATTTGTCCGGTTTTTTAACCGTAATCCGTTACTTTCGGCAGGTAGTGCCCTTATTCCGTCCCGGTTACAGTCTGACCGTGATCGCGGAATTTATGGGTGCGTCCCGCCCCCGGTGGCCGTCGATCGGAGGGGTGTCATGCGTGCGATAGCTTTGGT